>JACQWK010000086.1 GCA_016209525.1 Verrucomicrobiota bacterium
CATCAGGATGTTCATGATCAGGTTGCAGAGGTCTGGCAGCGTTCTGATGTGTGTGAGAATCTCGTTTTTCAGCCCGAACTGAGCTTCCAAGTTCTTGCCCGGTTGTTTCAGATTGGAATACCGAACTTTGCCCAGCGTCAAATTCAGGACGTCAATGCCTGCAAACTCGAAATTTCTGGCCGCGCGGTCGCCGTCACTTGTGGAGGACCATCTCTGGAGTTCGCTGACGAAGCCGACGATGTTTGTGCGCCCGTCCTGGCTGGCCACGACATTCAGTTCGTTCAGATGTAGCCGGATCAACTTGAAATGCAGCTTTCGCCAGGCGAGGGCGCTGCGATCGCATTCCAGATGGAGTTCGGGAAGATCCAGCAGCAACGAGCCTCCGAACTCGGCCGTGTTGTAGAGTTTGAGGTTTTCCAGAGTGAGGGTTGGGGAGAAAAGCCCGGCCCGCAAACGGTCGATCTTCACATCCAGTCCGGTCTGCGAGCGAATCCGGTGTTCGGTGAAGGATTTGAGAAGGGTATCCTTCAGCAGCACCAGCGCCACGACCAAGACAACGGCGACGAGGAAAAGTCGAAACGCCCATCGAAACAGAAATCGCATCGTGTTCTGATAGCACGCTTGTCCCGCAGCGACAACTGCCAACGAATTCAGGCCAGCAATTCTCCTTTTGTCCGTAACGCGGACACTTCTGTCGGCGATAACCTCGAAAATGTGCGGACAGGAGTGTCCGCCTTACGGTTCCGGACCGCACCAGATGCCAAAAGGAGAATTGCTGATTTCAGGCTCCGATGCGATCCAGGGCCGTGATGGCGGCTTTCCGAACAGAATCGAAACGCGTGTCCAGCGCCCGGGTCAATGCGGGGACAGCCGGCCGCGCGGTCGGGCCGAATTTCGCCAGACTGTGGGCGGCTGCGATGCGGACGGAAGGGGACGGGTCCAGAAGAGCGTTGGCGAGCTGTAACGCCGTTTCCTGGCTCGGACGGGTCTCGCCCAAGGCTTCGGCAGCGGAGAGTCGAACCCCGGGGGAACGGTCCTTCAAGGCATCAATCAGCGGTTGGACAATCCTCGAGTCGTCCGGATCAATCTTGGCCAGGGCGCGGGCAGCGATCTGCCGAACGAACTCTTTCGAGTCTCCCAAGGCTCTAAGCAGCGCCGGTATGGCCACATTGGCCGCCAATCCCATGCGTCCGAGCGCGCCTCCGGCGGCCGTGCGCACACCGGGGTCCGGATCTTCCAACGCTTTGATCAGCACTCGGATCACCTTTTCGGTCCCCGATCCGATTTCGCCTAACGCGATGACAACGCTGCGCCGGAACTCAGCTTCTTCCGACTGCAATGTCTCCATGAGATAGACGGTGTTTTCCCCCGCGGCCGAACCGGAGTCGGGAGTGGAGAAGCTCAGAAACGCCCCGGCTTTTGACCGGGAGTCTTCGAACGCTCTGACAAGGGAAGGCAAGAACTCCGCGGCTCCGGAGCCCAATCGTCGGATGTCAGCGACAACCTCCATTCGGGCCTTAGGTTCCTTTAGGCCCACCATGAGGGCATGCCTTTTCCGGTTCCAAGCTGCGTCATTCGGTTTCATTCAGGAAGGAGACGCCGATTTGCGAGAATATACCACGCGAGACACCCGACGTTCAACTTTCCAGTCGGAGTTCGCAATCGATGACCGTCAAACCCAATTCTGCGCTGGCCGTTCAAGCCAGGCGGAGATCCTGGCGAAAGAGATTGGCAAGCTGGTTTGACGGCGGCGGGGTGCCGATGTCTGCGGTAGGATCGACGGGCAGTTCGACAGCAACTTTTGACGAACGTTCGCCGAGGATCTTGATGCGCCCGCCGTGGTGATAAACGATGAAGAAGCAAACGGCTAAATCGAGCCCCGAAATGTCGTCGCCCTGATCAAAAGAACTGAAAGGAGCGAACAGGCGCGTCCGCTGCTCGGAAGTCCACTCGGCGGATTCATCCGAGACGCTGATTTTCGCCCTTTCCGCGCCTTGGGATTCAGCGGCCCTTTCTGCGCTGACGGTGATGCGCGCGCCGGCCGGAGCCAAGGCGGAGACGTGGGAGACCAAGAGAGCGAACAGTCTGGTCAACTGTTTCGGATTGGCCCTGAGTCGGGGCGCCGCCGCATCGATTTGCACGGACACCGGATGAGCCTGGCTGGATGAATTCATTTGCGCCAGCGGTTCTAGGAAGGTCTCCAGAGCGAGCGGCTCTGGCGAGAAGGAAGGCGCCTCTTCGGCCAGTGCTTTCATGGCCTCGGCCATGTGGGAGATGTCCCTGCTGGCGCGGTTGAGGTGAGCTTCGATATTCCTGCCGGCGTCGCCGCGCGCGGATGCCTCGACCACTGGGGCGATCGCAGCCGGAGGAATCGCGAAGGCAAAGGCTTGAGCGGCTTCGAGCGCGTTGCGGAAATGGGAGCTCAAGCCCGCGGCCAGCACCGCGAGATTCTTGGTGCGGTCGCAAAGCACAATTTGGTGAAGCACGGACAATTTTTCGCGGAGGAGCTGATCTTTCTCTGTGAGCACCGCGTAAAACTCCAAAGCGCGCAACAGCGTAATCCTCAGGTCGGTCACATCCCAGGGCTTGCTGATGTACTTGTAGATGGCTCCCGCGTTGACGCCGGCGATGGCACTGTCGATGTCCGAGTAAGCGGTCACGAGGATGCGAATGACGTGCGGGAAGTGGTAGCGCACTTTCTCGAGCAGTTGAACGCCGGTCTGGCCAGGCATGCGCTGATCGCTCATCAGGACACCGATTCTGCCCGCCTGCTTTTGGATCAGATCCCATCCATCGACGGCGCTGGACGCCGTGACCACGTTGAAATCCTTGGAGAATTGTTTGTCGAAATATTTCAGCGACAGTTCCTCATCATCCACGTAAAGGATGACGTATTCGTTCAATTTGCTCATAATCGTGGCGAGCCCATTATCGCCGAGTTGTGCACTTTGGCAAGGCGTCGTCCTCGAGGCGGCTACACTTCGTCCGGATTGATCCCAAGGCGGCGGAGCTTCTCGGCCAATCGCTCGGCACGCTGGCGTTCTTGTTCAGCCCGACGGCGTTCTTGTTCAGCTCGCCGCCGTTCTTCTGCGGACCGCCGCAACAGTTCAATGTGCGTTTCAAACACAGCGCCGTCGGGCTTCTCAACCTTCATCCCTTCGGCGGTAGGCCAGAATCGGATTTTCAGCCGCGGGCTCTGAAAGCCTTCCACATTCGGCACCGGCTCCAAACCCTCGGCCCGCCGCAGCCAGGCCCGAAATTCTTTCTTGTCCGGATCATAGACGTAATACTCTTCAACCCCGTACCGGGCGTAGGCGTTGAACTTGTCCAGCATTTCCAAGGCGGTGTTGTTGGGGGAGAGCACCTCAAAGACCACTTGCGGTGGAATCCCGTTCTCCTCCCACTGTTTGTAGCATCCTCGATAACCCATCGGCCGCCCAAAGGCCACCATCGCATCCGGCGCCAGAGCAATATCCACCCGGCCTTGGACCGGGTACCAGAGCAGATCGCCGGCCACGAACACGTTTGGGTCATCGGCGAAGAGCGCTTTAAGGTTCTCGACAAACAGCACAATCCAATTGAACTGCTCGGTGTTCTCCGCCATGGGTTTCCCGTCGCTTTCCGGGTAGAAGACTTCGCCGGGTTTAGGCCAGGTTCGAACCGTGTGAACGTTTGCCGGCATACGAACCCAAGGTTGACCCAACCGACCGTGTTCAGCAAGGGGATTTCCTCTCTGTAATGGAGTGGGTCAGCGTGAGGGAGCATGACTTGGACAAACCAGAGCCGCCACGATTTAACGGCATCTCTCCCTCACCCCGGCCCTCTCCCGCTGGGAGAGGGAGGTGCTTCTTCCGCGTGCGGAATCGTCGAGTCGCGATCCACATGAGGGAAACGCACGGTGAACACCGGACGACTGTGCAGCGGTCTCCCACTGAGCCCAACCTCGCAGTCCGTCTATTTTTGTATGCTATTTTTTGAGTGCGTCATGAGCGAAGCGGAGTTAATGAATCCTAGATCAATGACGGTGGGAGAAGGCGCAAAGCGTTGTGGGTTTGGTTTATGAACGATTCCGGTGGGATTTCTACGTTAGTGCAGTTGCTTCGATGGAGAGCTTCCGCTCAGCAGAGCGAAATTCTTTACACGTTTCTGGCGGATGGCGAGGCCGAGGAATTCTATCTGAGTTACGAGGAGCTGGATCGGAAAGCGCGCGCGATTGCCGCAACTTTGCAGGCGTCCGAACCCCCTGGAGCGCGCGCGCTGCTCCTGTTCCATCCCGGTTTGGAGTTTATCGCGGCGTTTTTCGGATGTCTCTACGCCGGAGTCGTCCCTGTCCCTGCCTATCCTCCGAGGAATCCAAGGACAGTCCCAAGGATTCAGACCATCGCCACCGATGCTCAAGCGAGTTTTTGTTTGACCAGTTCAATGGTTTTTACGCGATCGCGCGAACTTTTTGGCGTCGTGCCCGGCCTGGAGCAAATGCTTTGGCTCGCGACGGACGAAATCGCGGAAGCAGGCGCGGCGGATTGGCAGCCTCCCGCGATCGATGCGGAAACGCTGGCCTTCCTGCAATACACTTCGGGTTCCACCAGCGACCCAAAGGGAGTCATGGTCACTCATGGCAACCTGATGCACAACCTCTCGTTCCTCTGCGACCGGCGGGACCACACAAAGATCGTGTCGTGGCTTCCGTTCTTTCACGACATGGGTTTGATTTACGCCATCTTGCAGGCGCTCTATGGCGGTTTTCCTTGCGTCTTGATGGCTCCGGCATCGTTTTTGCAGAGGCCATTCCGTTGGTTGCACGCGCTTTCGCGGCACCGCGCCAGCACGGCCATAGCGCCGAACTTCGCTTACGAGCTTTGCGCGCAAAAAATAACCGAAGACGAGAAACACCAGCTTGATCTGTCGTGCTGGACGATGGCACTGAACGCGGCTGAGCCCGTCCGTCTGGAAACGCTCGAACGGTTCGCGGCGGCCTTCGCCTCCTGCGGTTTTCGCCTTGAATTCCTGAAGCCGGCCTACGGTTTGGCGGAAGCCACGCTGGGCGTTTCCATCTTTTCCAAATCTGAGCGCTACCGGGTCAAGACCATTGACAAGGAGGCTTTCGAACGCCACCGCATCGTCGAGGCTGGTTCGGAAACAAGAACAACCTGCCGCGTCATCGGCTGCGGTCAAGGCCCGTCCGACCAAAAGATCGCCATCGTCGATCCGGACACCTTGCGGCGCTGCGAACCGAGTGAGGTGGGCGAAATCTGGCTTTCGAGCCCGAGCGTGGCGAAAGGTTACTGGCGGAAACCGCAGGACACGGAGGAGATTTTTCAAGCGCGGATTTCAGGCACCAACGAAGGCCCATTTCTCAGAACCGGTGACTTGGGATTTGTCGATGGCGACGAACTGTTCATCACTGGGCGCTGCAAAGACCTGATTATTATCCGCGGAGGAAACCACTATCCGCAGGATCTCGAATTGACCGCGCAACAGTCGCATCGCGCGCTGCAGCCGGATGCCGGCGCGGCCTTTTCTGCGGAGGCGGATGGAGAGGAGCGTCTGGTGCTCGTGCAGGAGTTGGTGCGGCACCACAAAGCGAACCTGGATGAAGTCGGCGCCGCGATTCGCGAGGCGGTGGCGGAAGGGCACGGAATCCAGGTTTACGCGATCATTCTCGTCAAACCGCACTCGATCCCCAAAACCTCCAGCGGCAAAATCCAGCGCCGCAAAGCCCGTGAAATGTACTTGGAGAAGAGCTTCGAAGTGGAATGGGAATGGAAGGCCGAGCTCGAGGCTGTGACGATAGGACCCAAATCCCCGGATGCAATCCATGATGAGACCGCCAGAACTCAGGCGGTCAAGTCACTCGAAAATTGGCTGGTGTCGCGCCTGGAGGAACTTCTCAAAGTCCCGGCTTCGGAGATCGACCGGCGGCAGCCGTTCTCTCGATACGGTCTGGATTCGCTCGGCGCAGTGATGCTGGCCGGCGAACTTCAGGCGCGGCTTGGGCGGGCATTGCCTTCCTCGCTGCTGTTCGATTATCCCACGGTGGACAGCGTGGCCAGGCATTTGCTCGCGGATTCAGATGCGACGGGCGGGCCGGACGAGACGGGCGAATCTCGGGAGGCGGAGCCGATTGCAGTCGTCGGAATGGGCTGTCGTTTTCCGGGCGCCGACCGCCCGCGGGCATTCTGGGAGTTGCTGCGCCATGGCATCGACGCGATCTCCGAAGTGCCTCAAGCGCGCTGGGACGTTGAAGCCCTCTACGATCCCGCACCGGGAACTCCGGGGAAAATGAGCACGCGATGGGGTGGATTTTTGCCCAACGTCGATCAATTCGCGGCCGAATTCTTCGAGATTTCCCCCAGGGAAGCCATCCAGATGGACCCTCAGCAGCGGTTGTTGCTGGAAGTGACTTGGGAGGCTCTCGAAAACGCCGGGATGGCGCCCACCCGAATTGGCGGCACGAAAACCGGCGTGTTTGTCGGAGTCAGCAGCTTCGATTACTCCCTGGTTCAACTGCGGGAGTTCCGAGCCATCGACGCCTACGCGGGAACCGGGCTGGCCCACAGCGTTGCGGCCAATCGCCTCTCCTACTTTTTCGACCTGCGCGGCCCCAGCATCGTGGTGGACACGGCGTGTTCCTCGTCGCTGGTGGCGATCCATCAGGCGTGCGCGAGTTTGCGGCGGCGGGAATCGGATGTCGCGTTGGCGGGCGGCGTGAATCTGGTTCTCAGCCCCGAAATCACGATCGCGCTCTCGCACGCGCGGATGATGGCTTCGGATGGGCGGTGCAAGACTTTCGATAGCCGAGCGGACGGGTACGTGCGAGGCGAAGGGTGCGGCATCGTGGTGCTGAAGCGTGTGTCGGACGCGCTTCGAGACGGGGATCGAATTTTGGCTTTGGTCCGAGGCTCGGCTGTCAACCAAGACGGCCGAAGCAACGGTTTGACGGCTCCGAACGGTCCCGCTCAGGAAGCCGTCGTCCGGGCGGCTCTCGCGCAGGCGCGAGCCATTCCGCAGGAAATTACCTTTGTTGAATGCCATGGGACGGGAACCGCGCTGGGCGATCCGCAAGAGGTCGAAGCGCTGAGTCATGTTCTGGGCCCGCGACCGTCCGGATCAGCCAAATGTTGGTTGGGCTCCGTCAAGACCAACATTGGCCACCTCGAATCGGCGGCGGGGGTGGCCGGCTTCATCAAAACCGTGCTCGCGCTCCAGCACCGGCAAATCCCGCCGAATCTTCATTTTCGTTCGATCAACCCGCACATTCGTTTGCCGGAGACGCCTTTTGAGATTCCGACCCAACTGATCGAGTGGCCAGGAACTCCACGGAGGCTGGCCGGCGTCAGTTCGTTCGGTTTCGGCGGAACCAATTCCCACGTGATTCTCGAAGAAGCGCCCTCGCGCCCGATCCAACCCTCGCCCGTTGAACGGCCGCGCCATCTCTTGACCTTGTCGGCGACAAGCCCGGAATGCCTCCAGGACCTGGCGAGCCGGATGAGTTCATTTCTGGAGGAGACCTCCACAGAACCTTTCGCGGATATCTGTTTTACGTCGAACACGGGGCGGAACCACTTCGAGCATCGTCTCGCGCTGGTGGCCGAATCGCATGGGGATGCTCGCGAGAAACTGGCGGCGTTTTGCCGAGAACGAACGCCCAAGGGCGTCTTCAGCGCGAAGGTCGGGTCGCGAGAACGCCCGAAGATTGCCTTCCTGTTCACCGGCCAAGGGGCGCAATACGTCGGGATGGGCAAGGAGCTCTACGAGACTCACCCAAGATTCCGAAAGACTCTCGACCGCTGTGGCCAGATTCTGCGGTCTTACCTTGAGCAGCCGTTGTTGTCTGTTCTCTACCCAAAGGAGGGAGAGTCTTCCCCCTTGGACGAGACGCTGTACGCCCAGCCCGCTCTCTTTTCGTTGGAATATGCTCTGGCCGACTTGTGGCAATCTTGGGGCATCATCCCCCAGGCGGTGCTCGGTCACAGCGTGGGAGAGTATGTGGCCGCGTGCATCGCTGGTCTTTTTGATCTTGAGGTCGGCCTGAAGTTGATCGCGACGCGCGCTCGCTTGATGGACGCCCTCCCTCGAACTGGGCAGATGGCGATGGTGTTCGCAGCCGCGGATGATGTCGAGAAAGCCATCGCCGATCGGAGCGATGCGGTCTCGATCGCTGCGGTCAACGGGCCGGAGTTCGTCGTCATTTCCGGGCAACGGGAGGCGGTTCAACAAATCCTCGAGCGATGCGGATCGCGCGGACTTCGGCATCAAACGCTGACCGTTTCCCATGCTTTTCACTCGCCGCTGATGGAACCGATCCTGAAGGAGTTCCAAGCCGTTTCGGAGCAAGTGGGTTACTCGCGGCTGCGAATGCCGATGATTTCGAATCTGACGGGTGATTGGTTTCCTGAAGCTGCGAACCCCGATGCGAGCTATTGGACGCGCCATATTCGGGAGCCGGTGCAGTTTGCGAAGGGCGTTTCCGCGCTGGTGAATTCCGGTTACGACTGCATTGTAGAATGCGGGCCCGACCCGGTCCTCTTGGGAATGGCCAAGCGTTGCCTCCGCGGGGAGACTTTGGAGCAACAAAAGAAATACCACTGGTTGCCCACGCTGAAGAGGACGTCTCCGGATTGCGAAACGATGTTGCAGACAGCCGCCGAACTCTATCTGCTCGACGCTCCATTCGACTGGAAGAAATTCGATGGAGATTATCCGCGAAAGATTGTCTCGCTCCCGACCTATCCTTTCCGGAGGGAAACCTATTGGCCTGCTTCGCCAAGGCCGGGATCAGGCGAGTCGCGCAGTGCCGAGAGTCCGCCCGCGAACGTAGGGCGGGCTTCCAGCCTGCTGGTCGGGGCTGCACCCTGCCGCCCTAACCACGTGGAAGGCATGCCCCTTCAACCGGCAGACAAGTTGGCTGGCCCACAGGCTGAAACAAGCGCTGAGGAAGGCCGCTGGTCCGCGCTGGTGAGTCTCGGGCGCCGGCAAGAGGCCGGAGGCATGTCGGACGCATCATTCGAACGGGAGCTCGAAAAGTCTGAAGTGCTGAACAAATTAAGCACCGCCTTTGTGCTCCGCGCCTTGGAACCTGTTGAAGCCTTGTTCGCAAACAGAGTCGGCGGCTCAATCGATGAGATTTTTGAGCGGTGCCGCTGCCGGCCTGCCTACCGAAAAACGGTGGCTGCCTGTCTGGAAGTGCTAACCCAGGATGGCTTGCTTGAAAGGGAGCAGGGCCGGTTTCGAGCGGCGCCCGGCATTTCGAAGCCCGATTTCGACGGTCTCCGCAAGCGGGCCTTTCAGCTCTGGCAGGACGAGTCGTATCTGCTTGAACTCGTGACCCGCTGTGGCGATGGGCTCGCCGAGATACTCACCGGCAAAATCGAACCTCTCGCGTTGTTGTTTCCGAATGGTTCATACGACATTCTGGAGAAAGTCTATCGCGCCTCCACGCTGGCCCAATTCTGCAACGGCATCTTGGCCAGGATTGTTCATTTCCTCTCCAAGACCTGGACTGAGGGCAAAACACTGCGAATGCTCGAAGTCGGAGCAGGCACCGGAGGGACAACCGGATACATCTTGAACGCGCTGGCGGCGGCGCCGGCGGAGTATTGTTTCACGGATCTCGGATTGTCTTTCGTGCAACAGGCGAAGCCTAAGTTCGGGTCGTTTCCGTTCGTTGATTTCCGGCCATTGGACATCGAGCGAAGGCCTGCCGAACAAGGCTTCGCACAAGAGAGTTACGACGTCGTGATTGCCTCCAACGTGCTCCACGCGACCCGGCGCCTCGGGGAGAGTGTGGCGCACGCCTCCGAGTTGCTGCGGCCCGGGGGGTATCTTTTGTTGTGGGAAGCAACCCGGATGCAGCCGTGGCTCAACATTACGTTCGGGCTATTGGAGGGCTGGCAGCGTTTCGAAGATTCCCAGTTACGCCGGCTGCATCCGCTGCTTTCTCCCCACGCATGGGAGGATTTGCTCCGCTCTTGTGGGTTTGCGCGGGTCGGGCTCTTTCCAGAGCCGGGCGGCAAGCGGGACGGTCTGGCCCAGCACGTGATTCTTGCCGAAAAAGCGCTACGGTGTGATGCCCCCGACCGCCGTGCCAGCGTTTCCGTCCAAGCTCCGATCGTGGACGAGGTAGTTCCGGACTTGTCGGGCTTGTGCTACGGAGTTCGGTGGGAGTTGCGGCCTGAGAGCGTGTCTGAAAACGTTGGGCAGTCATCTTGGCAGCGGGTTGCCGGGGTAGCCTTGCCCTGTGGTTCTGGCGGTGGTGTGCCTCCTGAACCGGCCGGCCTGAAGTCCTCCCCACGCGCTCAGGGGAGCAGCAAGGCCGATCAGCAGGCAGCCGCTGGCGAAGTTCAGGATGGTCGCCGGTGGATCATTCTCGCGGATGATGCGAGCGTTGGCTCGAAGCTGGCCGAGTGTCTGGCGGCGCGGGCTGCGATAATTGTCCGGCTTTTCCGAGGAACTCAATCTCAGTTGGCTCAGGACGGCCTGGACGAGGTCAATACTGCCTGTTTCGAAGACGTGGAGCGGGTATTCCGGAATGTCCTGCTGCAAGTGGCCGGAGGATCGCCTATTGGGATTGTCCAATTGTGCGGCTCAAACGCGGCGCACTCGGATGATTTGTCGGCCGCGGCATTGGGAGAGGCTGCGGCTTCCGATTGTGAAACCGGCCTGAAGATTGTGCAACTGCTGGCGAATGATTTTCCGAAGGAGCGCGCGCGCGGTCGAATTTGGTTTGTGACTCGAGGCTCTCAAGCGGTGCCGGAGAAAGCGCGCCATGATCTGAACATCGCCCAAGCGCCGATGTGGGGTCTGGGGCGAAGCATCGCGCTTGAACATCCTCATCTTTGGGGCGGATTGGTTGATTTGGATATCGAGCCGTCCGTCGCAGACATTGAAATGCTGAGCCGCATCCTCATGGAGGACGATGCGGAGAACCAGTTCGTCGTCCGCGAAGGCCAATGCTACGTTCCGCGGTTGGCGCCATTGAACATCAATCCAAAACCAACAGAAGCAGCAGCCGCTTTTCGGTCGGATGCGACGTATTTGATCACAGGAGGCCTTGGTGGAATGGGCCTCGAAGTCGCCCAGTGGTTGGTCCAACGTGGAGCGCGCCACTTGCTCCTCCTTGGCCGATCTGCCCTTCCCCCAAGAGTGTCTTGGAGAGAACTAGCCGCCGATGCCTCGCCGGCTTCCGCGAAGATCAAGGCGGTGCTGGCTTTGGAACGATTGGGCGCTCACGTTCATCTGGCGAGCGCCGATGTCTCCGAGGAAGGCGATGTTTCGGCCGTGCTTCAAAGATTTCACGCCGAGGCGTGGCCTCCCATACGCGGGGTATTCCATTTGGCCGGCGTTTTTGAAGACCGGCTCACCAGCGAAATGACGCCGGAAATTTTCCGGCGAGTGCTTCGTCCCAAAATCGCGGGAAGTTGGTCCGTGTTTCGATGTTTGCGGAGAGAAGCGCCCGACTTCTTCATTCTGTTCTCGTCGGCTGCTTCAGTTCTTGGGGCGATTGGCGGCAGCAACTACGCGGCGGCCAACTCCTTCTTGGACGCCTTCGCCTCTTATTTGGCCCGGCAAGGCCTGCGAGCCGTGAGCATCGATTGGGGGCCGTGGGAGGAAACCGGGATGGCTGCCGCGCAACGGCGAAGCTCGCAGCTCTCGAAACAAGGCATTGGCGGCATCACGCTGAAGCAGGCTTTCGCCGCTCTCGATGCGGCTTTGGGCCAGCCTGAACCGCAACTGTCCATTCTCTCGGTTGATTGGCGAACGTTCCTCGGCAGTCGGCCTCTCGCCCGGTGGCCGTTTTTCTCGGAACTCGTCGCCGGGCCAGAGAGGCCGCCGAGTTCGGAGCAACTCCCTGAAATCAAAGACCAAGGGCCTGGGATTTCTGCGATCGAGAGTGCGGCTGTCCGGACCGAAGAGATCCGGAAGTGGGTAGGAGAATTGTTGATGTTGGACCCGGCTCGGATCAACGTCGAACGCCCTTTGAATCTGCATGGAATGGACTCGATCATGGCGGTGCAGCTCAAGAACGAGATCGAGATCCGCTTCGGTGCCGTCATTCCATTGCCTGAGATCGTTCAGGAAAGTGTCGCGGGCCTGGCCCAACGAGTGGGAAGAGACGGCGTCCGAACTTAGCCTCGAATCTTGCCGGTGGGATCAGGATTCGCGGGATTGATCGAGAGGGAGCTTCACCGTGAATTCCGTATAGGCGTCGAGGCTGCTGGCGACGGAGATTTGGCCGTGGTGCTGTTTCACGATGGTGTGACAAATGCTGAGACCGAGCCCCATGCCTTCTCCGACCGGTTTTGTGGTGAAAAACGGATCGAACAACTTGGGAAGATTCTCCGGCGGAATTCCAATCCCATTGTCCCAAACGGCGAGAAGAAAGTGGTCGCCGGCCGGTTCCATCCGGACTCTAATGCGGCGGGGCCTGTTTTTGGCGGGATTTGCCGACGTGGCATGGAGGGCATTCTGAACGAGATTGACGATGAGCTGGACGAGCTGATTCTCGTTGCCGACGAACTTTGTGCCTTTGACGATCGATTCTTCGAACTCGATCTCGTGGGTCACCTCGTGAGCGAGGAGACGCCTGGCTGTTCGCATGATTTTTTCGGGATCGCACTCGGCCACGGTGATCGAGGCGCCGCCGTAGGCAAAACCCTTGAGATCGGCGATGATGTCCCGAATTCTTTTCAAACCGCCCTCGATGTCGCCGACCGTGTCCTTCGCGTCCTCGGACGCATCCGGCAGCGAGCTTTTGAGGAAGTGAACCGCCGTAAGCATGAAATTGATCGGGTTATTGATCTCGTGCATGATTCCAGCCGAAAGGTTGCCGAGAGCGGAGAGTCTCTCGGTTTGGATGAGTTGAGCTTCCGCCGCGCGCAACTGCTTGAGAGTCGATTCCAGCACCTGGTTTTGAGAGTGGAGTTCCCGTTCGAGTTGGGCGGTGAGCAAGAGGTTGGCGAGCCGGGTTTTCAATTCCACGGTGCTGAACGGCTTCACGAGGAAATCGTCGGCTCCGGCTTCCAAAGCCGCCAGCTTGGTTCG
This sequence comes from Verrucomicrobiota bacterium, assembly GCA_016209525.1. Lineage (GTDB taxonomy): Bacteria > Verrucomicrobiota > Verrucomicrobiia > Limisphaerales > SIBE01 > VHCZ01. The sequence continues at coordinate 13,045 of JACQWK010000086.1, forward strand.
GTCGTCGGCTCGGGCGGTGAGCAGGACGATCCGCGCCGGCAGCAGCGTGGGGGAAGCTTTGAGCTTTTTGCAGAGAGTGATCCCGTCCATCTTGGGGAGCATCATGTCGGTCAAGATGAGTTTGGGCTGATGCGACTGGGCGAGTTCGAAACCGGTTTGGCCGTCGGAAGCGACGACCACGTTGTAAGTTCCCTGGAGCTCCAGAACTAAAAATCGCTGCATTGCGGCCTCGTCTTCCACCAGGAGGAGGGTGTGCTTCCGCACGTCCAGTTTGGGGGACACCGCTTCTGCGGGCGGCTTCTCGTTCAGCGAAGGGTCCTCGTGGTACCATTGGGCTCTTCGAAACAAGTCGGCGACCCAAGCGTCGGTTTGCGGCTCCGTCCCGGTTTGCGGGATTGAGCCTTCGCCTGCGGGAAGGCGAACCGTGAACGTGGAGCCGACTCCTTTTCTGCTCTGAACAGAAACAGTCCCATGGTGGAGTTCGACCAGTTCTTTGACAAGGGCCAGCCCGATTCCGGTGCCCTGCCGCGTCCGTGTGGACGAACCGTCCTCCTGCCAAAACCGGCTGAACACTTGGTCGATCTTGTCTTCGGCAATGCCAATTCCGGTGTCGTGGACTTCGATGATGACGGTCCCGTTTTCCTGGCGGCCCGCGACGCGAACGAGGCCGCCGGGATGGGTAAACTTGATGGCATTGAAAAGAAGGTTGATGAAGACCTTTTCCATCTGGTCTTTGTCGGCGGAAACCAAGAGCGAGGACGTTTCCTCGAAGGCGGTCTCCAAGTTGAGCTGGGCTTTCTCGGCGGCGCCGCGCATGGAATCGACCAAGCCGGGCAAGAGTTCTTTCAGATCCACACGTTCCAGGTGCAAGGCGAGTTTCGTCTCATCCAAACGAACGAGGTCGAGCAAGTCATTGATGAGAGCCAAAAGCCTCATCGCGTTGCTGTAGATGATGTCGAGGACATCACGGACTTTCGGTTTTGCTTCGATCTCAGGCGTGCTGCGGAGTTGATCCAGCGGCGAGAGGATCAGGGTCAAGGGGGTCCGCAGTTCGTGGGAAATATTCGCGAAGAAATGGGTCTTGGCGCGGTCCAATTCCGCAAGCTTTTGGTAGGAGCCTTCCAGCTCTTTCTTCTTTTGATCCAGATCGAATCGCAGCCTGAACTCGCGCTGGCGAAAACCTTCGGCGACGTGGCTGCTGGCCAGGCCGACGGCTGAGAATACGACGGTGAAGAAAGAATTGTAGAAGGCTTGCGGGATCTGCGTATCCGAGGGCGGGCCGTTCGCGACCCAATTGGCGCTGCAAGCGGCGGCGTACATGAACCAAGTCATCAGGCATGCGGCCAAGCACTCCACGAAGGTCCAGGGCATCAGCAGACAGGCGCCGATGACAACCAACACATTCCCGATGTAGTAGGTTGAAACCACTCCGTCCGCCAGGCCGATCATGGCTGTGAGGTGGGCGACCGGAAGGGCCATCCAGGTGAACCCGAGCGCCTTATGGTACTTTCGCGCTGAAGGAGTCTGAAGCAAGACGTACAGACCGGCCATCAAGATGTCCGTGACCAAACGAATGGCGAGGAACGGATAGAAAAGGCCCCGGTCCCCATAAACGAAATAATCGAGCGGAATCCCCGAGGCGATCGCCCCGATGGCGATCAGGCAGAGGACTTTGGTCCGGCGTATCCAGAGGTCCTCCACATAAGCGCTATAGGCGCTCTGAAAAGCAGCTTCGGTGGAACGGGCGCTCTCGGGCATAGGTTCTCACGAGCTTTTTCGGATGTTCAGGAAGACGTTGACGCCCGTCGGATCCGCGAACACTTCTTTTTCTCCTTCGGGAGTGCCGAGGCTTTCGAATTCCTTTTCGGATCGATAGAACACATTCCACTCCAGCAAGTATTCCATGAGATGCCGCTGCGGGTTGGAAGGATGAATGTTGGTCACGCACAGGAGTCCGCCGGGCACCAGCCAGTCATAGAACAGCGCGATCAGGCGCTGGCAAATAGAATCCGTGAAGTAATCGAACAAACCTGCGCAATAGACAAAGTCGTAGCGCTTGGGCACGGGGAACCGCTCCCGTCCGCGCACGACCGATTCGCGGAGGAGTTCGTCAATGGATTTCTCCACGAAATCCAGTTGAATTTCCGAGGCGGAAAGCGCTTTTTGTTCGAGGGTCCTGCGGCGCGCGAAGTCCAAAGCTTCCTTGCTGAAATCCATGAGCGTGATGCGGCACAGACCGGACGCGCGCGTGGACGCGATGAAGTCGCGGACTTCCTTGGCGGGTCCGCAGCCGATATTCAACACCTCCAACGGGTGGCCGTTGGCCCGGGCGCGATCCGTCTCTTGTTCGAGGAGTCTTCTCAAGATAACGATGCGGTTGCGGTGGGCTTCAGCCGGAGGGGTGTCGATCAGCAATTTGTTGATGGTTTTGGCGAAAAGCGTCCTGCCTTCGTAGGGCCGTTCGAGGATCATGTTGATCATCTCGAAATCGCCCGCGTAGCCGAGCGGCTTGGTGAACGTGCGGTGCACGAAGGGTGAACACAGAGTCAACGGATGTAAATCCCGCCGGAGGTAGGCCTTATGGATGCCGACCCTTTCGGGGGGAATCTGGCCCGCCACCGCTTCGAGCTTCTGAAGGAATTCGGCCGCCATGGGTCGAAGTGGTTCCACCACTTTGTCCACCAATTCCAGGCTCAATTGCTCCGAGGCGTTGGGCAGCAATTGCGGGATCGGCGTCTCCAGTTGTTTCAGCCAAAGGCTCAATTCAGACAAAAAACCCTGAAAGTCGCTGGTAAGGACTTTGAACTCGGGAAGGATGTTATTGTTGATCCTCCAGTCACAGACGAATCGTTTGATCTCCTCGCGGAACAAGTTCGAGTCCTTGATCAGTGCCAAGATATCAACGTCGTTCCAGGGATCGACCAGGGTCGCTTCGCAAACGAGCATGATTCCGGTGTTGACCAAACTGCTGACGACCCCGCGGCCCGCGTAAAGCGTGCGTTCGCCAATGACGATTTTGAAGTCGTTGAGGACTTCGCTGAGCTGCAGGATGCTAAAGGGATTATAGACTTCGAAAACCGTGGTCTGGTTCGTGAAGTGCATCAAGGAACCTCGGACGGGGAGTCCCTTGCTGTTGCGGCAGACGATGAAGCTGTCCTTCTCGCCGGAGCCTAGGGTTGCGATCTTATCGGCCATTGGCGACAGGCTTTTTCGCTGTGGTCGTCAGACGTTGCGCCTTACGACTTGCTCCCGGCTTTCGCGATGCTGCATCCGACGAGCCCCAGAGCCTAACTCGGTAACACACGCTTGTTGTAGTAAACCAAAACGGAATCTTTGCACAGTTTTTTCAGCCTGGCCTTCAACTAGAAAAAGTCTCACTCGCGCCTTTCCCTAATTCCTTTGCATGTTCCAGTGCTTTAACCTACAAGAGGCACTAGAAGAGAAGAGCGTATGAACAAGTCCTTTGCCGTTTTGATCTCAGCCTTGACCGTGGTTCTGTCCATCCCGTCGTTTGGAGTTGGATTCCGCCTGCCCAATCAGGATCCGGTGGCCATTGCCCGCGGCAACGCATTCGCCGCCACGGCGGATAACCCCGCCGCGATCTACTATAACCCGGCGGGCATCACACAGCTCGAAGGACACAACCTTCAGTTTGGCCTCTATGCCATCACGGTGGACTCGCGCTACCATTCGCCGGACGGAAAGAAATCGGACACCGAGTTCGAAGTCTCGCCGGTCCCGCAATTCTATTACGCGTTTTCGCCGAAGGAAAGACCGCTGAGTTTCGGAATCGGTGCGTTCGCTCCATACGGGCTGGGATTGGAGTGGCCGGAAGACAGCGGTTTCCGAACCTTGACCGAGGAAGGGAGATTGGCGTACGTCCGGCTGGCCCCGGTCGTAGCTTGGGAGGTCCTTCCTCAATTGTCGGTGGCCGTCGGACCGACGATCAATGGCGGACACGTTCTCCTCCGCCGGGGTCTTCAGGTGCCCGGCGACGACTTCAAGTTCAAAGGCGACGGCATCGGCTTCGGATATACCGGCGGCGTATTGTGGAAGCCACATCCGCAGTGGTCAATGGGAGCCTCCTACCACAGCGCCACGGAGTTCACTTTTCACGGACACTCCACCATTCGCACTCCCGGTACGGGGCCGAACAAGCTATCCACCGATGCGGCTGTGCCGTTCCCGCAGTTCGTCATGACGGGCATTTCTTTTCGACCCAATGAACGCTGGAATTTCGAAGTGGACGTGGACTGGACCGACTGGGACGCATTGAACACCGTCACGTTTCAAATGCCCTCGGGCAGTGCCCCATTTCCTTTCAATTTCAAATCGAGTTTCATGTACGGGGTTGGCGCGACGCGGTATCTGAAAGGCGGTTATTTCGCCAGCGGCGGATATTTTTTCAGCGAACATTCGGTTCCGGACAAGAATTTCAACCCGGCGGTCCCCGACACAGACCAACACAGTTTCAGCTTCGGCGTGGGACAGAAAGCGAATCATTGGAGTTGGGCGGCAACCTACCAAATGCTAACCAGCCAATGGCGAACGGTGAGCGGCAGCGCGCCTTCTCTCATCGGCGAGTCAGCCGATGGCCGCTACCGGTTTTTGAACCACGCGCTCAATATCTCGGTCGGATATCGGTTCTAAGTGCAGCCGCTTCCTGCAAGTTCGAGCCCAACGGCGCGGCGAACGGTTGTCATTCTCAGCGATATTCACTACGGCGGCGCGGCCGAGGCGTCTCGAGGCTGGCGCGAGACTGAGTTCATCAAAAGCCGTGTGCTGAGGCTTGCCGTGCGAGCGCACCGGCGCTTCATCTGGATGCGCGATCCTTTCGCCCACAACGATCTGCTCGATCGCTTTTGCGCCGAGGTCAGCCAAGCCGATCTCGTCATCGCCAATGGCGATTTCTCTTGCGACACGGCGTTTGTCGGGGTCAGCGACGAGGCGGCCTTTCAGAGCGCTCGTGAATGTTTAGGCAAATTGCGGCAGAAGTTTGGCGAACGGCTTCTGGCGACCATCGGCGATCACGAATTGGGCAAGCGCAGCCTGTTTGGCGGCCAGGGCGGCATGCGCCTGGCCAGTTGGCGGCGCATGACTCTGGATTTGGGTCTGCAACCATTCTGGCGCGTTAGGGTCGGACGTTACGTTCTCCTCGGGATCACTTCTTCGCTCGTGGCTTTGCCAATCTACCTGCCCGAAACGTTCCCTGAAGAGCAATCCGATTGGGAAGTCCTGCGGTTCGAACATGTGAATCAGATTCGGGAGGCAGTCAGGGATCTGCAACCGACGGATCGTCTGATCCTCCTCTGCCATGATCCAACCGCACTCCCGTTTTTGTGGCGGGAAACGCCGGTGCGCGCGAAAGCGGACCAGATCGCGCTGACGATTGTCGGACATTTGCACTCAAAACTTCTGCTGTGGCAGAGCCGCTGGCTCTCGGGCATGCCGATCGTGTCTTGGCTGGGATATTCGATTCGTCGGATGAGTTCGGCGCTTCGAGAGGCGCGTTACTGGCGGCCGTTTCGCGTGCAGCTTTGCCCGGCGCTAGCAGGAATCCAACTGCTGAAGGATGGCGGGTATCTCAGGCTGAGCCTGTCGGAAGACGGAGTGACTCCTCCCGAAATTCGCTGTCATCCGTTGCCTTGGGGAGACTGACCATGGGAACGGCAGATTCTAATCAGTTCATAAGCAAGTTGACATGAAGAATGCCCCTCACCCCATCCAATGAGCAGAGGGTGTCTATCAACATCTGAGCTCATGAATAGCTCTACGATTCCTCCGGGTGCAACCACGAGCGGAGTGCCTGGCTCATTCGTTCCGGTTTGTCTCGAATCAGTTGTTTGAGGACCTCGACAGTGACTCGCTCCAACTTGGGTTGCTCCAAGCCAAAATCCATAAGCATCTTGGATTTTGCCTTCTCAAGACGATCCAACTCGTCATCTTCCCCGTCGAGTCCCCAATCGAAGTCTTCGCCAGGCAGTTTCATTTGACCTGCAGCCACTGGAACGCACGGCCAACCATGCCTAAGATATCCACTTTTTCTTGCATCCGGTCAATGCCCGGAAGTCGATTTCGGGGGCGTGAGTGTCCAGTTTCTGGATACGGCGTCCGGACGTTGTCCAATTTCAAGGCGGTCAAGTCCGACATCCACCGAGCCGCTTCCGCCTTTGCCCTGTTCAGAGATGCTCGTCACTTCCAATTGCGTGCAGGATGCAGGCCGTTGGTTCTGGGGCTCAGGCAAGCACGGTGTTCACCGCCGACGATGCCTGCGGGGAAAATGGCGGGAGTGGCGGGGCTCGAACCCGTAACCTCTGCCGTGACAGGGCAGCGCTCTAACCAATTGAGCTACACCCCCGC
>JACQWK010000103.1 GCA_016209525.1 Verrucomicrobiota bacterium
CGGCCTGGAAGGCCGCGCGCCGGAAAAATCGTCGCGGCTTGCGACGATTTCGGCAGATACTGCTAGATTGGAAATCTGCGCTACGGATCCTTAGTTTGTGGAGTGCTCCCTGTTCCAAAGGGACCTGCTCACGGCCCATGAACCCAATGGTAGGGCGGACCTGCAGGTCCGCCTTACTATTGGGTTCATGGGAAGACCTGCTGTCATCCTTTAATCAGTCTCTTGGCCGCCGCCTCAATCTTGGCGGCATCCACTCTCATAAAATTCAGCATCTCCGGTGCCCCCGGCGCGGGCGCATCAGGGAAGGCAAGGCGTTTGACCTTCACACCTGGCACCGCTTCGGCGACCCGCGCAATAATCTCAGCGCAGTTGCAGAAACTGTAGGAGCCGTCGTCGGACGTCAGCAGTCTGCCAGTCTTTCGGACGGATTTGATGATTGGCTGCATCACGCCATCCAACGGCGCCAGCATCCGAGGATCAATAAACTCCGCGCTGATTCCATCCTTCTTGAGCGCCGTGACTGCCTTGGCAATCTCCGCGGTCTGCGGGGCGTAGCCGACGATGGTGATGTCGGTGCCTTCCGTGCGGATGGCGGCCTCGCCGATGGCCACTGTGTAAGGTTTATCCGGAACTTCGGGACCTGAGGTTGGCATCGGATATTGGCAGAAGACAACCGGGTCAAAATCGCGGATCGCCGAAATCATCAGCCCTTTCGCATCGTAAGGCGTGGACGGAACCACGACTTTCAATCCCGCCAGTCGAGCGTATGAAGATTCCAATCCCGCATCGGCATGTTGGCCTGCCTGGAACGCTTGCCGCCCTTGCATATCAGCCCACAGAACCATCGGGAAAGCCGCTTGGCCTCCCGTCATGTGGCGCAGCTTGCCCGCGTGGTTGAACATCAACTCATAGGGGATGAAGGTGGTCATGCTTGGGATGTGGGCGATGGCCGGCACACCGATCATCGACATTCCCATCACACCTCCGACGATCCATTGTTCATCAATGGCGCAGAAGCGGGCTCGCCAGCGGCCGAACTCCGTTTCGAGATTGATGGTTCGATCTCCCCAACGCGCGGATGGCCGCTGGTATTCGAAGAAAAGCGTCAGAAACTTGTCCCGCCGCATCTCGCCTTGGATGCCTTCCAGAATCGCAAACGACATGTTCTTTGGCATGAACTCACCCTCCTCCTGGTTTTATGCAGGTTGGTGTCAAGATGAGACCAATGCCCCGCACCCCATCTACCTCTCCATCCGACAGGGAGAGGATGTCCGCAGGACACGTGAGGGGTATTACAAAAGGCGCTGTCACAAATTCGTCTCATCCTAATCGCTGATTCTAATTAGGCCGTGTGGAGCGGCACCGCACCCTGGGCAAAGACATGCAGGAGGCCGTCCTCCGGTTTCGGAACGGGTTGGGCCTCCGCAAAAGTTGCCGCCTCCTCGACGGCCTTCCTGACTTCGGCCGTGATCTCGTCGGCTCCCGCTTCCGTGAGAACCTTTTCGCTCACGAGAAACTTTCTGAAGCGCGAGATTGGATCTTTGGCCATCCAATCCCGCAACTCGCGGTCGGAGCGGTATCCCAATCCGAAAGCGCCATCCCCACCTGTCCTGGCCCCTGCCACTCCGTAATGGTCGTACCAACGATAGGTTTTGCACTCGATGAGGGTGGGGCCGCCGCCGGAGCGGGCCTTCTCGACCGCTTGCTTGGCGACGCCGTAAACGGCCAGGACGTCGTTGCCATCGACCACGCGTCCTTCAATGCCGTAACCCGCCGCTCGCTGGGCCAGATCGGGTGTCGCATACACGTCCGAGGCTCGGACCCAAATCTGGAACGCGTTGTTTTCAATCACTCCGATCCAAGGAAGCTTCCAAGCCGCTGCGCTGTTGGCGGCACTCGAAAAGAAATTCCCTTGGATGGATCCATCTCCGCCAAAACTCACCGCGACTTGGTCGGTGCCCTTCACCTTGATGCCGTAGGCCGCGCCCGCCGCGAACAAATGGGAGGCCCCGACGATGCCATTCATGCCGAGGATTCCCAAATTCACATCGGTGATGTGCAGTGAACCGCCGTAGCCTTTGCAGTAACCCGCGGCCTTGTGCGTGATTTCGGCCAACATCAGCTTCAGGTCGCCGCCCTTGGCGATCAAGTGCCCGTGGCCGCGGTGGTTGCTGGCGATGTAATCGTCTTTCCGAAGCGCGCTGCACACTCCGACGGCGACGGCTTCTTGCCCGACGTAGAGATGAGCGACACCTCGGAACCCGCCCTTCAGAATCAGATCCTTGATCTTCGATTCCCACTGCCGAATCTTCACCATGTCCGTGAACATGGCGGTCAACTGCTGGGCGGGCAGCCCGTCGGCATGCGGAGGACCGTACTGCGCTTTTGTTGGCCGAGTCGGAACACGACTTAGGACGGCCGTCCCTGCCCCGATCGCACTCACTCGCTTCACGAAAGTTCGCCGTGAAACCGCCGCCGTCGCCGCCTTTCGCTTCGCCGTGATGTCTTCCCTAATGCTCGACACTTCTCTGTTAATAGTTCGCTCGTTCATCCTTAGCCTCCGGCTTTGGTTTCAGTAACTTGCCCTCCAAGAGCGTGTTTGAAAAATGCCTGCTCGGTGGACGATCACCGGAAATAGAAGGATCGTCACGCATGCACGTTTGTTTCCCACTCCAGTCCAGGCACGGTTTGCAGATCATCGATCCCTTCGCGCAAAAAACGAATCTTCATGAAACGACAGAATCGGCGAAGGTCGCTCGTATGATCGCCGTAAAAAACCACCCGGTGAAGGCCGCAGCTCCAATTCTCCAAAAAGCGCTCGATATTCTCCACTCGCATGGTCAGTTTGGTGCGGCAGCCGCGTTCCACGAAGGGACTGTCCACAGCGTCGCCCGTCGAGAACAGCATCAGGTTAGTCCCGATCAGCCGGGCCATAGAGATCTTTTGCCCCACGGGCAATCTCACCTGCAGGGAGGCGCCTTTGCCGTCTTCCAAGTGGCTTCGAATCACATACGGCGCGACGCGGCCATTGGGCCCTTCCATCTGCGTGGCCGCGACGCAGTGCGCGTGGATAATCGTGCTGTTGGAACAATCGAACCCCGGGTCCGTGACAAAACCAGGCCGGCCCACCAAGTGGGTGAAAATCAGATGGGTCATCGTGGACTTCAAATCAGCCTCGCAGATCCCGCCTAAACCTGCGTTGTTCAGCCGGACAAAGCCCAAACAAGGATAACCCATTCCGCGGTCGATGAGACCCATCCCCAGACAATTCATCGTCACGGCCTCGGCTTTTGCCTCGTTCAGACGCTGGATTAACGCCGTCCAAGCGCTGAACGAAAGCGCACCGGCGGCCGAAGTTCCGATGAAATCCCGACGCGACATCCTGTTGCACATAACCCATTTCCTTTCCTGGTCCGCTCCTCGAAGAGCGTTTGAAACGTCCGTTCGCCAAAGTCGGAGAGGCTTCGAGCCCGTCCCCGTTGAGCGACCTCCGCCTTGCGCGCAGCGCAGACTAGCAGTTTATTAAGTGCGCTGTCCTGAATACGGACGACATTTTAGCATATCTAATCAATGGATGTCGAAGCAAATCACACCTCATTTATGAAAAACGACGATTGTTCCACGCACCACCTCGCCCTACTTCCTTCCACGTCGAATCCGAACGCGCCGGGGTTAAACCGCCGCAGTTTCATGATCCGTTCGTCTGTGCTGGCCGGTGGCTGTGCCTTGTGCATGGGCAGCGAAGCGCTTTTCGCCGCCCGAAATGAACCATTGGACACAAAGCTTGTCGAAATCTTCAAATCCTGCAAGCTCGTGCTGGCCTTCCAGAAGGTGCTGGACGAGGAGCAGGCCACCGTCCTGCTCGTGGACTGCTACGGCAGCATGTACCGGAAGCTCCCCGCCTTTCCGTGCGTGGGATTCGTCCGGCTCAATAACCTGGGTTTCGGCGGCATTTGCGAATCGGACTTGTCGTGTGCGATGACCTACATCCTTCTCCAAGGCCTGTCAGGAAGACCTGGATTCATCAGCGATCCGACCATGGATGAGTCGGTCAACGGCATCATCCTTGCGCATTGTCTTGGAACACTGAAAATGGACGGACCGGACGGGAAATCCGCTCCCTACCGGCTTCGGACGATCATGGAGCGGCAGGAAGGCTGTGTGCCTCAGGTGTTCATGCGCGTTGGACAGAAGGTGACCCAGGCCTTGCTCGCGGAGCCAGATCAATTGATCTACTTCACGGGGGCCATCATTGGCACGCCGGATACTGATCGGAGCTGTCGCACCAAGATCACGGTCCAAGTCGATGGTGACGCGACCAAACTGTGGCAAAACTGGTCGCGCGGCCTCCATCGTGTGACGTGTTATGGCGATCTGACCGGCGATCTGAGGCGCTTCTGCCGGTTCAAGGAAATCCAAATGGTGAACGAGGCGTAGCCAACTCTGCACAAGCGATGGGGAGCGGACGCGCCTCGCATGCCAAGGTCGGCGTCCTCGCTGACCATGCTTCAGTACGTGGACGAATCGAATTTAGTCACCCGTCTCGTGGCCGCCGAGTTGACGAGGCAGACATTCTCGGAGCGGTAATCCGTAATTCGTAATCCGTAATTGAATCCGCCTCCTCACTTCGGCTCCTGCGTGGCGGTTCGTGGAAAGCCCCCACGCCAAAATTGGCGCGCATTGGGACCATCAATCCACCCCCGGACCCCTCCAATGGAGGGGAGCCATGCTCCGCGCAGCCGACAAGCGGTCCCCTCTTGGGAGGGGCGCAGGGGTGGGTTGGTTCATGGAGACGGGAAGAGCGACTTGAGATCACTCCGGGAACCCGCCAATGACTCGATCTCTCGCCGATCGCGTTCCGCGCGGCCTTGACTCATATCAATGGAGGAGTTCGCGGCTTTGTGTTTTCATCGGACTATGAGAAGAGAACTGACTCGTCGAGAATTCCTGAGGTGCGCCTCCCTCGGCGGCAGCGCAGTCGCAGCGCCTTTGCTGATCCCTGCCTCCGTCCTGGGGCGAAACGGCGCCGTGCCCCCCAGTGAGCGTATCCTGCTGGGCGGGCTTGGCATTGGCGGGCGCGGCACCTCCGTCCTCAACTGGATGCTGCGTGAAACGGATGTGCAATTTGTGGCCATCTGCGACGCCAAAAAGTCCTCGCGCAACGCTGTGAAAAAATTGGTCGATACTAGATACGGCAACACCGATTGCGCGACTTACAGCGACATGCGTGGATTCCTGGCCACACGAACGGATATCGACGCCCTGCTGATCGCCACGGGTGATCGTTGGCACGCTCTGGCCTCCATCCTGGCCATGCGCTCCGGGAAGGACGTTTATTCCGAGAAACCTTCGGCAATGACCATCGCCGAAGGCCAGGCCGTCGTGGAAACGGCGCGGCGTTACGGACGCGTCTATCAAACCGGCACGCAGCGGCTGAGCGAAGCGAATTTCGTCTTCGCCATCGAATCGGCCCGCTCAGAACGGCTCGGCAAGGTGCACACCACCCAAGCTCATATCGCCCCATGGGATGCCGCTGAAATGCGGCACGATTGGCTGCCGGCCGAACCCGAACCGCCGAAGGAGGAATTGGACTGGGATTTGTGGCTGGGCCCTTGTCCGTGGCGTCCCTACAACTCAGCCTATGTCGCGGGCCGCTGGCGGGGCCATTATGATTTTCACACCAGTTGCGTCGGCGAATGGGGGGCGCACACGTTCGCGCAGAGCATGGCCGGAATCGACGCCCTCAACACATCGCCGGTCGAGTATGAGTACGTCAATAATCCGACCGGCGACGGCATGGTCACTGTCTTTCCGAAGGGCGTGAAGATGGTCTTGTCCCGGGGCAACCAGTGGTGGAAGGGCTCGTGCGGAATGCGCTTTGAAGGGCCCGAAGGCTGGGTCTCGGTCGCCGACGGATACAAACAACCCGAAGTTTCTTCGCCCGCGCTTCTGCAAGATTTCAAGAAGATCGTTGGCAATTACGTCGCTCGCACGGGGCGTCCCATGAACCATGTGCGTGATTTCTTCAATTGCGTGAAATCGCGCCGCCTCACCGTAGCCAACCCCGAGGTCATGCATCGCTCCATGACCGCTGTCCACGGGGCCAACATCTGCATGTGGTTGAAACGAAATATGAAGTTCGACCCGGTCAAGGAGGAATTCATCAACGATCCCGAAGCCAATCGTCTCCGCTCCCGCGCGATGCGCGAGCCGTGGATTATCTAAACCGACTTATGCAGCCGCGATTGGGAAGCACACGCGCCCTTGCGTGTTCCGGCCGGCGCGCCGCCGGTCTAAGAGCGTATTTGAAATATGGGTGGAACGGGCTACCAGCCCGTTTTGGTCGGCAACCTGCCGACCAAAAACGCGGCAGGCTGGTAGCGTGCCGTAACAGGCCAGTGGCCTGTTCCAGCCAGAACACATTTTTCAAACACGCTCTAAGTATAGGACTGATTTACTCACTCAGGGATGGCTCCCTTTGCACTTGCGAGTGTGGTGGGCGAGGGCGGCGACCAATGCACGGGAGGCGCGTGCGCTCCCCATCTGAACTGAAACATTAAGCCTCTTCGGAAATATGAGTTTTTTACGATCTAACTTGAGTCTAATTTCCATCGCACTGCTGCTGGCGGTCAGCGACACGACGGCCTTCGGACAGGCTCCCACGCCCCTGCTGACGCAGCCGCCGGACAAACTCATCGCCATTCTGAAATCCGACGCCGGACACAAGGAAAAAGCCGATGCCTGCCGCCAATTGGCCGTCATCGGGACCAAGGAAGCCGTAGCGCCCCTGGCTTCACTGCTCGAAGACGAAAAACTCTCGCACATGGCCCGCTACGCGCTGGAGACAATCCCGGACCCGGCAGCCGCTGAGGCCCTGCGCGGGGCGCTCGGCAAGCTCAAAGGCCGGCCTCTCGTTGGCGTGATCGGCTCACTCGGCGTGCGCCGTGACGCCAACGCCGTCGAAGCTCTCGCCAAGTTTCTAGTGAACAGCGACGCGGAAGTCGCTCAAGGAGCAGCTCGCGCGCTGGGCAGCATCGGCACCTCGGCTGCGGCCAAGTCATTGGACGCAGCGCTGGCCGCCGCATCGGCCGGCACCCAGGTCGCCTTTTGCGAAGGTCTCCTTCGTTGCGCCGAGGCGTTGGCAGCTAGGGGCGAACGAGACGAAGCGATCAAGATTTATGACCGGTTACGCGGGCTGGCCGGGCCGCATCAAGTCCGTGCCGGATCGTTGCGCGGCGCCATCCTTTTGCGCCAAAAGGAGGGCTTGCCTCTGTTGCGGCAGGCGTTGCGGAGTGAAGACTTCATCCTGGTCGGCGCCGCGGCTCGGACCGCGATGGAGATGCCCGGAGGCGAGGTGACGCAAGCGCTGCTCACCGAACTGAAACCAGCGCCCGCCAACAATCAAATCCTGATCATTCAAGCGCTCGGCAAACGCGGTGATCGGGCGGCGACGGACTCCCTGTGCGCACTGGCCAAGAGCGGTGAAAAATCGGTCCGACTGGCCGCCATCCGCGCCTTGGCCGAGATTGGCGATGCGACAGCAGCTCCGATTTTAGCCGAGTTGGAGAAAGACGCCGATCCGACGATTTCAGCAGCCGCGATGGAAGGCCGAGCCGCCCTTCCCGGTCAGAAATAGGAGCGATTGAATCACGCTCGAATTTAGAGTCGAGATGGGACAGGTCGATGTGAATGCGTCATTTAACTGCCCCTCACCCGTCCTGCGGATTCGCCTCGTCTTGAAAGTGAATTGGAATTAGAACCGCCACACCAAATCCAGCGTGAACCGATTATCAAAAATGCCTTTGGGCGACGTCACACCAGCTGCGTAAGCGAAATCCAGCACATTTTTTGGTTCTTCAGAATGACCTTCAGCCGATCCAGACCTCTTGAGCCGTACCCAAGCGAATTGGCGTGGCCAACGCCAGCGCGCAGGAACATGCCAAAATCTGCAACGAAGCAAACGCATGACCGGCGTGAATGCCGCTTGCAGGAGCAACGAGCAATTCATCCTGGCGGGGAGGCGGGAGATGGATTTGCCTTATTCTGCAATTTCAATCCGTATCTGGCTCCCCTGAGGCCTGTATTTAAAAGCCACGAATCCGCGAAGTCGGCGTAGCAGCAGCGAAGGTGGAAATGCGGAGGAACAAAGACGCGGGCGATTCTGAAGCAATCGGCATACGCTAATCGGGCGCCTCAAATGGTATCCAAACAAGGTCGTGCGCTATGAAGCGGGCACCGTACGCGTGCGAAAGTAGCGGAAACACAGATGGTGCTAGAGAAAAGCGGTATTGGATAAAGGCGTGCCTGAAATTCTGACATAACGCAAGCCGGCGGAGAAATCGAGAAATGCGGCTCCACGATCAAAGGATGTGTCGCGGTGCCTCTGCTGCCTTCATTCTGCAAATCGAGCGAACTCACACTTTCAGAGATTCGACGTGTGACGTAGAGTGCGCCTAGGCAGACAGCGTCAAGGCTAAAGTCAGCGGCGATGCGTGCCAACCCCATAAGATCACGCCGTGTCGTGCCGCCAAGCCACGGTTTAATGAGAAGCGAACAGGGTAGTCCAGCTATCCGCAGATTGGAGAATGTTGCCCACCGCTTCCTCGGAGGGTCAGCCGCACGTTCAAAAAGAATCGCAGTGCTGATTGACGCACACGAAACAAACAGCGAGATCTGACCAACATAGCGACCGCAGTTTTGAATGGCTCGGACGGTTTCTTCGTTGACAAACTGCTTGGTGCTGACCTGAACGGGATTGCCGAATTGACAAACTCGCGGGAGCGCGCGAATCAATAGTTCTATCAGAGCACGACTCCGAAATATTTCGGTGTGACCACCAAATGTGATGATTGTGCCGCTCTTTCCGGGAACAAAGCGGCGGGATTCGAGTAAGCCATCGAGTGCGGACTCTATCTCGCGCCAGCCATACGGTATTGAACGGCCCGGCAGGACGTAGCAGTAGGTACATCCAGATGCGCACGCACTAGTGCCTAGATCGACGAATACTCGATACCTTTCGCTGCCTTGGACGACTTCTGTCATCGCCCTATTCCTTCCGAAGTTCACTCGCCGCTGCGACGACTCCGGCTGCGGCTAATTCAAGCTCCTCGGTTGTGTGCCGGAGACAAACAAAGCTCATATGCGGACAAAGAACACATGCCCCACGCCTTGCCGTTTCGGACGCGAGCCTTCGCTCAAGATCCGGCCGTGGCCCTATACGGATCCTAGGCATGGATGGCCACGGTTCCGCGCTGAGTTGAACAAAATCGTACAAGCTCTGCTCTCTCAGCAAGTGATTTGTTCGATCGACGAAACGGCTGCCAAGCGTGGCTAGCTCCCGTGGTGCATCCTCTCGCCGCAGAATCTCGATAGTGGCCAACATCGCGGCGAAGCCGGAAAGTTCAGCGTTGAATGTCCCCATAATCCGGCTCTCGTGACGAGCGGAGTCTAGCCATTTCGGGCCCAATACCGCCGCAAAGGCAAAGCCATTAGCCAGCCCTTTTCCGACAATTGTTAAATCGGCCTTTACGCCAAAGACTTCCTGTACGCCGCCCATTGCCACCCTAGGACAAGTCTTCAATTCATCGAGGATCAGAAGCACTTCAAAGCGTCGGCAAACTTCCGCGACTTCCGAGAGCGTTTCTGATACTCGGCCTCGAAGTTGGACAGGATCAATGA
>JACQWK010000104.1 GCA_016209525.1 Verrucomicrobiota bacterium
AAAAATCGTCGCGGCTTGCGACGATTTCGGCAGATACTGATAGAGTGCAACTGTGCGCTACGCGATTGGCCGCTCAATGTCTTGGAGTTCTGATTTTCAGCAGAGTCCGTTTTCCGTTGCTCCTTCGTCGATTTTAGTTTCCTTTTCACCCGCTCTAACGCTTCAACGCTTCAATGTTTTCACGCTCTAACGCTCCTTACCTTCCCGCAATGCTCTTCGCCTGTCGGATCATCCATTCCAGTTTCTTCGGACGTGGATCAGCGCCAAAAACCTCAGGAACGCCGCCCAAGTGAGCCAGCAATCGGTCTGGCGTGACTTCGCCTGCGTAGGGGTTGGAGACTAACCACTCTGAGAAAGCGCTCGCGGTGCAGGCCAGGCGGATCGCCGGGCTGCTTTGTTCGAGGGCCATGGCGTTGCCGGTGTAGGGCACCGGCCATTCGTGTTCGCGGTAGAGGCCGGTCCCCGGCAGTTTGTAGCGAACCCGCACGACGGCCAGCGGACCTTCGCCGCGCGGATTCACTTCGACGACGTAGAGTGCATTGCCTGATTCCGCGGCGCCGATCTCGGCGGCATCGACCGTGTTGTCGCGGAACTGTTCCTTGGTGAGTTGATGTTTGGCGTAACCGATCTGGCGATACGCGGTGACGCGGTTCGGATTGAACTCGACTTGCACTTTCACATCGGAAGCCGCCACGCGCAACGCGCCCGCCAATTGGGCGGCAAATCCCGACGCCGCTTCCTCCGGGGTGTTGATGAATCCGTACCGGCCATCGCCATTGCGCGAGAGAACTTCCAGCAAATCGTCGTTGTACCCTTCCCAGCCAATACCGAAGCAATCCAGTGCAATCCCTTGTTTGCGGTGCGTCTCGACTTTCTGCTTGAGCGCGTTGGGATCCACGTTGCCAAGATTGGCCGCGCCATCGGTGAGAAGCACGACGCGGTTGATGCCGCCGGCGAGGTAATGGCGCAGCGCGGTCTGATAGGCCAGATTCATGGCTCCCTCGAAATTGGTGCCGCCCTGCGGCGTGAGGCCGCCGGCTTGCTCCGCCACTTGGCCGGCTTGATGGCCCGGCACGCCGTCGGCCCACAGCCGCGCCGTTCGGGCGAAAGCAATCACGCTCAGCTTGTCCTGCGGCTTCAACTCTCCGGCCAGCACCCGCAGCGCTTCACGGACGATGCGGACGCGATCCGCGCGTTCCATCGAACCCGAATTGTCGAGCAACAACACCAAGTTCATCGGACGCCCTGACTGGCGGCCTTGCGCGGCGGTTTTGATCGAGAAACGCAGTAAATCGCGGTTGTGCGCGAAGGGATAGCGCGCGCGGTCCCAGGCAAAGGCAACGGGAACGCCCGGCGGCGGCTCGGAATCACGGTAATCGAAGGCGTTGATGAATTCTTCGCTGCGCACTGTGGCGGGATCGGGCATCGCGCCTTTTTCCAGGCTCGCCGCCGCGAGTTTGAAGGAGACATCGCTGACATTGAGCGAGAAGGTCGAGAAGGAATTGTCCTTCGTCTGAACTTCAGGCTGAGGGACCGGGGCGTTGGCGGCGGGCTTGGGTGGACTGGATTCAGCCTGACTGGCTTTGGCCTCCTTCTGCATACGCTCGAGCTCCTCTTTGGCCTGGGCGATCTTCTTTTCGTTCTCGTCCAACTGTTGCTGCAACACGCGAACGCTTTCGCCGGACGCCTTCTTGCTCTGTTCCAAGCGCTCGTCGCGATAAACCTCGGCGATGGTGTTGGCGATGCGCGCGGCTTCGTCTGGATTGTCGCTCTTGACCTTGATGTCAACCAGGCTGGTCTTCGGGACCTTGCTTACCTCCACGTTCTCCGCAAGAATTTTGTAGGTTTCCGCGATGCCTAACTTTCCGCTGGAGCCACGCTTCTTCGCCCAAGCTTCGTCCAGATTCAGTTTCTCGATTACTTTGCCGAGGACACGTCTGGACTTGATCTTCTCGAATTCGGTCTCGATGAAATGCGGGTCATGGATTGCTAGGCCTTCCACTCTCATGAGTAGCGGGGCAACCTCAGTCGGTTCCTTGCCGACCTCAATCCGAGCTGTCCGTCCCGCAGTTCCAGTTACTGTCGCACGAATCCGCTCCAACAACGTCGCACTTCTCTCGCGCTGCGCTTCCGCTCGATCGACAATCTCCACGGCAGTGCTCTTAGGCAGCGCCGCATCGACTTTTTCAGAATTGGCGCGGAGAGATAAAGCTTCCCGTGCACTAACCAAGGATTCCAGTTCACGCAGGTTTTGTCGGATCGCGCCGGTTTGCGATCTAGGCGATGGCGCAGGGGTATCGAGCGCAGGCTTCCTGGCAGAGCTAGCCGCGATTTCTCGCTGCCGCGATTCGCCTTCTTTCCGCACCTGCTGAACGAGATCCAAATAGTAACCCGCGGCTTGATTGGAGGGTTCCATGGCCGCGGCTTGCTTGAGTTTGGCTTCGGCGTCATCGAGCTTTCCCGTTTCAATGAGCAGCCGGCCATCTTGAACGAGCGTACGAGCATCAGGCTTCGCTTCAGCGGCCGGCGGTGCGTTGATGACGACTGTTTCCACTCGCGGCTGTTCGGTTTCTTTCTGAAGTTCCGGAAGCGCGATAGTTTGTTGCAGGGACCGCCGCACGGCTCCTTCGGCGGCGGCCGGCGCGGCGGCCTGTGCTTGCGGCTCGAACTGGTCGCGAAGGATTTCCTCGACAGTTCTCCCTTCGGCGGTACCGGCCTGGGAGACAGGCCCCGAGATGCCAGCTTTGGACAACTTCTTGGCTCCTTCCTCCGGCGAAGCTTCGCTGGATCGAAGCATTCCAGGCCGTATCAGGCCATAACGCTCCATCAATTTGGGATCCATCCGATACACATTGGATCGGTCAGGAGGAGCTTGTTCACCGCGGGGGCGCGACTCTTGGCTCTCGCGCGGCGTGAAAGGAGTCTGGTTCGCGATGGCACTGATCACAGGGGCTGGGGAGCTGCGAACGGCAGATGTTCCGCCAAAGGCCAAAGCGCCTTCAAGATGCTGTGGGGCAGACAGCTTGTCTGCGGGTTCGGATGGCATCCTGCCGCCCGATTGCCGGGGCAAGGATGCCCCGGGAACTGGCGGGCTGGAAGCCTGCCCTACTATTTCAGCGCTCTCCGCCTTTGTGTTCAAATCAGCGAGGTTGGCCACCACTCCGCTGACGATGCTTCGAGCGGCCAGCTCCTGTGCTCTCTCCGGTGTTGTTGACGTGGCAGCCTCTTCGTGAAGACGAACTGTTTGTTGCACTGACAACGGCTGATCCACCGCTTGGAGTTGATCGCTGTACGCAAGCGCTGTTCTGGAGCGTGGCCCAACGACAGGCGGCGCCGAGGGTCCGGCCATTCCCGTCGTGACTTGGACCTGACTTGGAGGAGGAGGGGTCCGGACCGCGAGTTCGGCGTCACCGACCGTTTGACTCACGACTGGAGTATCGCGGAGAGCAGTTTCCGGTTTCCCGAAACTGGGTGGACTTCCGCCTTGGAACCCCATCTTTCCGTCACCGCCCGCCCTGGCGGGTTCGCTGCCTGCGGATCGGAAGTAGCTCCCCAGCCGAGGCGTATCGCCAAGAGCAGGGGCTGAGCCCTCGCGTTCTTCGGCCGCTTTGCTCGATGCCTTGAAGCCCCATTGGGCTTGGCCGGACGCGGGTGGGGGCGGCGGTGAGGCAGCCACGATTCCGCTCCGCGCCTCGGACATAACAGAGCCGGCTTTCTCGCCGAGCTGCTCGAGTGCGACGCTCCTATCGCCTGCGCGCAGTAGTTCCACGGTCTTGTTTGCCTCATCGGGGAGACCGGCTGCAGGGCCGCTCGGCTTGGATGTCTCGATCGAACGTCCGAGGTTTGATTTCGCAGCTAGGTTCTCCTTGGTTCCGGCGTCCGCGATGGGTTGGAGGTTTGCTGTGATGGTTCGAACAGCCGCGGCGTCGAGGTCCTTGTCCACGGTGCCGGGTTGCGGGCTGACTCCCTTTAGCTCGAAGGGGCTTCTCGGAGGAAGGGTGGCGTTTGGATCCGACTTCCTGAAAAGATCGTCGTTCACAGTCGCAGTTCTTACGCCGTTCGCCGTTGCCTCTTTTCTAGGCGAGCCGCCCGGTCCAGCGGCTTCTCTTCTGCTGACTCCGCCCCTTCCGAAGCGAACAGATGCTGAGGAATCAGCCGGGATGGCTGGTGCTCCCCCGAACCCACCACCGCCGAGACCGCCACCGCCGAGACCTCCGCCAAATCCGCCTCCTCCGCCTATACTACCACTACCTCCGACTAAATCGCCGCCAGCAGGCTGGAGCGTGCGAGGAAACGGTCCGCTGGGTGTGGCAGTCGGCGCTGGAGGAGTCTCGGCGGGCGCAGGCTGCGCGGGCAGGTAAACATTGTTCCTGGAGGCGTCGGGTGCGGTCCTTGGTGTCGTGAAGGCATAAGCTTTGTTTTGGGCTTCTGCTGTTTCCGGGCGCGAAGGAGTTGAAGGTACTCCAAGTTGTCCGAGGCCAAAAACCTGTTCCTTCAAGTCCTGACGGCCATTTGAGGGAGTGCCCGCGTAGTAGCGCGTTAGGCTGACGGGCGCTTGAGCCATTTCCATTCGCTCCCGGTGTTTCGTCAATCCGACCTCTAGAATAAATCCGACCAACGCGAGCAAGCCGACCAACGCCGCGGCCAGGCGCGCCACTGCCGGCCAGGCAATTTTCGAGCGGCGGACAGGCGAGAGTTCCTTGGGTGAAAGAATCTTGAATCGCCGCAGCAGTTCCTCGCGTCTCTTGGCGGAAAGTTTGGGTTGCGCGGAAGTGACCTCGGCGGATTCAGCCGCTGTTCTCATCGTCTCGCGGACCAGTCCGATGGTTTGTTTCAGCCGCTCGTGCAATTTGGCGAGTTCGGCGTCGCCCGCAATGGCTCGGCGGAGTTCGTCGGCTTCGTCGGGCGGAAGTTCCCCCAGGAGGAGAGCCGTTAATCTGGCCTCAGCGTGCTCCTGAGGGTTTCGAGGGAAATTGGAGTTCATGGTGGACCTCCAGTGAACGTAGAATGAACATCGAACATCTTCTTTTGGTGAAGGCGCATTTTAAAGGTAGGGACGGCGCGCCCGCGCCGTCCCCGACGCGTGCAGCGCCGGAACAGAGCGAAGTGCCAGTGCGAAAGACAACACGCAAATTCAACAGGGTTCCGCGCCTGCACGGCGCGGGGACGCCGCGGCGCAGCGTCCCTACCTCGCCTATGGCGTGAAATACTTGAGCCGGGCCTTCGGGCCTGGGACATCTTTCGGATTTCGGAATTCGGACTTCGGATTTACTCATGGGACAATTCCAGTCTTAGCCAGGTCAGCGGCAATGGCCTTCAGCGCATGGTGCAGCAGGTAACCCACGTGGCTGACCGTCAGTCCCGTCCGGGCGCTGATTTCCTTGTAGGACAATTCTTCGTTAAACTTCAGCCGGATTAGTTCGCGGCTGCGGTCGTCGAGACCCTGCACGCTCAAGCGAACCAGGCCGATACCTTCCACACGCGCGGCCATCTCATCCGGACTGGGTTGAAGATCGGGCGGATCATTCTCCGGGGCGGGAGCTGCTTCGGCTTGAGGAGCAAGGGGCACAATCTTCCTGGCCCGTCGCTGGTGATTCAGCGCCAAGTTATGGACCGTGCGATAGAGCCATCGCCTGGGCTCGTGGACCTGATCTCGTTCTCCGTGGAGCTTCAGGAACGCTTCTTGAACGGTGTCTTCCGCCAGGTTCATGTCATTGAGAAGCCGCAAGGCGTAAACCAAGAGCGGCGATTCCAAGGCGGCGAACAGTTCCTCGATGGATTCGACTCGCGGAAGTTCCGCGCACGTTTCTTCGCCTTGCGCCACTATCATGCTCGCTTGTCTATCTCCCAACGCGCCGGCATTTGCCGTCGCGCCCGTTGGCTTGCTATTCATACGACACCCAGGCGGCCTGTTTCTTAGACGAAAGTTTCGGATTTTTTGCTCTGAAGCTCAAGTCCGGCGCTGGACGTTGCTTCCGCGATGGGTTGGAGGATTGTTGGGAACGCCATTTATTTTTCGTGTGCATTGGGACCTTGAACCGTAGCAGCCGACGTAAGGAGGCTTTGATCGAGAAGGAGCGGACTCACGTCCGCTGCTACGAAGTTCATGGAGAGCCTACAAGCCCAAAGGGCGCGCATTGGGACCATGAACCGCCGGGCACTGGACGTAGCGCAGATTTGTAATCTGCCGTATCGCAGAATTGCATTCTGCGGCGCGTCGGCCAAGTCCAAGGCGCCGGAGTTTTCCGCCGCCCTGCCGATTGCAAATCGGCGATACGGCAGATTGAAAATCTGCGCTACGAACACCTGGTTCATGGAGAGCTCCTTCGAGAAAATAGCGGCGCGCCCTGTTGCCTTGTGGCTTGCGCTTGCACCCCACCCAAGCGGCGTCCATGATTGCCCCGCGCATGCTCACGATTTCCGAGCTCAGCAAATCGTTCAGCGGACGGACGCTCTTCGCTAGCGTCTCGCTGCAAGTCAACCGCGAGGACCGCATTGGTCTGGTCGGTCCCAACGGCGCTGGCAAGTCCACGCTGTTTGCGCTGATCCTCGGCACGGAATCGCCGGACACGGGCGTGATCCAAATGCAGCGCGGCGTTCGCGTCGGTCATCTGCCGCAGGAGAACGCACCCGTCGGCGATGAGACCGTTTTGGAGTTGGCCACGGCTGTTACTCCTGAACTCGCCCGTCTCCAACGGTTGCTCCGGCAATTCGAAAACACGGAGATTTCCAACGAGGATGGCAAGGACAGATTCCACTCCGGCCCTGTTGATAAACAATCCGCCCACCCCTGCGCCCCTACCAGGGTGGCACCGGACGACAGTTGTGAGGAACAAAGCCGCCGATCGGGGAATTGGTTCGCAAGCACAATCACGATCGATGACGCTTCGGACGCAATCCAGCCCTCATTCCACGAAGCCCAATCGCGGTTCGAACAACTTGGCGGCTACCAACTCGAAGTCAAAGCCAGAAAGATTCTCGCGGGCCTGGGTTTCCGCGAAAAGGATTTCACTCGCCCCGCCCGCGAGATGAGTGGCGGCTGGGTGATGCGGGCGCATCTGGCCCGTTTGCTCGTGCACGAACCCGACCTGCTGTTGCTCGACGAACCGACCAACCACCTCGACCTCGAATCGTTGCTCTGGTTCCAGGAATACCTGAGAGGCTACCCGGGCGGCATTCTGATGATTTCGCACGACCGGGAATTCTTGAATGAACTGGCCGGTTTCATTGTAGAAATCTGCCAAGCGCGCTTTTTCCGTTACCGAGGGAACTATGACGCCTACCTCGAACAGCGCGAGGCTCAGGAAGAACAACTCCTGGCCGCCTGGAAAAATCAACAGCGCGAGATCGCTCGGCTGCAGCGGTTCGTCGATCGGTTTCGCGCAAAGAATACCAAAGCCAGCCAAGCCCAGAGCAAGCTTAAGCAAATCGAGCGCATGGAGAAAGTGGAAGCACCCCAAGGCGCGGAATCCACCATCGACTTTGCGTTTCCGCAGCCGCAGCGCAGTGGTCTCAAAGTGATCGCGCTCGAAAGTGTCCGGCACGCCTACGGCCAAAACATCGTTTACGATGGCCTCGAGTTCCAGGCAGAGCGCGGACAACGCATTGTGCTGGTCGGTCCCAATGGCGCGGGCAAATCGACTTTGCTCAAATTGCTGGCGGGCGTGCTGCCGATCCAATCCGGGGCGCGCGAGCTCGGCCACAACGTCAAAGCCGGATATTATTCGCAGTACCGTGTCGATATGCTCCAGCCGCAACGGACGGTGCTGGAAGAGGCATTCGACACCCCGCAGCGCTTGACCGAGACCTTCGTTCGCACGGTGCTCGGCTGTTTTCTCTTTCGGGGTGACGACGTCTTCAAAAAGGTCAGCGTTTTGAGCGGCGGCGAGAAGAGCCGTCTCGCTTTGGTGAAGCTATTGCTCGATCCGCCGAATCTTCTGCTCATGGACGAGCCGACCACTCATCTCGACCTCGCCAGCATCGATGCGCTCCTTTATGCCCTCGACCAATTCGAGGGCACGATCATTCTCATCAGTCACGACGTTTATTTCATCAGGACTCTGGCCAACCGCGTCGTTCACATCCAGAACGGCCGTCTGACGCACTACCCCGGCGGTTACGAATATTACCTCGACAAGACCGCACCGCCCAGCGCTGCCGAAAGCAATGACGCCTTGCCGCCCGGTCTCAAGCGGTCTTCTCCTCAGACCGACATCGGAAATCCCAACGGAGTCCCGTCAAGCGGCTCGCGCAAGGAGCAAAAACGCTTGGCAGCCGAACAACGCCAGGCTCGTTCGCGAGAAGCAAGGGCCCAGCGAGAACTGGTCCGGCGGCTCGAACGCGAAATCACCGCGTTGGAAACTCGCCAATCAGAACTGACGGCTGAGCTCGAGAAACCGGAAACCTATCAGCAATCGGGTCGCGCTGTGGAAATCAACCGCGAACTCAAAAGCATCGCCGAGCATCTCCCGGAGCTGACAGGCGAATGGGAATCGGCCGCGACGCGATTGGCCGAGATGGAAATGAGCTAGCCCTGCAGTTGCCCGGCGCTTCCACTTCATCGGAGCGCGGGCGGCTCGCCCGCAGCTTCTCAACGGACTCCGGCTGGTGCGGGCGAGCCGCCCGCGCTCCAGCGGGGCCGTTCATGGACAGGCTCCAAGCCCAACGGGCGTGCATTGGGACCATGAACCTGCTCCGCGGTGGGGTGAGACTCCCGTCGAGCCCTGACTTTCTTGCCCGAAATAATGCCAGGGCTCGACAGGAGTCTCGCCCCACCTTGTGGTTCATGGAGAGCCCCCGAGCCCAAAGGGCACGCATTGGGACTATGAACCGCAGCCGCCGACGTGAGGAGGCTCTGACTCCTGTTGATCGGAATGAACTGAGGCTCCTTACGTCGAGGGTTTGCTTCAATTGTTTGTTGCTTGTCTTCGCGGCAGTGGCCTGTGTAAGTTCAAGGGCAGCGTGGTTGATGAATTGCGCGCCCCAGCTCCCAGTGGGTCATGAGCGTCCGATGCCGGGAAATGATGCAACGGAGGTCGCCAGAGTAGCTCAGGGGTAGAGCAGAGGACTCATAAGCCTTTGGTCGGGGGTTCAAATCCCTCCTCTGGCACCAAACAAAAAACCACAGCAAAACCCAATAAAATCAAGAATTTTATCACTTTCCGAGAGCAAGACCCCAATTGAGGGCAATCTGTGCCAATAGGCGGGAATAAGGCGTTTTTTGGCAACCGTTGGCAACCGACAAGCGGGGTATCGGCTTGGGGATGTTCCCCACCTACTGCCGATAGCGGCACTTCGTTCGCATTGGTTCCCCCTTGCCTCTCCCTCACACTGCGGCGTAGGCTGCCGATGTCATGAAGATGGAAGCTCACGTTTACGATTTCCAAATCCGTGTCCTGCTCTATCCAGAGGACAACGAGTTTGTCGCCCATGCCCTCGAAATGGATTTGCTCGGTTACGGGAAAACCGAAGCGGAAGCCCTTCGCGAACTGAAAGGCTTGATCGAAGCGCAGATCACGTTCGCCCGGCAAGAGAATGACGATACCCTGCTCGATTTCCCCGCCCCGAAGGAGTTCTTCGCCCGCTGGGAGAAGGCGCATGCCGCGGCTCTCAAGCGCCAGGTCTTTCCCGACAAGTCCGTTCAGATGACAGCCAAGGCGATATTCATCTCTTTGGGCGAACGCATCCGGCGGATTCAAAACGCTCCTGCCAGGCCGTTCCGCCGATTGACTTCGCCGGTGTGTGCCTAAGCCGCATCGAGCAGACGATGTTCTGAGAATCCTCCGGGAGC
>JACQWK010000090.1 GCA_016209525.1 Verrucomicrobiota bacterium
CTACAAACCTTCCGCGTGTAGTCCATCCCACGGTCCCCTCTGCATACGCCCCACTGCAGCATCGAAAACGGACAAAAATCGTTCCGCCACGTCCAAACCGGCGTTGTTGAGACTTCGCATTCGTCGCCGCAGCGCCCGCTGCGGACCTTGGCCTTGACGATTTGCTTCAATGCTTGGGTGAGGCTGACTTCCATTTTCATGACGTGCGAACTGCTACGGCGAATCTATTCGGTTCAAGTGCGCGCGACAAGCTTGGTGCAACGGGCACTCGAACTCAGATTCTCTCTGCCTCGGCGGCTACGAAGCGACGGTTCATGGAGAGCCCCCACGCCAAATTTGGCGCGCATTGGGACCATGAACCGGAGCCCGGTAGGGCGCGTCTGTCCCAGCGCGCCGTTCTTCAGGCACCGTTCTTTCGGCGCGCTGAGACAGGCGCGCCCTACCTTGCGGTTCATGGAGAGAATTCCCCGAACCTGTTGCGCGCATGGTGCCCCTGAAGCGGCACGCGCGGCGCGCGCGCTCCCCGGAGCAACGTGTGATGAATCCCAATCAGGGATCCGCACCTTTCCGCTTATTGGCGCAGGCGATAGTATTTCTGCGTCACGTTGGACGCCGGAGTGATCGTGTAGGAGTTGCCGGCCGGCGGCGGAGCGACGTCGGTCCACTTGATCGAATCGAAGGAGTCCGTGGACTGAAGCGTGCCAGCGCCGGTCCAGGTGATGACGATGTTGGCGCCTTGCCGGGAGGCCGACAATCGCGAACTCGGTGGCAAGGCCGGGAAGCCATGAACCACCGCGTTGTCCCAATAGCCATGGACGATGTTGCCGAAGCCGTTCGAGAAGTTCACGTAAGAGCCGAAGCCGAACGCGAGGCCTTCCGAGAACGGGAAGGGCACCTCCGCCCCAAGCACGCCGTCCAAATAGAGCTTAGCCGCGGTCCCGTTCACGACGATCCTCATCCGATGATTCTTCTGGTCGGTGTATTTGGCGGCGTTCAACTCGCTGATATACACACCGCTGCTGTCCGGATTGCCAATCAGGACATCGCCGGTTCGGCTGATGTTCCGATGGTACTGCCAGCCGGCCGCGACGGCATTGTAGCTGCCGAAGTCTGAGAAGAAGACGTAATTGGTCGTGGCGTTCTTGACCCAGATGCCGGTCCGCTGTTTGGAAGTGTCGCCGCCCACGAGCACGTACTCCATCTTGGTCCGGTCGATCTCGAAAACGATGGGCGAGGTCGCGGTGGCCGAGAACGACTTCGTGGTCCACAGAGTCAAGCCAGGCCAGTTCGCGGTTTCGGTCGTCACGTCCATCCGGGCAACTCCGTTGGTGATCGTAATGCCGGAATCAGCCGTCGCCACGCCGGTATCGACCAGCGGCGTCGTGTCCAGCTTCCACTTGCCAGCGTCGATCGCCGCGGCTGAGAAGTCGTCGCTGAGCAACGCCACCGGCGGCGGTGTGACGGAGACTTTCACGCCGCTTGCCACGCAAGCGCCTTTGTCATTCGAGAGATCAAAGACGGTATTGCCAGCGGCTTTCGCGATGACTTTGAAGCTGCGGACGTCCGTCCCGGTCGGGAAGTTGAGCGTCAGGCCTCCGTTTGCGGCGCCCTCCGGTTCAGCCACATTCGGATCCCGGCTGGTCACCGTCACCCAGACCTCGCCGGAGACGTTGAGCAGTTTGGGAATGGTCACGGCGACCGAGTTACCCCGATCTCCCTGGATGGCCAGCAGGTCGGCCGGCGATGCGGTCATGCACGGAAACACGTTTTCGATCTTCACGTTGTCGAACACGCCTTTGACCGTGTCGTCGATATCCCGCGCGTAGGCGCCGAGTTCAAACTTGATGAACGCGGTGGCGGGGAAGTCAAAGGTGCCTCCCGAGACCCCGTCGAGAAAGACCTCGACCTTGGAGCCGTCGGCCGAGAGTTTCATCCGATGCTTGTTGGTATCGCTTGCGAGGCTGGCAAAAGCGGCCAGAGCTGTGCCGTTGCCCGTTGGACTTCCCGGAGCGACGTTGACCGACCAACCGTTGGCGCCCACGTTCTGGGCGAAGAGGACAAAGGGCGCAACGCGACTGTTATTGGCGACATCGTAGCTCGTAATGAAGACGCCTGTGCGCGCGGCTGAACTAGGCAATCCGTCAAACGGGCGGATCGGGTCAATCGAGACTCGGTCCACTTCGATGACCAGCGGCAAGTCCTTCGTGGCGGTGAAATCGCTCGCGGTTTGGATGGATGCGCCGGCCCAATACTGCTCGGCGGAACTTCCGGAGATTTGAAGCACGCCGCCCGTTTGCGTGGCATCGAAGGTCCCGGTGGCAGTTTCGAAGGGCTGAGTGCTCACCTTCCATTTGCTGGCATCCAACGTTGCGCCGGTGAACGCTTCTTCGAGGAGCACGGTCGGTCCTTTGACGACCGTCACATCCAAAACGTTCCCTGCGAGAAGACCGATTGTATTGGTCAACGTGAGCTGCGTGCCGCCAAGGGTCAGCGCTTGCAGATTGAACGTCTTGGTGTTGGCTCCGCCTCGCTCGAACGTCAACGTCAGCGTATCGGTCGTCGCGCCGGCGGGAGTGGCCACAGCCGGTCGCCTGTTCTTAATCTGCATCACAATCGCCTTGTCCGCATTGGCGCCTGGCGGAATCCTCACCACGAGGTTGGAGGCCGTCTGGTTTTGTCCCATGGTCAAGGCGGAGATTGAGAACGTCGCCGTTCCTACCGCCTCGACCTTGAGATTGTCGAAGATGGTGCTGGAGGTGTCGCCGTTGGCCCGGGCGTAACTGCCCAATTGGAGAACGACCGGGCTGAAGGGGAACCTAACTGCAGTTCCATACTTGCCGTCGAGATAGAGTTTGACCTCCTGGCCGTTGATGACCGCCGCCATTTGGTGCGGCCCTTGATCGTCATAATTTGATGCCGGTGATCGCATCGACGCCGTTGAACGCTGGGATATCGGTGCCGCTACCGGTCGGGATGTCGCCTGTCAGCCCAATCTTGCGATTGAAGTGCCATCCGCCTTCAAGGCGAACCTCGGCGAACAGGACGAATTTGGTTCGCGTTTCGTCCATGATCCACAGCGCGCTGCGCGAAGCCGAGCCGGCGCCCGCCTCGGAAACGCGATCCACGGAGATGACAATATTGGTTTCGGGAGACACGGGAAACGTTTGCTGCAAGCGTAACGTGCCGCCGGCCCACCACTGCTGGCTGACGGTGCCGGCAAATTCCAGCACGCCACCTTCCACCTTCGGCGCAATGTCGCCTTGGCCCCCCTCGAAAAATGGGGCGTCAACGACGTACTTGCTCGTGTCAATGCCGGATTTTGAGAAGTCGTCGAAGAAGACGGTGTTGGTGATTTGTCCGAAGGCCTGAGGCAGGACCCCGGCGCAAGCGATGGCCAAAAACCAAGCGGCGAGCCTTGATAGTCGATCTGTGATCTTCATAAGAGTGAGATTGAATTTTGTTGCTGAGTTCGGGAGCAAACAGACACCCCTCACCCGGCCTTCGGCCACCCTCTCCCCATCGGATGGGGAGAGGGATGGGGTGAGGGGCATGTTTCATGTCGAGTTTCTTATGACCTGCATAGTGTATGTTGAGGATCATCCCGTTCTCAGGCCGCCGCTTTCGCCAGAGCCGCGCTGTGCGTTTGGATCTTTCGAATCGCTTCGACGATGTGATCCATGCTTCTGCGGTCCGCCAGCAACATGTTCTGAGTCATCCCGACGGTCGTCGCGCAGACTTCCCGGTTGCCCTTCAGTTCCTGGAAGCTTCCGCGGTAGGCTTTCAGACGCTCGGCACTGAAGAGGCGCTTGAATCCGCGCGATGCGATGGCCTCGTCGAGCAGTCCGTCGAAATACTGTTCGTGATAAACGCTGGAGCACGGCACGCCTTCTGCCGTGAGCGCGCGGATGAACTTGTCGCGGGGGAGTCCGTTGAAATGCTGGGCGTCGTAGCGGAACGGATAGAGATGCCAAACGGCCCGGCTGTTTTCCGGCAAGCGCGCCGGCTGAATGCCTGGGATCTCTTTCAAGTTGGCGGTCAGATAGTCTGCGCTCTCGCGCCGATGGGCCGTTTCCTGCACGAGCTTGTCGATCTGTTGCATCAAGAGAACCGCTTGGAATTGTTGCATGCGGTAGTTGCTGCCGCGAGTGAAGTACGGTCTCGCGCCTTTGAAACCGCCGGTGGCCCGACCGCAGTTGTGGAAGGCGTGGCACCGATCCAGGAGTTCATCGCTGTTGCCGGTGACGGCGCCGCCTTCGCCCGAAGGCAGGTGCTTGGATTCCTGGAAGCTGAAACAGCCCAGATCGCCCAGCGTGCCGCACTTGCGACCCTTGTATTCGGCCAGCCAGGCTTGACAGGCATCCTCGACGACGGCGAGCTTGCGTTTGCGGGCAATGGCGTTGATCGGGTCCATGTCGCAAGGCATGCCGTAAATGTGCACCGGCAGGACGGCGCGGGTCCGTTCGGTAATTCGACTTTCAATGGAAGCAGGATCCATCGTGAGCGTGGCAGGGTCGGTGTCGGCGAACACAGGAAGCGCTTTGTTGACCAAGATCGCGTTGTACGTGGCGATGAACGTGTACGGGGAGACAATCACTTCGTCGCCGGCATCCACGTCCATGACGTGGAGGCTGACGAGCAAAGCGGTCGTGCCGCTGGCTGTGGCCAGGCAGCGCTTGGCGCCGAGCAGATTCGCGTAGGCTGATTCGAATTCGGCGACATTGTTGCCGGAGCCTCGAAACCATCGGCCGCTGCGAAACACTTTGAGGACGGCCGGCTCCCATGATTCGCGCCAAGTTGGCCAGTTGGCCCAGCCGCCCTGATGGACCGGTGCGCCCCCCAGAAGGGCCGGTTTGGCAGCGTCGGCAGCAAACACCGTGGGTGCCCGGCGGGCGCTCAGCCAAGTGAGAGCGGCAGAACCGGCTGCCGCGCGCCCGATGAAACCGCGTCGAGTTAGATGGTTTTTCATATTCTTGGTCCCTTCATTTTTTGGTTTGGAGAATGTGCGTTTTCTTGATCAGAGCGGTGTGGGGGGACTTCAGTGTGAACCTCCCGGTGAGAATTGGAGGTGTGTCCTTTCACGCCGGGAGGCACGCGCGAGCGCGGCGCGGAGGGAATCTTCCCGCCAGATTCGGCGTAAGAACTGACCGCCCCAGCACCGTTGCGACATCGGCTCCATCATCGTGCTATCCCCCGCAACTACTCTGACAGTGTAGCTCTCCGCCCTTGCGAAACAACCGCAAAGTGTTCGGTCGGGCAAGGGTGGGCGCATCTTGACACTGCCGCCGTTGTTTTCTCCCTCTCCCACGACGTTGGAGTGGGAGAGGGTCGGGGAGAGGGCAACCTCGTGTGGTGGCCGTGGCCTGACGTGCTTGGATGAAACGCTCCTCCTCTCCCCGGCCCTCTCCTCCACTTCGTGGAGGAGAGGGAGTTACGCCGTTGGAG
>JACQWK010000106.1 GCA_016209525.1 Verrucomicrobiota bacterium
CAGGAGTGTCCGCCTTACGGTCACGAACCGCGCCCGTTGCCAAAATGAGAATTGCTGATTCTTGGGTGGGGCGAGATTCCCGTCGAGCTCTGACTTCTTTGCCAGTGAGGATTCCAGGGCTCGACGGAGTCTCGCCCCACCCAGTTTGGTTGCGGCTTCGCCGCGCTGGGCTGCATCGCGGAATTGGATTCCGCATCCGCCGGACAAGCCTCAACGTCCCGGAACTTGCCGAACTGCCGCGGATTGCAAATCGGCGATACGGCAGAGTGCAACTCTGCGCTACGCCAGAAACGCCGCTAAGCTGATACGCCGCCGGTCGGAACATCCGAGGCGCGTGTGCTTCCCATTTCTGGTTGTTCCGCCACTTTTCACGCCAACGATAACTCCACAATGGAACGGCGGAGAACTGCGCTCTCCCGCTTCTTGTTTGTCTCGACTCGGCCTCCAATTTGCGGGCACTCAACAAAACTTGCCCGTGGCGAAGTCAATACAGGTGTTCAAATATTTGTCCTGCGCGACCGGAGATTCGCTTTGGAACGGCACGAACTATGCGATCAAACTCCCTGACGGCATGAATCGGCCTACGCAACAAAAGGCGTTAAAGTATGTATGATGGGAATGGAACTGGAAGGGTGTCCACGACGCAGGCTCGGCCTGGGATTCCGCATCCCAAGGTATTTCCGAAACCCGCGATCAAGCGGCTGAAACTGCCGCCATTGAACCCTGCGTCCACGCGCGGCAACGACAGGAATCGTGCGCGCGTTGGCGAGGGTTTTGGCGGCCATCCGGAGAAGGGCGCCGGGCTTGCGTAGGTGGTGCTGAATGGCGCCAACGAGGAGTGCCTTGAGCGTGAATCAGTATCGACTGCAATCGTCGCCGCCTCACGACTCCTGATCCCACCGGTGAGATTTCGAGGCCCATGGAATCTGACTGGCCTCCTCCCCGGACGGCACGAGCAGGATCAGCGGCCCTCCGAGAAAAACCTTTCGATCTCGCGGCGATCCTTTTTCGTCGGCCGGCCAATTCCCTTTGGATAGAAGACCGGCTGGGCCCGCATCTCCTTGAGTTTGGCGTACTCTTCGGGCGGCGTGAGATCCAGCGCATGTTCTCGTGCGACGCTGGCTCCCATGCGGCGGTCGATGATTCCAACCACTTTGACCGTCCGCGTGATGATTCCGATCTTTGCCGAAAGGATTTCGTCGAGCTTCACCAAATGCGAGGGCTTCACCTTTTGTCCGGCGATTTCGACGTGACCGGCCCGGCAGGCTTCGGCCGCCTGTGTCCTCGTCTTGTACAGCCGAACGGCCCAAAGCCACTTGTCTATTCTGACGGAGCCTGCGTCCATGCTGGGTCCAAGTTAAATCCAACCGCGCGGGTTTGGAATGGCGAAAACGCGTGGACGAACGATGCCATCACGCATCTTAGAACGCGTTTTGGAAATGACTTTTGGGTGGAACAGGCCGCTGGCCTGTTGCGGCAGGCCACCAGCCTGCCGCAATTTTCGGCGGCAGGTTGCCGCCGAAGACGGGCTGGTAGCCCGTTCCACCCATTTTCAAAACACGCTCTTGGCCCCGCCGCCAGACTCTGCATTTGGCTTCAGTCGGTTCCTGGACTATGCTGCAACGCGTCGCCGTTAAACTATGACTCAACTATTGAAACAACCGCCGCTTGTCCGCGCCTGCCTCAGCTTTCTTGCCCTGTGCAACCTCGGCCTCACCGTGGGCGTCGCCGCCGAACCAGACGCTTCGCAAACTTTCGGCCCAGCTTTGGATCACTTGTCCCTGCGCAACGAAGTCGGGCGGGCGATCGCCAAAGGATTAGTTTGGCTCGAAAAGAATCAGGACCCGAAAGGTTTTTGGTCCGCGAGCGATCATCCGGCGATCACGGGCTTGGCCTTGGTTGCTTTTCAAGGGCGGGATGCCGTCGATGGAGCTACACCGCCAGAGGCCATCAAGAAAGGCTACGAATATTTGCTGGAGTGCGTGCAACCGGATGGCGGCATTTACCGCAAGGAACTTCCTAATTACAACACGTCGGTCTCCGTGATGGCTTTGCTCGCGGCGAACCGGACGGATTACAAACCGATTATCCTCAAGGCCCGGCAATTTATCATCGGACTGCAACAGGATTTCGGAGAGCCCGGCAGGATCGACGACGTCCTCGACGGCGGCATCGGCTATGGGAGCCGGTTCAAGCACTCGGACCTGTCGAACACGTTGATGGCTCTCGAAGCTCTGTACTACAGCAAGCGGCTGGCCGAGGACGAAAAGTTGGCAGGCGCGCGGGACCTCAATTGGGCGGCGGCGATTCAGTTCATTCAGAATTGTCAAAACCTCCCCAGCCAGAACTCGCAGAAGTGGGCGTCCGACGATCCGAAGAACAAGGGCGGCTTCGTCTATTTCCCCGGCTACAGCATGGCCGGCGAAACAACCCTGCCGTCGGGACGGC
Organism: Verrucomicrobiota bacterium; assembly: GCA_016209525.1. Classification (GTDB taxonomy): domain Bacteria; phylum Verrucomicrobiota; class Verrucomicrobiia; order Limisphaerales; family SIBE01; genus VHCZ01. The sequence goes on from JACQWK010000106.1 coordinate 2,449, forward strand.
AGGCCTTGCGATCCTACGGCAGCATCAGTTACGCGGGACTGCTGAGTTATGTTTACGCGGATCTGAAGCAAGACGATCCTCGTGTCAAGGCGGTCCTCGATTGGCTGCGCGGCAACTTTACGTTGGAAGAAAACCCCGGCATGGGGCCGCAGGGGCTGTTCTATTATTACCACACGATGACCAAGGCGTTGAACCTTGCGGATGTCGGTCTCCTCGAGACGAAAAACGGCGAGAAGATCAATTGGCGGAAGGAACTTGCGTTGAAATTGATCAACCTGCAGAAAAGCGATGGCTCATGGTCCAACGAAAATGGACGTTGGTGGGAAAAGGACGCGGCGCTCGTGACTTCCTACGCCGTCATTTCTTTGGAAATGATTCACCGGCACCTCTGACGGAAGCATCTCAAATCTCAAATCACACGTCCTCAAGGCCGCGTTCCATCAAGAATGATCCATTCCGAGGCCGCTGCCAGGTTATCCACGATGACCGCGGATCTCAGTTCTTCCCCGCGCTCGCGCTCCAGTTCAGCGCCATAGCCGGTCCGGACTAGGATAGATTTTTTCAGGCCCGCACTCCATCCGCACTGCAAGTCGATCAGTTTGTCGCCAATGAAGTAGCTTCGCGCCAAGTCCAGCCCGAATTCATTGCGAGCGTCGAAGAGAAACTGTGGTGACGGTTTTCGCCCTCGGCTCGGCTCGTCAGGTGCTTCGGGCGCCACGTAAATCTTGTCGAAATGAACCTGTTCTTGGCTGAGGCAATTCATCAGATGGCGATGGACGCGCTCCACGTCCGCAAGACCGAAATAACCGCGTCCGACACCGGACTGATTCGTCACCATGAATAGGGAAAAGCCCGCTTCGATCAGCTTCCGCAAAGCCTGGCCAGAACCCGGAAACACCACCACGTCTTTCGGCCGATGAAGATAACCCTTCTCTTCGATCAGAGTCCCATCTCGATCAAGAAAAACAGCAGATTTCATAGCCTCAGTTCGGCTTTCCCCTCACCCTGGCCCCACTGCCGTTGAATCAAGGACAGCCGGCCGTTTCTTGCTCTTAATCATGCTCTTACTCTTACTCCGCAACTCCCTGGAGAGATTAAGATAAGGAGTAAGAGTAAGAGCAAGACCTGATCGGGGTGGAATTGAATTCATTCCTAATTCAACCGCAGTGCCCCCTGGCCCTCTCCCCTGGGGGGAGGGAGAATCCTATCCCGTCGGCACCGCCAACGCGCGTGCCTGGATTTGTCAAAACGCCGCAAACAGTCCACCCTCTCCCGGTGGGAGAGGGCTGGGGTGAGGGGGAAAGCCAAATCCTCTGTCCGAGCCAGGAAGACTTCGCCATCGACCTCGGAAGGGTGAGATTGCTTTAAGCCATTCATCCCTTCAAGTTTCCGCCTTTGCCGCAAGTTGTTGACGTTACCGAACAGACCTAAAGCTTTCGACCAATTCCTCGCTGCTTACGGTCGCGGTTCCGAACTTCCCCACCACCACGCCCGCCGCATGATTGGATAAGATGGCAGCCTCCATAGGTGATGCGCCTGCTGCAATGGCCAACGTGAACGTGGCGATCACTGTGTCGCCGGCGCCCGACACATCGAAAACCTCGCGCGCGACCGTCGGAATGTGAAACGGCTGCTGGTCACGTTTGCACAGGAGCATTCCTTGGTCACCCAAGGTGATCAACAAAAAGGCGGGTTTGAACCGGCTGAGCAAGGTCTCACGAACGCGCAAAAGCTCTGCGTCATTGAGCGGATCCTTGGCGTGGCCGCCGTCGCTTAGGTCCGCGAGCTCGAACGCCTCCTTTCGGTTCGGTGTGATGAGGGACAGGCCCGTGAGGTTCAAATGATGAAAAGGCTTGGGATCCAAGCTGAGCCAAATGCCTCGGGCGCGGCAGAGGAGTTTGACGCGTTCGAGCAAAGGTTGAGTGACCACACCCTTGCCATAGTCCCCGACGATCACCGCCGCGGAAGAAGGCAGCTCTTGCTCGATGACCTCCAGCAATCGGGCGGTCGATCGGGCGTCCAGATCGTTCGTCGCTTCGCGATCGACCCGCACGACTTGTTGTTGATGCGCGATGATCCGGGTCTTGATGCTCGTCGGACGGCCGGGAAGAGCCAGAATCCCTCCGCATCCGACCTTGGCTTCTTCGAGCAGCCGCTTCAGGCTCCGGGCCGAGTCATCGCGCCCGATCGTTCCGACAAGCTCTGTCGGAACGTTCAAACCGGTCAAGTTCCGCGCCACATTTGCAGCGCCGCCCGGCATGGAGCTTTCGCGCTGGAATTCGACCACCGGCACCGGTGCTTCGGGTGAGATTCGCGCCACTCGGCCCCAGATGAATTGGTCGAGCATCACGTCCCCAATGACCAGCACACGCGTCTTGCGCGCCCGATCGAGCAGTTCGTTGACTCTTCGGATGGGAAGGGTTTTCACTTAGTCGAGAAAGCTCGTCAACGGACTCGTCGCGCTGGCGGTCGTTTGCTGCGCCGCCAAGCCGACCTCGAAGGCCGTGCGCCCGGCTTCAACCGCGAGCTTGAATGCGGCGGCCATCCGGTTGGGATCGGACGCCACGGCAATCGCTGTGTTGACGAGGACCGCATCGGCCCCCATTTCCATCGCCTCAGACGCATGGCTGGGCGCGCCCAAGCCGGCATCCACAACGACCGGCGTGGTGGCTTGTTCGATGATGATACGGATTTGGCCGCGAGTTTCGATCCCACGATTGGAACCGATAGGCGAACCCAGCGGCATGACCGTGGCGGTCCCAACTTCCTGAAGCCGCTTGGCCAGCACCGGATCCGCATTGATGTAGGGCAGCACAACGAAGCCTTCCTTGATCAACAGTTCGGAGGCCTTGAGCGTCTCGACCGGGTCCGGAAGGAGGTACCTCGGGTCCGGATGGATTTCCAATTTGATCCAATTGGGCAGGCCGGCGGCGACGGCCAATCGCGCAAGCCGCACCGCTTCCTCGGCATTCAACGCGCCGCTCGTATTGGGAAGAATCAAATATCGCTTAGAGTCGAGGAACTCCAAAATGTTCGCGAACGAATCCTTCTTCCCGCTCAAGTCGGCCCGCCGCAAGGCCACTGTGACGATCTCGGTTCCGCTCGCCGCCAGCGCGTCCCGCATCGCCTCCGGCGACGAAAACTTGCCCGTGCCCACGATGAGACGCGAGTTGAACGAACGGCCGGCGATCACCAATGAACCATTGCCCAATGACATCGGCGGCAAAGATAGGTCGCAGCCGCAATTTTACAACAGTTTTGCCGGGCGAACCGGGACGGTGCGTTCGGTGAGCACCATTCCAGCCGGGCGGTGTGGAAAAGCACACCGGCAACCAGGAGGAACATCATCGCAAGGTGACATTCCAAGAGGAGTATTTGGCGTTTCTGAAGAAGCACGAGATCGCCTACGACGAACGGTATCTCTGGGATTAGCTGCGTTCTGTCTGTCGCCCCTCCGGGGCTCACGCGGCCTTTCGCATGCCTGACCCACAGCTCGCGCTGTGGGCTACGTTCTGGCCGTCCCTCCGGGACTGGCACGGTTTCTATCCTTCCTCTCCGCTTCGCCGACAAACGACGTCTTCTTGGCGTCGCGGAGAGATCCCGACGTCCAGCCACGGAGTGGCGTCAGATCGTAGCCCACAGCGCAAGCTGTGGGACGACGTCCGGCCAGAATTCAAAGCCCCGACGGGGCGAAAGATCGTACTCGCCAAGCGCGTGGATTATCGAGTATCAGTGCCGTCGGACAATCAAAGCTCGCAAGGAGGTAACACTTATGGCTCATACCTACACGAACCTACTGACTCACATAATCTTCAGCACGAAAGACCGCCGTCCACTTCTGGACGATGAACTCAGACCGCGCTTATTCGCCTACTTGGGGGGTATCATCCGGGAACTCGACGGAACGTCTCGAATCATTAACGGCCCGGCGGACCATGTGCATATCTTGGCGTCATTGGCGGCGAAACATTCGCTCTCCGAGGTCATGCGGGTGCTCAAAGCTAATTCATCAGGTTGGGTGCGGGAGACTTTTCCCAACCACAAAGAATTCGCCTGGCAAATTGGGTACGGCGCTTTCAGTGTGAGCCATTCCAATCGGGCGGCCGTGGAGAAATACATCGCGAACCAGGAGGAACATCATCGCAAGGTGACATTCCAAGAGGAGTATTTGGCGTTTCTGAAAAAGCACGAGATCGCCTACGACGAACGGTATCTCTGGGATTAGCTGCGTTCTGTCTGTCGCCCCTCCGGGGCTGACGCGGCCTTTCGCACGCATGACCCACAGCTCGCGCTGTGGGCTACGTTCTGGCCGTCCCTCCGGGACTAACCGAGGCTCAACCACGCAGTGCCGTCAGATCGGAGCCACAGCGTGGGTTGTGCGCTAATTTCTGGGCGTCCCTCCAGGACTGCCCTACTGCCCAGCCACGGGGTGGCGTCAGATCGTAGCCCACAGCGCAAGCTGTTGGACGACGTTGGTGTAGGAATCAAAGCCCCGGACGGGGCGAAAGCGAACTTCGCCGCCTTACCGGACATTTGCGCAAGACGAAGTGTTGCGCCAGTGGCGAGCCTGCCCGTCAGCCTCCGGGGCGATTTATTCACTGGCTTCTTGGCGCATTCCGCTTCGCCTTCAAGAGTTCATCCAGACTTTCTCGCGCAACCGTGTCATTCGGATTGATCGCGAGAGCCCGCCGGAAATGAATCTCCGCCGCTCTGAAGTCGCTTTGTTCGAGACACGCCAAGCCCAGGTTCCCGTGCGCTTTGAAATTCTCCGGATTGATCCGGACCGCGTTTTCAAAAGCCTTCTTTGCCTCGTCCAATTTCTTCTGGTTGCGCAGCAACAGCCCCAGGAAATAGTGCGGCTCGTCATAATCAGGAGCGTTTTCCGCCGCCGACTGCAAGTAACTCGACGCCTCGGCGAACCGCCGTTCCGACACCAGCACCTTCGCCAACTCGGTCTGAGCCCGGGCGTCTTTGGGATTCAACCGAAGGAGGTACTGATTGTAGGCGATGATTTCCCGGGTGAATTTGGGCTGATAGTCGCGCGCGAGCCGTTCCCGGTCTGCCCGGTTGCGGACCAGCACCTGAAACCAGATCTCCGCCATCTCGTCGAACGATTGCAGTCCGTATTGCACACGCTTGGGCGGTCGGTTCGCATTGCGGGGGTTGTCAGCGGAATTATCATAAACGATCTCCATCGTCAGGGTCGTGCCCTTCGGCAGACTCACCGGCTTGGCATACCGATAATCCCCTTGCCAATTGAAATTCCATTCGTCGATCCGGAGGAGCCACTTTCTCGTCCCGTCCGGCAACGTCGCGAATCCGTGCACCTGCGTGGCCAAAAAATGGGCGTGGGGCAGGACGCCAATCACCTCGGCATCCACCGGCAGTCGATAGCTGTCCCGCACCACGTGCGCTTTGGCTCCGGCCGGGATGTCGATATCGAACGTCGTCAGCTCTATTTTGAAGGGGGCGTTCGTAGGCGGCTGGTCGGCGAAATAGAAACCCACGGAAGATCGGATCGGTTCCGGCTTTCCAGAGGGCTGCAAATGGACCTGGAGAACCAGGTCGGAATCTTTCTCCAACAGCCAGGATAATCCTTCGACAGGCTTGGCCGGCAATTTGCCCGGTTGCCAGCTCAGAAAAAATCCGTCCGGGCTGCGCGCGCTCCCAGGCGTGTGAATCCCATCGAAGCCCGGTTCGGGATCACGTTGGTCAAGACGGCGAGAATCCTGTGTCGGATCAAAGCGGATAAACGCATGGTGGACCGCACGGGGGTTCCCGGGCCGAAACTCAGCGGCTCTGACAGAGCGCGACACTGGGATGGGCACGGGAATCACAAAATTTCGGTAAATATCCTTGCCCTCCGGCGGGAGCAAGTAGGGTTGGGGCATTTCGACGATCAAGTCAGGTTTTCCGAGATGCCAGCCTTCGGTCCATCGGGGCAAGGATGGAAGGTCCGACGCAGCGCCTTCCTTGACGCCTTGAGACACCCATTGCTGGACAAGCTCGATCTGGGCCGGTGTGAGCCCGCGCGCCCCAGCAAATTCTCCGTAACCTGGCCGCGGCAGCCAAGGCGGCATGATCCGGCGCTGGGTCACCTCGGCGATTTGTTTGGCGTGCCGTTGCGCATCCGCATAGCTCAAGAGACTGAATGGCGCCGCCTGGCCTGGCCGGTGACATTCGCCGCAATGGGCGAAGAGAATCGGAGCGATGTGCTTTGTGAAGGTGATGGGGCCGGGAGTGCGGATGTCCATCGAATTGGGCGGTCCTCCGCGATTGAAGGGGGCCCAAAGCGCCGCGACCGCGCACATCGCGATGGCGAGAGTGCCGAGCGAAATTGTAAGTTTGGGCAATCGAGTTACCGTCACGCAATGAAGTGCATTCAACACAACCGGTCCCAGTTGTTCCAGGGCGAATCAGAGCTGTTATTCGATCAATTCTACGGGGCGATGATTCCGTCGCTCCAGAAGCTGGGCGATCTTTTGTTGGTCCAAATCTCCGTTCGCGTGAATGAGCACCTGGGGTCCCGTTCGATCCAGCTTGCCTTTGCGTTTGCTCTCCCACAAATCCAGAACCTGTTTCCGAGCTGCGGACAGTTGATCCTTCGGTCCGACGTAATCATATTGAACGCGCTCGAAGCCGGGAAACTGGCGCAAGGAGCGATAGGCGATGCAGCGGACGGCCGAGTACGGGTCCTCGAGCAATTGCGCGAGATGGGGCACCAGCCAAAACTCTCCCGAAGTTTCACGCGCCGGTTTCCATCCCATATTCCAGGCAACGAGGGCTCGCTGGGCGGCATCACCCTGCAACAACCAAGTCAAGGCGGCGGATACCGCGGTTTCGTCTTCGCCAAACTGCCGTGCGGATTGGCCATACCACTCGGTCAAGCCTTGGGCCGTCCAGCCGAGCGATTTGTCCAAGTGGCAGAGATTGCAGGCATTGGGACGGCCCGCGTCCAAGCTGGCCTCGAGGCTGGGGTTCGCGACGTAATGAGTTCTCACCGCTTTGAGCAAGCCGTAGGTGTCGTGCGGCATGTGGCAGTTGTAGCATTGGCTCCCGCTTGAATCCGCGCGATGATGCGTGTGCGATTCGAGCCGGCTGCGATAAGACTCGTGGCACTTAAAACAGGCTTCGTTCCCCGACATCCCCGCCGCAAGCTGATCGTCACGGTCGCTCCGGTGCATCGAATGACAGGAGATGCACGAAAGCTCGCCTCGCTGGTGGCAGGCGGAATCGGCCAAGGCATTGTACTCGCGGCCCGTCACGCGCATCACTCCATCGGGCCAATAAATCATCTCCTGAAACGCGCGGTCCTGTTTCAGAAACTCCGGCAAGCGCGTCTCCGACGCGAATTGTTTCGGGCGCACCAACGGCGTCATCTTTTCGAGATCGCCGCCGGGGCGATACCTGAATCCATTCTGGAGCCAATCGTCGCGATACAAATTCCATTTGATGCTGTGGCATTGGCCACAGACCTGGGCCGAGGCTTTCGAGGAGAGGCGCGATGGGTTGACGATGGAGGGATCGCCGGCGCGGTTTTGATGCGCTCCGTATCGCCGGAGAGGATCCAGGTTGATCCGCACATGTTCTTCGGCCGGCCCGTGGCAGGATTCGCACGCGATTCCGATTTCGCCGGCCCTCGTGGAGTAAAGGCCGGTGCGCCGATCTTGCCGTGGCTGGCCGGCGGTGCTGTGACACTGAATGCAGTTCAAGTTCCAGATTTGGACCATGGACGGCTGATGCGGATCGCGGATGAAAGTGTCCTTCCGCGGCACCCAGCGCTGGTCTTCAAAAAGCCAGGCGAACGGAAAGGCAAACTGCACATTGCCGTAAAGGCTGCTTGGAACCCAATAGGCTTGGAAGTTGTGAGAGCCGGTGAGCAGGCTGATTCGCTTCTTGGTCCGAGGCGGATTCGGATGCGACTTCGGCTGGGTCTTGGTGACTCCCATAGCGTAGTTTTGTTCCGCTTTGGCTCGGTCGTGCTTCCAATCCGGATCGATCATCTCCACCCAGAATTCATCGCCGCGCCGCTCCAAGATGTACTTTTCGCCATCGATTTCGAGCGTGCGGTCGAAGGGCGCGGCCACCGTGCGGGCAGAAGGGATTTGGGTCATCGTCCGGTGGAAGCTCTGGTGCCAGCTCGCGTATTGGTCGGGGTGGCAGGACTGGCACTTGTCAGAAGAGATGTACCCCGTGAACTCGCTTTTGGGCGGGATGCCATTCGTCAGTCCCGCCTGCGTGTGACTTCGTGAGGAAGTTCTCGCTTCCCATCCTTTCGCCGTCCCATAGGCCAATGCCATCGCCGCGGCTACGGTCACGCAGGCCCAAACGCGAACGGACCGCCCCCGGGCGAGGAACGGAAGGGAACTAGCCAGAACAACGATCCCAAACAGGAGCCACTCCATCGCGATCACGGGGACAGAATCCGGCGCTTATTCGAATTTACAGTCAAGCTGAGACTGATCCATGTGGATGCATGATTCCAATTGCCCCTCACCCGTCCTGCGGAAACGCGCTTCCCATCGGATGGGGTGAGGGGTTTTCTTCCCATGTTAAAAGCGAATTGGATCTACTGAAGCACCGCGTAGTTCAGGTAACCGATGAACATCTCATCATCGGTTTGCTCTCCGAAACGGACCGTGGCGTGCGGGTCCGGGTTGTCTTCGTTTTGAGCCGAATTGTCGAAGGCGCCGCGGCATCGGATCACGGTGCCCGCGGGCAGCCGTTTCGGTTGGGCCAGCCGGTACAAGGTTTGCCAATGGAAATCGTACTTCGGCACGGACAGGAGCACTTCGCGGGTTCCGTCCGGGTAATTGGCTTCAAAGCTGAAACGGGCGCCGCGGTAATGCATGTGAGGGGCCAGTTCGTACAGCCAAACATCGTTGAACGGAGACGGAATGACGAGGGCTTCGCGCTCGTACTCGCGTTCGCCCGGAGGGATGACGATGGCGAGGTTGACGGCAGCGCCCGTCTGCAATTCGAACGGCGGCGGGGATTTCATAAAGTATAATCCCAACCTGGACTGGTCCGTCTCCGCCTGGCCGGTCGGCGTGTAATGCATCTGGAACGTGAGCGTTGCATTTCTGGCCAGACGCCGGCCCGAACCGGCAGGATATTCAAGCGCTCTCTGACCCGGAACGTAGCTGGAAAAATATCCATTCAAACCGCCGCCGCTCCGTGCGACGTCCAGCAAGGAGCCGTTAAACACCAACGCGTGATGAACCACCCGCGCATTGCCCGGCAGGACAACCGCCGCCCGCAGCCATACGTTTGAAGGAACGTTGGCGGTGACTTGCACGTATTGGTAGGGCACTTCGCCGGTCGCCGGAATGTTCTGACGTGGGATCGAAACGACGTAATCCGGCTGTCCCAACTGAATAGGCCACGCGTTGGGGTAATCGGTGGGCGCGGGTTTGGCGGCCAACGCCTCGGCCAGGCGGTCAGGCCCATCTCCCCGCGGCGAGCCGTCGGCAATCCACTGCATCAGTCTCGCCGCCTCATCGGGTTTCAACGAGAGGTCATTGCTGAAGTCGCCATGCGCTGGGTCGGCGTGCCAAGGGGGCATCCGGCTCGTGAGCACCTGATGTTTGATCAAGCTCGAATATTGTCTGACCACGGCGTAATTGGTCATCGCCCAGGGAGCAATGTTGCCTGGACTATGACAACTCACGCACTTGTCTTGCAGCAGCGGCGCGATGTCCGACGAATACGATGCAGTCGTCGCCGGCGGAGACCGCAGCAGCGTTCCCGAGGGCCGGGTCTGGGTGAAGGTCACGGGTTGACCCTGGAGAAAGCTTTTGAGCGCCAACGCAAGGTAAGGTTGCGTAGCAGAACTCGCCTGGGCGCTCGTTCGGTCGTCGATGGCGCCCCGGTAAAAGATTGTCCAGTCGGTTGGATTGAGGCAGACAACTTCCGGAGTCGCGGTGACGCCGAACGCTCGCGCGACGAGCTGCATGCGGTCGTGAAGCACAGGCCATTGGACGCCCAAAGCTTCAGCGAGAGCCGGCATGGCGGCGCGATCACTTTCAAGATTCGAATCAATCCACCAGAATTCCGCTCCCTGCGATGCGAAATCGTCTCGGAGACTCTGGCACGAAGAAAGAAGGGACGGGCTGATGCCATTCAGTCCATTGACGAAAACCATGACGATCGCGCTCGACGTCGAATAGCGATTCAACTCGTGCGAGCGGCCTGTGTGGTCGATGAGGCGAAAATCAGCCGCGGGAAACTGTTGAGGCGGATCGAGCAAGGCCCGAAGGCGGTAAAAGCGCTGCGGAATGACCGAAGAGGCCGAGTCTGTCCAAGTTTGGGAGTTCTGGGTAAGCGTGAGGGAAATGAGCGGTTCCCAGCCATCGTCGGCGGCTAGGATGGAGTGCTGTTCGAGGACGTAACGCTCTCCAGGCGTGCCTGTGATCCCAAGACGCACTGGGGGTTGGCTTGAGTCGATGAAAAGTCTGCTGGTCTGGGCTTGAACGAGACCATCGAGGCATCCAGCCAAAAGCACTACATGGATGACGGAGATTTGGCGCATGACCGTCGGAAGATTGCACCAGCCGGGCGCTTGGGCAACTCCTAAAACATTGCTTGGTGGGGCGGACCTGCCGGTCCGTCCCCACCAGTTCCAGAGACAGCGACGTCGTCTTGCGTACATACTCACCCATGATCTGGTCCAGAGGGCGGTGAGAGCCTTGGAGACATCATGATCATCACGGCAGCTAGAAAGTACAATACCAGTGCTGCGCCGGCCAAAGCGTTGAGGCCGAAGTGAACTGCCAGAAGTGTGGCTACCAAGCTGCCCAGGACCGAACCCAGACCGTTTAATCCCAACGCCCACGGTATTTCTTCTGGTCGCACCTTGTTCTCCAGCGCGAATGGAAATGGAAAACCCATGAAAAAGGCAGGCATCGCCATCCACACTCCGGCCGCCAAGATTCGAATGAAGAGCGCTTGCTTAAGCGCCCAGCCCATGGCCAATTCCGAAAGCGCGAGAACTATCGCCAAAACAACCAAGAGCGACACCAGCATCACTCCTGCCGTCGGGCGAGCCGGGGCGCGTCGGACCAAAACTGCGGCGCCCGCCCCCGATCCTGCCAGCATGAACGCAAGCGTTACCGCGAAGGCTATGCTCGGGTAACTCACCCAATAAATCAGCCGATAAACCGCCCACATCTCGACAAACATGTACGCAAAACCGAGCAGAAAAAACACGCTCACGACCGGTGACACGCGCACCCGGCCGGCCAGGCAAGGCACCACAAGAAAACACGTCCCAAACATCGCGGTGACCGCGAGCGTCGCGACCACGAGCAAGTATCCCCACTCCACATACGGCACCCAATCTTTGCCCATGCGACCGACAAATTCCGGAACCGCAGCCCATCGGAAGTGATGGCTGAAGAACGGCGCGTCGTCCGTGGCCGCACCGAGGTTGAAGGGCCAGCGAAGCCGATACTCGTTAGCCCCGCCGCTCAGGAGCGCTTCGAAGGCCTCAACGTACGGTTCCTTTGGGATCACATTGAACCGGTTCGCTTCCTCGCGCGCCATTCCATCGTAGTGCACCAAGTCAAATGAGTTTTTCTCTGCAAACCGCTTGAGACGCTCGATGGCGTTTCGGGGAAACGGCTCCGGCGCGACGGAGAAGGCCAAGGTTGACCAACTCCTCAGCGCCAGAATGTGGCGGGATGGTTCGCGAGCCCCACTCCGGCTCAGGGCATCGATGATCAACGACGCCAGTTTCACGCCCGTCCGCGGGGGATTCTCGACCCACAGGGTGAAGACTGCGTGTCCTCCCGGCGTCAATTTGGCCAGCAGCAAGGAAAGTCCTTCCCGCGTGAAGAGATAATTCGGATCGAGGGACGCGGCTCCAGCGGTCGAGGTCGCGTGGCTGGCCAGAAGAGACAGAAAGATGAGATCGAACTTCTCGTCCGTGGTTTGCAGGAATAGCCGGGCGTCGTTCTCGCGGATGAAGACGTTCTCCAGGCGCATGGGCGAGAACCCGAACCGTTCCCAAATCCCCCGGATGGCCTCAATCCGCTCTCCACAATCATCCACCGCCACGATGGAAGCGGCCTTCAGCGCCAGCGCTCTCAGAATTTCGGTGGCCACGCCGCCAAGGGCCAAAACTTTTGGAGCCTCCTTGAGTTCGTAGGACAGGGCTTCAGGCGAGAGCCGAAGGAATGCCGGGTCCGCCAGTGATTCCCTGGCGTCAAAAACAACTTCCATCGCCGAGCCATCGACGAAGACTAACTCGGACTGCGGCAAGTTGCCGTCGAAATTGAGCGAAAGCCCCGGCAGGTAGCGCGTGTGCTTCGACCGGACAGTCTCGACAATTCCTTGCCAGTGCGGCCGTTGGTCAAGCAAGCGGGCTTCGGGCAAGAGCAGCGTCTTCGGGAGGGCCTTGTACTCCGAATATCGAAACGGCATGGTGGCGGCGAGGAGGCAACCGAGGCTCCCCGCGAGCAGGCAACCAAGGCGCGCCAGCCACGACGAACTTCCGAGCAAGCCGCTGACAGTTCCGAGCAGGGACGCGACCGTGAGCAGGCGGACCGGATGAAATGCCGCCATCCCGATCAGAAGCGAAAGCGTCGGCACGGCGGAACCGAGCATGCTCCAACAGTAGAGCCGCGAGGCAGGCAGCAGGCGGGCCACGTAGGGAATCCCGACGGCGATGCCCGACACGAAAAACGGCACGAAGAACATGAAAATCCGAACTCCGAGGCAAAGATACTCTTGGGCTGACCAGGCGAGGAGGAACGGGGCAAATGGGATTGATTGGGAAAGATAGAATGCGACTGGCGCCGAAACGCTGAACAATCCTGCGCTCGAGCAGAAGAAGAGCGATGGGTTGGCACAGATGCGCTCCCGCCAATGGTGCAGAACGAGACTCGATGCTGCCAAACCAAGCAAGGCAATCGAGAAGACCAGGCCGGCAAAGTGCCCCCAGTGGGCCAAACTCAGCAAACGCATCAACAGAAACTCGTAGCTCAGCAGGCCGCCGGAAATGCAAAACAAACCAACCGCTGCAGCGCGAGCGCTCATTTGGTCAATGAGTTTGCCTCGAAGCATTCGGATTCGATTTCAGGTAGGGACACCGCGCTGCGGTGTCCCGGCCTGCGTTCAGCAGGCGGAACGGGGCGTGTTGTGAGCATGCTTGCCGAACTCCTCCAACATTTTGTTCCGCGCCGCTTGGGCGCGGGGACAGCGCGGCGCGCCGACCTTACCCTGCAAAGGATTGCTCCCGCGTCCGCGGTTCATGGACGGCTTTCACCTGTTTGAGGCCCGCCGGTCAGAGGCACAAATTGGACCGGGAGGACGCTTTTCGTCCGCACCTTTCCTCCGTCGTCCTTTTCGACCAGCACCAACCGCTGCGTCGTGTGAACGGGTCCGATGGGCAAGACCATGCGGCCACCGGGCTTTAGCTGTTTCAATAGCGGAGGCGGAATATGGTCGGCCGCCGCCGTCACGATAATGGCATCAAACGGCGCTCGCTCGGCCAGTCCGTAGTAGCCGTCGCCATGGCGAACACGCTCCGACTCGAATTTCCTCTTGGAAAGTCGCTTTCGCGCCTCCTCGTAGAGAGGCTGCACGATCTCGATGGTGTAAACGTTGGTGGTGATTTCAGCCAAGATGGCCGCCTGGTAGCCGCTGCCGGTTCCAACCTCGAGGACTTTGTCGCCCGCTTTCAATTCGAGCAACTCCGTCATCAAGCCGACGATGTACGGCTGGCTGATGGTTTGACCCGAGCCGATGGGCAAGGGTCGATCCGAGTAGGCCGCGTTTCGCCACGAAGCTGGAACGAACTCATGCCGCGGCACACGCCGCATCGCGGCCAGCACTGTGATGTTCGTCACGCCGCGATCCGCGATTTGTTCGCGCACCATTTCCTCACGCTTCCGCGCCGTAGGATCGGCGGCGTCTATTTCGACAGCAGAAGTGACGAACGGCGCCGAAAGGCAGAGCCAAATACTCGCCGCAGAAATGAGACACCGAGCCACGCGATATTGACGCAACTCGCGAAGGAGGATGAGTTCCTCACGGCAATCCCGGAGCAGCCAGATCGCATTCATGTGTGCCAACCACCGGCAGTAAAGCTGGCTGCGGGCCAGGGATTAGTCAAGGCGGCGGTAATCGGTCCGTCTTGTCCAGCCGGAGAGCGGCCATTTCGTCGCGCAGAGTTGCACTCTGCGGACGCTGTGAATTGCGGACCACTCCATCAGTCTCGATCGTCCATCCGAGTGCAACTCGGTGATACAGCACAACGCGGCGAAGCCGCAACCATAACGGCGCGCGGCCTTCCAGGCCGCAGCGGCTCCAAAAGACCGAGGCGCCCGAAAATCTCCGAGCCTCGCCTTCCGTGTGCGGCCGCTGCGGTCTGGAAGGCCGCGCGCCGGAAAAATCGTCGCGGCTTGCGACGATCTCGGCAGATACTGACAGATTGAAAGCCGGCTAAAGCCGGGACTACTAACAAGTCACAGATGGCACAGGTTTGGCTTCCCTCGGCCTCATGGAACGAACCGCTGGCCTCATCGCGTCGGCTGCATTGGTCGCGACATCGGGAAGTCTTGGCCTGTCCCTGCAAGCGCGCGGTGCCGTCGGCTCGCAACAAGGCGATGCCAACCTTCGACCGATCATCCAGACGGGCGTGGCTTCGGAGCTTGCAGTTCAAGGACCGGGGTATTTTATCCTCAGAGATCCAACGTCGAAGGAAGTTTTTGCCACTCGGTGTGGGAGTTTTCGGGTCGATTCGGAAGGATACCTGATTTCAATTCACGGTTTTCGTTTGCAGGGCTTCACCTTCCCAATTCCGCTGGGACGAGCCTATGCCGATACGGATCCAATCGGCGACCTCAGGCTGACCAAAGGGACCTTGCCCGCCGGATTGCCGCGGGACGCTCAAAGCGCGGGCATTTCCAACATCTCATTCGATGCCGAGGGCAGGATCAACATCCTCCTCAGCGATGGTTCGCAGTACGTTCGCGGGCAAGTTCTGCTACAGGACTTCAGAAGGCCCTACGCTTTGAAGCGGCGATGGCTTTATCTCTTCAGTGGTTTTCAAGATGCAGGGCCGTTGGAAACACCTGGGCGTCCGAGCGCAAGCGGCTTGGGGGCGCTGGTCTCTGGAGCGTTGGACGCCGCCACACCTGAAGCTCGCGGCTATTTCCCGGATCCCCTGGTCGATCAGGTCGGAGAAAGAACGGAAATTTGGGCCGTCCGCGCCTCGGAACTCACCGTGGTTCAGGCTTCGACTGATCTCATCCATTGGAGGCCGATTCGAACCAACACTTACGGCAGCTATTCGATCCGATTCGTTGATCCCGAAGCGACGGGCGCACAGGTTCGTTTCTATCGAACCGTATCGCCGGTGATCAAGCAAACCGGACGCGCTCTGGATCTAGCGCTCAGCGGCCAAGGGTATTTCATCGTCCGGAATGCCAAGACCGGCTCCCAGTTCGCGACGCGCAATGGGAGCTTTTGGAAGGATGATCAGGATTACATGGTCACATCTGGCGGCTTGAGGTTACAGGGCTACAACACGCCGGTGGTCACTGACGAGCAGTACGGCCAACGGAGTCTAATTGGAGACCTCCGGATCAATAAAGGGGATGTTCCGCCAAACCTCTGGACGACAGCCAAGACCGCGGGCATCGCAAACATGAGTATCGACGGTGCAGGCAGAATCTATTGCCTCCTCAGCGACGGTTCACAGTATATCCGCGGCCAAGTTGTGCTCCAGAATTTCACCAACCCGTTCGCGCTCGTTAAGGAAGCTGAGGACCTCTTCAGTTGGACCGTCGCCGCCGGACCCCTGCCCAAGCCTGCCAAGCCGCTCACTCAAGGATTGTCGCGCATCGACTCCGGAGCGTTGGAAATGCGGCCGTAAACCGAATGGGCGATCAGGCCCGTTAGAGTTTGCTGACCGGTTGGTCGGGGTGCGCCGGATTCGGCACGAGGCGTCGGCGCGCGAGATCCATCAGGAGGTCTAGTTTCTCCAACACGGTTTGGCCGATGAGGACTACGTCGCCCAAGACCAACGCATCGTCGCTGGTGTCTCGGCTCATGATTTCAAAGCCCACCCCTCGCACCAGCCCAACGGCCTCCTTACGACCATCGGCATATTCGACAACCTGTTCGCGAGTTGGTCTCAAGCCCAAACGCCGCAGCAAATGCGGGGGAATGACAGACCGCACCGCGCCTGTATCCACGAGGGCGTCCGCCTCGCACGAGCGAATCTTGTTCGGCTTCAGTTTCCCGGCCTCGGCCAAGAGCTCATCGACGATGTTTGTTAACCTGACTTTGGTTCTGACTTCACCGATGCCATTGTCCTTTGATGTTGCGGCTTTCATACCGAAGCCAATGTGAATCACTCCAGCCGAAATAACAGCCGAAATTGCCGCGCTTGAGCCGGGCGAAACTGATCGCTTACACGCTGGCGATCTAAGCTAAGATCCCCTTGACCACGTTCCCCGCCACATCCGTGAGCCGAAAATCGCGGCCATTGAAACGATAGGTCAGCTTCTCGTGGTCGATCCCAAGGAGGTGCAGCACCGTCGCGTGGAGATCGTTAATGCTGACTTTGTCCACGACCGCTTTGTGGCCGATTTCGTCCGTCTCGCCGTAGTGCGCCCCGCCTTTCACGCCGCCTCCCGCCATCCAAGTCGTGAAGGCGTGAGGATTATGGTCGCGGCCCGGCTTCTTTGATTTTTGCGAAACAGGCAGCCGCCCGAACTCGCCGCAGCAGATCACCAGGGTGGATTCCAGCAGGCCGCGCTGTTTGAGGTCGGTCAATAGCCCGGCGATCGGCCAGTCGGTCTCGCCGCCGAATTGGCGATGGTTGCCTTCGATATCGACGTGACCGTCCCAGCTCCGTTCGTTTTCCATGCCGCCGCTGTAAATCTGAAGGAACCGCACGCCTCGTTCGACGAGCCGGCGCGCCATCAGGCATTGCTTGGCGAAGTGCGCGCATTCCTTGCGGTCGATCCCGTAGAGCCGCTGAACGTGCTCCGGTTCGCGCCCGACATCGAGTGCTTCGGGCGCGGCCATCTGCATGCGGTAGGCCAGTTCGAAGCTTTCGATGCGCGCGGATAGTTCGGAATCGTCTTGCGCGGCTTCCAAATAATGGCGGTTGAGTTTCTTGAGAAGATCGAGTTGCGCGCGCTGTTGGGAGTCGGTCATCCATTCGTCCCGAACAAGGTTATTGATCGGAGCGCCCTGAATGTTCAGCGCCGTGCCTTGGAACACGCCGGGCAAGAATCCCGCTCCCCAGTTTTGCGCGTGCCCTTTGGGAACGCCGCGCCCGAGGGTGTCGTACATGACCAAGAACGCCGGAAGGTTCTGGCTTTCGGAGCCGAGACCATAGGTGACCCAAGACCCGACGCATGGAAAGCCCATGCGGCTGAATCCGGTGTTGATTTGAAACAGAGCGGGCGAATGATTGTTCGTCTCTGTGAAGCAAGAGTGGATGAAGGCGAGGTCGTCCACATGCCGGACCGTGTTCGGGAAAATCTCGGAGGCCCAAGTTCCCGACTGCCCGTATTGTGCGAACTTGAAGGGCGATTTGAGGAGCGGCCCGACTTGGTCGGTGAAAAAGCCGGTTTTCTTGTCGAAGCCTTCCAACTCTTTGCCGTCGCGCCGGGTCAGTTCCGGCTTGTAATCCCAAGTATCGACTTGGCTTTGGCCGCCGTTCATGAAGAGCCAAATGACCGACTTGGCCCTCGCGGGAAAGTGCGGGGACTTCGGCAGGAGCGGGTTCGCGGAAAGACTTCCCGCGGGAGCAGCGCGCGCGAGCCAGCCCTGATCGTTGAGCAACGCGGCGAGCGCGAGCAAGCCGCAACCGGAACCCGTGCGTTGCAGGAACTGGCGCCGAGAACAAACGGCGGAGGGCGGCGTGACGATGAGGTGGTCAACACTCTTCATGATTCGTGTTCATTCGTGGTTCTCAACTGCCAAGACACGGCTTAGAAGCGCCTCACTCAATTTCGGCCATGGGAATGATAGATCGTGGGTTCGGATAAACCTTCATCTGTCTCGGTTCCACGATCAAATCGAGGGTCTCCATGACCACGGCCCCCATCAAGGCGTAACTCTTCTTTGGCTCGACAATGGCTTCGAACCAACCCTTGCGGCCACACACTTCGAGTTCAACCACCCCGACCACATCGCGATCCGCCGTTTCTTCATTTGCATGTTTGACCCTCTGGCGCCGGATGGAAGTCAGTTTCAATTGGTCGGCGATGATTTGCGGCAAAACAAGAAGTGTGGCGCCGGTATCGACCTTCGCCGGGAGTTCAAGAACGTCAGAGGGACTTGTTGCGTTGCGCAGCTTCACGGTCGCGTTGAATACACCCATAAAACAATCGTCGCGTTCCTCAAACGTTAGTCAACATAAATGAACTCATTCAAGCTCAGCACGGTTTGACAAAAGTCAGCCAGGGCCAACGGCTCGGGGGCAGCGCGACCCTCGGACGTGTAGGCATTCGCCTGATTCTCCAGAAATCGGAGGCTGTCGCGTGTTTCCACTTCCGTCGGCGGCCTTCCCAGGGCCGTTCTGTAGGCCAACGCGACTTGCTCGGAAGGCTTCGAAGTCCGGGTCGTGAGATTGTCCGAGAAACGCTGCGCGGCTTTCCTCACGTGCGGATTGTTCATCATCAGCAAGGCTTGCGGCGGAACCGTCGTCGTGGCCCGCAACCCCAAGCTTTGCAGGCTGTCGGGCCAATCGAACTGAACCATCCATGGGATCAGTTTGCTGCGCTTGACCGTGAAATAAATGCTGCGGCGGTTCATCCCTTCGTCGAGCGAGCCCGGTCCAAATATTCGCAAACTGAGCTGCCCGCTGACGGCAAGAATGGAGTCGCGGATGACTTCCGCTTCCAGGCGCTGCCGCGGCCGATGCCAGAAAAGCCGGTTCTCCGGGTCCGCTTTCGCGCGCGTCTCGTCGTTCTCCGTTCCCTGCATGTAAACACCGCTGAGCATGATCGCCTTGTGCAACGGTTTGAGCTTCCAACCATGCTCGATCAACTGGTTGGCCAGCCAGTCCAGAAGTTCGGGATGAGTTGGGGGCGCGCCGGTCGAGCCAAAATCACTCGGTGTCGCCACGATGCCGTGACCCATGTGATGCTGCCAGAGACGATTCACGATCACCCGCGCCAGCAAGGAACCCGCGCCGTAGTACACGTCGGCGATCCAATCGGCAAGCGCAGCCCGCAGATGCGGCGTCCGGGCGTCCCGGGGCGGCGTGCATTGCCAGCGCTGGCTCTTCTCCGGCGCGCGCATGAGCACCTCGAGGAAGCCCGGTGAGGCTTCGGTCTGCTTCTGGGCCGGGTCACCGCGCTTCAACAGGAATGTCTTTTCGTAGAAGTCCGGCCCTTGGGTATGCAGCCGAATCGCGGGCAAGCCCTCGCTGGCCACCGTGGCTTTGACGAGTCTTGGATGGGGCTCCACTTTCAGATGCGCCTGCACGGCTTCGTGGAGTTGGCGCCATTGCGAATCCGTCGTCCGATAAATCTGCGAGAGAGCCTGCGTTTGGGCCTCGGCGCGCTGGTTCGGGGCGATGGCCAAGGCCTTTTGAGCTTCGATGAATGTTTTGTGCGGGAAATGATCCGCTGACAGCGCCGGCAGCGTGGTTGAAGTCGTGATGGCGAGGCGAAAGCGGCCCAGGTTATGACGGTCTTCGTCCCCGCTGATGAACCGAAGGG
Organism: Verrucomicrobiota bacterium; assembly: GCA_016209525.1. Classification (GTDB taxonomy): domain Bacteria; phylum Verrucomicrobiota; class Verrucomicrobiia; order Limisphaerales; family SIBE01; genus VHCZ01. The sequence goes on from JACQWK010000106.1 coordinate 22,140, forward strand.
TGAAGTTGAGCGCCGTTCCGCCTTCGAAACCCACGGGCCTTTCCAACTGGAAGATCGCGGCATGATCCTCTCCCACTCTCGAAGTCACACGCCAAGCAGACGAGCGGTCGCTATCGATGGCGGCGGCCACCGGAGAATCAGGTTCCTGGCAAGTCGCCATGGGTTCGGCCAACTTCGCTTTCTGTTTCGCGGCATCCTTTTCTTTGATCGGAGCCACGGTCAACTCCAAATCGGACAGCGCGAAATCGCCGTCGTCCTTCCAACCTGGCCCGCGGTTGGGCAGCGTGTCATGAGTCAAAGCCTCGAGACGGATGGCCGTAATGTTGGTGAGCGGAGTGCGCGCCGTGAAGGTGTAAGTGTTGGGCATTCCGGCGGTGACCTTCACAAGGTACGAATCATCGTTTTGCCGTTGCGCGCTGGAAATCCCATAGTAGGCGCTGGAAATTCCGACGTTCTCGGCCTCCAACGTCAACCAGGCTGGACTCGGCAACTGCGGATCTCGAGCGAGCCACGCCTCAAAACGAGAGGGCAATGGTTCTTTCTCAAACTTCGCGAGCGCTTCGACCAGCGGCTGGTGTTCGCGATCGAAGGCCGCTTTGAGTTCGCGTGTCCGACGCGGATTCAAATCCACGTCGTAATCGCTGCGGACCGTAGTGGTAAATGTCGCGATCAGCCGATAGTAATCAACGGTTGGAATCGGATCGAATTTGTGGTCGTGACAGCGGGCGCACCCGATGGTGAGACCCAGCATGGCTGTGCCGATGGTGTTGATTTTGTCATCCAGTTCGTCGTAGCGCTCCTTTTCGGCCTGGTTGGCGGTGATTTGCGTGGCGTGCGTCCCCGCCGCGAGAAAACCCGTGGCTTTCCAGGCTTCGGGTTCGTCCGGCGCCAGTTCGTCGCCGGCGATTTGCCATTTCACAAACTGATCGTAGGGAAGATCGTCATTTAGCGCTTGAATCACAAAATCACGGTAGCGGTAAGCGAAGGGGCGGTCGTAATCCTGCTCGTACCCGTGGCTTTCACCAAAGCGGGCGAGGTCAAGCCAATGCCGGCCCCACCGCTCACCGTAATGAGGATTGGCGAGCAAGCGGTCGATCAGCTTTTCGTACGCGCCGGCCGACGTGTCGTTGAGGAATTCGTCGATTTCTTCGGGCTTGGGCGGCAGGCCGATGAGATCGAGATACGCGCGGCGGATCAGTTTCCGCTTGTCCACCGGCGGATTCGGTCGGATGCCTTCGGCTTCGAGCTTCGCGAGGATGAATCGGTCGATCGGCGTGCGCACCCACGACGAATCCCGAACTGGGGGCGGCTCGACCTTTTTTAGGGGCTGGAACGACCAGAATTTCTTGCGCTGCTCGATATCCATGGTCGAGGCGGCTTTCGGCGCGGTCCCGCTTTCTCTCGGGTCGGGCGCGCCCATCTTCACCCATTCGACAAGAACTGCGACCTGCTCTTGCGAGAGCATTTTCTTCGGAGGCATTTGGAGGTTTTCATCGGCAGACCGCACTGCCTTGATGAGCAGACTTCTTTCGGGGTCGCCCGGAACGATGGCGGGACCATTGTCTCCGCCTTTTGTCCAACCGCCACGCGAATCCAGGAACAAGCCGCCTTTCAATTTGGCCGCTTCGTGGGAGTGGCATTCGTAGCAGCGCTCAATGAGCAAGGGGCGCACTTTGGATTCGAAAAAGGCCAGCTCCTTTTCGGTGAACCCAGAAGCCCCTTCGGCAGAGGAAACCGCCAGGAGGACCACTCCAAGGAAGCTCAGGAGAGATCCGAAGCTCTCCATTTGGCTTTGAACACGCGTTAGGGCCATGAACCCACCCCCGTACCGCTCCGATGGAGGGGAGCCACGCTTGGTGCAGCCGATAGGAGGTCCCCTCCTGGGAGGGGCGAAGGGGTGGGTTGGTTCATGGAGAGCAGGGATGCAGCGGTGCCCGAGCAGTAAATCGGCGCAAGCACGGGCGGTCTCTAACAATCCGGGCATATTCGCGGGCATCGGTGGCGCATCTTTCTTGCTCAGGCAGATTTCCTTTTATTTAAGTCATGAAGAGTTCCGTCGCAACTCCGCATTTCGAATCCTGGCTCGGAGCGGCGCATCAGGAAGTCGCCGGTGGCGGCGCGCGGCCAGCCTGGCGGCTGCGGCCCCCACAACCGGTGCGGATCGACAATTCCGTGGCCTCCGGGCAGAACACATCCGCTGCGGCCTGGAAGGCCGCGCGCCGCCTTCCATCGACAATTCATGGAAGGGCGGCGCTCGGAGTTGGATTGAACCTCAAAACCGCGGTCTCTCTATGGGGTTCGGAAGGGGTTCCGAGCTCCGCCTCTTGAGCCTGGCAGACTTCGTTGCCGGGGCAGCCACAAGGGCCCTGCCACCACGTAGAACCAAGGCAAGATCACATGGATCGCCGCCGCGAAGAGCAGTTGGATCAGATTCAACCGCTGGAATCCGTAAGCGAGAATGACCGCCGCCATGAGCAACGCGCTCGAGAGGAGCGAAGCCACTCCCAGGCGCCAGGCCGTAAAGACATTGGCCTGCCGGTCGGCATAAAAGGAAATCAACTGGATCGGCAGGGCGTAGCAGGCGCCCAAAACTCCCCAAACCACCAAGAGGCCCGCCACGACCGCCATTCCCAAAGAAGCGGCGACCATAGGATGCCAAGCGCCCCACCGCGGCTCGAGTTCCCGCCGGTTGAAGGCGATAACCCACGGTGTCGGATATGGAATGCCGATATACCCGAGCAGCGATCGGAGTCGAAATTCAGTTCGGCCAAACTCGCACTGCAAATCCGCCGCGTAACCAAGCTCCCCGCTGCTCGCGAGGTCCACTACGATCGAGAGAAAATTCCCTTCAGCCAAGCGGACCGGGTTCGCCCCGTTCCACTCCAGTCGGCCCGACCGAATGAAACCTTCATCCGGCAAGCGATGGATGGATTGCCGCAAGGCCGGTTCCCAAGCCAGATAGAAAAAACTCACCACGGATGCAGCCACCGTCACTGCGACGGCAAGCGCAACCAGGAACAGGCGAAAGGACGGCCCCTGAGCAAAAGCGGCCACACCCCCCAAAGTCAGCGGCTGCCAGGGCAAACCGGCCTTCTGAGTGTCAGTGTCCATTCTCGTTCATGGAGTCAATTCAGATTTCTCGAGTGAGGATTGGCCGGTGGGGCGCCTGAATCCTGGCGTCGATGACCAATTCCGTGGAGTTTGTGCTACTCTTTGCCAATTTGCCAGCAGCCCGCGAGCGAGTGCGTGGGGCGAGACTCCCGTCGAGCCCTGGATTCTTTGCCCGCAAAAATGCCAAGGCTCGACAGAAGTCTCACCCCACCCTGTTGGGTTGCGGCTGCGCCGCGCTCTGCAAACCGTCAGTCCTGCGGTTTGGACTCCGGCGGAGGCGCCGGCGTTTCGGCGGGCCGGACAACCATCACAGGCACCGGAAAACGGAGTTTCATGACGTCGTCAACCAGCACCTCCAGAAAATAGACGCCGGCATTCTCGAACTTGACTTGGCCAAAGACCGTCACGTTGGTCGCGTGATGGGTCGCCTCGCGCAGGGCAAATTTGACCTGGCTTTGCCGGAGGACCGAGGTCTGATCCGAGCTGATCAAGCGGACGCTTTCGGTGAACGATCCCACGCCCGCGGTCCATCGATTGAATACACACAACTTCAACGCGGTCACGGGAACTTGCGGGACCTGCACGTAGCCGAGGATGCCCACCAAAATGAAGTTACCATTGATCTCCTGGCGGACCTCTTCACATAAGAGCGAGCACTGCAAATCTGGCAGGATTCGGCTGGGTGTCATATGGTTGATCGTTGCTTCGTCGTGACTTTTCTTGGGGGCATACTGCGGGCGAAGCCATCCTTGTGGCCAGAAAATTCTGGCCGTTTCGACGGATCATTCGCAGTTGAATCCGCCTCTTACGCAAATCCACGCGAAGGGAGGGAGGGATGCCGCGCCGCAGCGTCCCCGCCTCGTGCAGGCGCGGAACTCTTCTCAACAGGCGGGGTGACGTTTTCGTTGGCACCTCATGGTGTTCCGTCGCTGCACGCGTCGGTGACCGCGCAGGCGCGCCGTCCCTACCTCCTGATATGCAGCCGGAAAGTCAACGTCTGAATGATTCTGGTCAAGTGCAGCAATTCTCATTATGACCCGTACGTAGTCCCGGCTTTAGCCGGCCAGCGCGAGAAAACCGGCTAAAGCCGGGACTACAAGCGGGTCGCAGGTCGTGCCTGTCGTCAAAATGAGAATTGCTGGTCAAGAGGCGGGCATTCGCGGACGAAATCCGGAAATCAGCGTCAACTCGCGGCGAGTTCGGCCGCTCGGACGGTGTTGGCCATGAGCATTGCGATCGTCATGGGCCCCACGCCGCCCGGATTCGGCGTGATTTTTCCGGCGACCTGCCGCACATTCTCAAAGTCCACATCCCCGACCAACCGCGAGCCCCCTTTAGCGGAGGCATCTTCGATGCGATTGACCCCCACATCGATCACCACCGCGCCGGGTTTGACCATGTCCGACTTCACGAACCGAGCAACGCCGATCGCGGCAACGATGATGTCCGCCCGCAGACAATGCGCACTGATCCGGCGGCTGCGTGAATGGCAAAGCGTCACGGTCGCGTTCGCATGCCGGTCCTTTTGCAGCAACAGAGCAGTCATCGGTTTTCCGACAATGTTGCCCCGCCCCAGCACGACGACTTCCGCTCCTTCGATCTGCACTTGGGTCCGAATCAACAGTTCGTGGACGCCGGCCGGAGTGCACGGAATGAAGCCGCTCCGGTCGCCCAGCAACAGCTTGCCCACGTTCGCCGGATGAAATCCGTCCACGTCTTTGCCCGGTAAAACCGCCGAGTAAATGGCTGTGGAGTCGATGTGCGAAGGAACGGGCGATTGGACAAGAATCCCGTGAATCCGAGCCTCGTGATTGAGCTGATCGATCCGCTGGAGCAACTCTTGCTGGGAAGCTTTCTCCGGAAAGACGTGCGTCACCGAGTGAATTCCCAGACGCGCGCACATCTTCTCCTTCATTCCCACATAGACCCTGGACGCGGGATCTTCTCCCACGCGCACAAAAGCCAGACCGGGTTGTATCCCGCGCGCCTTTAAGGCAGAAATGCGCTGAACCGTCTCCGAATGGATCTGTTCGGCAATCGCCCGGCCGTCAATGAGATTGTCCATCTCCATCAAGGCGCGAGTTCAATCGTCTCCACTTCCAAGACGGGAGTCTTGGGCCAGCGAGAATCGATGCCTTCCTCGCCAGTGACGATGATTTTTTTGCCTCTGAAGTCCTTGAGCTTAAGTTCGGTGTCGAGGGTGTGCAGATAGTTGATCACCCTTCTTGTGTCAGGACTGATCAACTCAACATAGGTTGGCGCCTGAATGCTCCACGTGGACCGAACGATGCCTTCGCGTCGAACCACGCGTTTCGGAGGAGGCCCGGATTCGACCGGAGACGGCACCGCGGTTGCGGCGACAGGCGAAGCTGGCTGCGGAGTGGGCACAACGTCCGTGAGATGCGGCGTTGGCGCCGGGGTCACGGTCGCCGGCGTGGTTTCAGGGGGTGGCGTGGGCTTGGTCGGCGGCGCTTCCGTGACGGGCGGAGCAGGTTGATCAATCGGAGTCAAGGTCGCTGGAGCGGCTACTGGCTCGTTGGCTGCGGGAGAAGGTCGGCCAGGTTCGGCTCTCGGAGGCTCCGATACGACTTCGGTTTTCTTGGATCCCGGCAAGACAGGCGGAGCGGCGGGTTCAGGTTTGGAAAGAAGCTCCGTGGCGACGAACGCGTGCGCCTTCTCCGGTGTCTCGATTTCCATCCAATCTTCGACGGTTCGTATTTCTTTCACGGTGTCGCCGCGCTCCAGGCGGCCCAAGACACTGAAATTCTCTCCCGGGCCGGCGCGCAAGTTCAGCCGGCTCGCTTTCACGGTCTTCTCATTGGGATCGATTAACGAAGCGAAGACCCAAACCGGTGTATTGGCCGGCATTTGGATGCGGGACCAACTGGCCGGCTCGCCGGCTTTGGGCTTCGGCACGGGAATCTCTTCGAGGACGACAACTCGTTCCCCTTTCTTCAATTGGGTGATGACCTCGCCCGCCAGCGAAGGTTGACCGCGCACATTGACATGGTTTTCCTTGACCGTAGCGGTTTGTCCTCCTTTGGCGACCGTGCCAGTGAATCCGAAGACTGCGACGGCCAGCCCCAATAAAGGCTGAAACGTTTTCATGAGGTTGAATTAAGGTTGAAGCACCCTCCCTGTCAATCCCGGTGATTTGAGCGCCAGCAATTCTCATTTTGGCAACGGGCGCGGTTCGTGACCGTAAGGCGGACACTCCTGTCCGCACATTCTCGGAGGTTTTGCGGACAGGAGTGTCCGCGTTACGGCCAAAATGAGAATTGC
>JACQWK010000093.1 GCA_016209525.1 Verrucomicrobiota bacterium
AAACTGTGGTGGCCGAACTTTTCCGCGGATGGCGAATGTTTCTCCCTCTCCCAGCGGGAGAGGGCGGGGGTGAGGGAGAATCGCCGGCAAGTCACAGCGCAACCGATTTCTTCGGAGCGCTCACCCTCACCCTGACCCTCTCCCTCAAGGGAGAGGGAACACATTCCGCGCGCTCGCGGTCCATCACGGAGATGCCTCCCTCTCCCCATCGGATGGGGAGAGCGCGGCCGAAGGTCGGGTGTGGGGTGTGCAGCAACTTCTGAACGCATTGATAAATCGGCCTGGCCCTGAAGTCTCGATGAGCCCCATGTAGAGGCTCACGCAGTCGTTCAACTCTGCGTTCGCTCAAGCAAAAGCGCCTCCTGCTCCAAGCCCGCCTGGTTTCGTTCCATCAGTTCGAGCACGTGTCGCACCTCGGGCACTTCTGAACGACGCAGGTTGAAGAGCAGCTCGCGGCTGTTCGGTTTGTCGAGCAAGCTGCGGTTGGAATAACGCTTGAATAGCGATGGTAGCTCCGGGGGTAAGTGCAGATGAACTCGTGTACCGAGACGCTCCCGCATTCGTGCAAACTCACTCAAGCCGACCGGGTCATAGTCTGGCAAGTGCAGCAGCGTGAAGTCCGGCGCGGTCATGCCGCTCAGCCACTCCAGGAACCGGTTTGAGACGCGTCCGCGTCCGTAAACAGCGAGTGCGATGGGAAGCTTCAGCTTCTCAAGACGGGTAAAGACGGCCGGATTCTCGACCAGCGCGCAGGTGCCGCGCAGTGAATATGGGCTTCGGTCATCCAGCACGAAGGCAAAGAGGCCATGCTCCGTGGTCGCAGCAACTGCATTGACCGGCTGGTCATGGCGGAACAAAGCATCATCCCGCCAAGCACGGAGGCAAACGAACTCCGGCTCGTTTCCCCTGATTGCTTTGGTGTCGCGAAAGCGGGCGACGCTGGCCACGCGGTTGGAGTCGCCTGCGAGAAATCCAGCGTCAGGGTAGCGCTGCGCAAAGAAGTCGCAAACCGCGTCTCGGTCGCGCACGACGAGGCGGCGGCCTGCACCAGATCGTTCTTCGACAACGACTCCGGAGTCGAGGAGAGGCCGCAGCGCCTTGAGAAATCCGCCACTGCACGCAGAGCGCGCGAGTGACCCCTGTTCAAACAGGGCCGCGAATTGCGCGCGGATGTTCTCTTCGGCGCTCATGGCTTCAACGCGGCCTTGACGCCGATTCGGTGACGGCGGCGGAGCACAATGCGGCCTTTGCGAGGCTGGAGAAAGTAGAGCGCGTTCACTTCGCTCACGGACTCGGGCGCCGCCGTAATGGCGATGAAACCCAGTTTGCGAGCCGTGGAAAGAACGGCGTGCCGATTGGTCGGATCCAGAGAGTGAATCTCGTCGAGGAAGAACGGCACCTCGCAGAGGAGTGATTTGGTGGAGTCCTCGCGCAGCAGGCTGCGCAGCACGAGCAGATTGAACAGCACTTTGATCGTGATGGTGGTGCCGTGCGATTCGACCTGCCGGAAGTCGTGGTAGTGATGCGGCTTGCCATCCTCGCCCGTAACCGTGAAACGCAGCGTGAACAAGTCGGAGTAGCGGAGCAGGGGATTGGCCTCAAATTTCTGCCGGAAGCCGCCCAGAGCCGCTTCCAGGCTGGAACTGTCATCGAAAAGACCCGGCTGCTCAACGTTGGCCAGCTTCCGCAGGGAACCCACAAGGTCCGCTTGCTCGACCACCTCCATCCGCAACGCGGCAATATTCGAAACCTGGATACGGCCCAACTCGCGATTCAGGCGGTCAGCGGCGCTTTTGATGTCGCCAAGCGCTCGGAGCACTTGATCGAAGGTGGCGCGAAGTTGGTGAAGCTGGTGTTCCCAATCGCGCCGCAGAGCGTCTTCTTGCTCCGGCAAAGCCTCCAATTCTTCTCGAAGCAGCCGGACGGTTTCATTTTCGTCTGCGCCAGCGTAATCGCTTCCCAGCGCGGCTTCGACGGACATGAATGTTTCGCGCACGCTGTGATCGAGCTTGTCGAGTTGGCCCTGCTGCCGCAGAAAAACGGCAACCGCAGCATCGAAATCGTTGGGAATCGTTTCGTCCGGCGGCAATGGCTTCGCGTCGTACTCGGGAAAAACACAGGAATTGAAGCGGCCCATGACCGCGTTGAACTGGTTTTCCTCGGCGATGGTGGCTCTTTCCGCTTTGTCTTTCGCGTCCCGAGTGCCTTCGATTTCCTTCTCCAGTTTTCCGATGCGCGCGGCGACCGAGACGAGCGCTTCTTCAGTTTGTTTCAACTCCGTCGTGAGCCTGGGCAAAGCGGCCCGGTCCTGTTGAAGCTTTTCCCAGCCGAAGATCGCTTGGCGCAGCCTCGTTTCCTCGGCGCGCAATCGTTGGAGTTCCGCGCCCAGTTTCTCCCGTTCGTGGATCGCTTGCAGAATTTCCTGCCAGCGCTGGAGCGTGGCTTCGTCTTCGGCCAGACGCTCGCGAACGGCGTCCGGGTTGGCGAGTTCGGCCAGGCTGTGGTCGCTCGCGGGCAGCGGGAGTTCCACATTGGCGTCGCGGTAAACGTCCTTCTGAATCCTTTGGCCCAAGGCACGAAGCAGGCGCACGAACTCCTCGCGGCGGATCAACCGGATGCCATCCTCCCCCACCGGCTGTTCCAGCAAGCTGAAATTGAAAAACTTGGCCAGCGGCGCCAACTCATCGTCCGTGAGGTCCCGACGCAGCACGGTGACCAAAGCGCGGTCGAAGTGAGCAAGCGTGCGCCGCTTCTGTTCAACCACCTCGCGATACACCTTCAGTTTGATCTCGGCTTTGTCGCGAGTTTCCTTCTCGGCATCGGCGAGTTGGCGCTCGAGGCGGCGAATTTCGGCCTCGACATTCTTCAGCGCCGTGCGCTCCAGGTCTTCCACAAAGTCGCCGAACGCCTTTTCCTGGACAGCAATCTGGTTGAGTCGGGTGGTCAGGCTTCCCTTGGATTCGGAAAGTGAGCGCTCGTCGGCGCGGCGATCCGCGATTTCAGCGGTGAGGATTTGGATTCGTTGGGCCGCCGCCTGCGCTTCGGCGCGCAGCGACGCCGCCTTGGCCGTGTGTTCCTGTTCAAACGCCTGCCGCTTTGCACGCAAGTCACTCCAGCGATAAAGAAGCTCCCCACGGAGCCCATCTCTGCGTGCGCACAGGTCCACCAGATGCTCCACCTGCCCTTGGTGTTTTTTGAAGCGAAGCAGCTTGTGTTTGAGCCGAAGGATGCGGTCATAGTCCTCCCCGAACAACTCCCGCACATCCAGCGCATACTTGTCCACCGGGAGTCCGGCGAGCATGAGCAGGCGGTCCCGCATCTGGTCCTGCGTGATGGTGCTCAGGCAAAGCAAATTCTTCAGGGTCTCTCGGAATTGCGGATACTTGTCATTGTCGCGCAAGGCGACCAGGCCGAGGCCCCGCGACTCGCCCTTGGTCGGCAGGAGCAAAAGCTCGCGATGGTCCTGAGCGCTCTTGAGGACGGTGAATTGCCGGGCGCTCAGGCGGGCCTTGACGTCTTTCGGCTCCCGAACCTGGTTCATTTCATCCAGGAAATCGGCAGGGTCGAACGGCCCTTCGTAGGAGAAGCGTTCCGGCTCGCCGCCGGCCGCTTTGCTCTGGCCGCGCCAACCGAGGACGCACTGGCCCCGCGCGCCCAGGCACTGAAAGAGGATGTAGCTGTATTGGTTTGGGAAATAGTAGTCGCGGGTCTGCTCTGGTGTGTAAGAGCCGAAATCCATGTGGCGCCGGTCATCAAGGTAGAGGAACTGCAGCGTGTTGATCAGCGTCGTCTTGCCGGTGTTGTTCGGACCGACAATTTGGAGTGTGCCGCTCAACTCCACCTCGGCATAGTCGTAACGCCCGGCGCGAATGAGGATGAGCTTCTGCGGGCCGTGGGGCATTCGAATTTACGAATTATTATTGAGTTCAGAAGTTGTTGCACACCCCTCACCCGGCCTTCGGCCACCCTCTCCCCATCCGATGGGGAGAGGGACGGGGTGAGGGGCATTCTTCATGTCGATTAATGCATGAACCGATTAATACGAATCTGGTTTTGCCGCGTCCGGGCCGTCCGCTGACAGGGCAGGCTTGCCTTCCGAGGGCAACCGCGCCGTCCGCGCCAGCTCTAGGCACTTGTCGAATACGCGGTGAAATGGGCGCAGGAAGCGGAACTCTTCTTCGCCGACAAATTTGACCCAGCCGAGACGTTCCATGTTCTTGAGAATTTGGCGCAGCCCGGCGGCGTCTTCGACCTCCACCTGCCGGAGCAATCCGGCGTAACGGTCGAGCGTAAAATGGGGCAGCTTCGAGACGAGGAAATGCTGGCCCAGCAAAAACTCCTCAATCGGCCGCCCTTGATTGGCCGCATGATCAACGAGGATGAACGAGAACACGGCGATGCGCGGGAGCGCCTCCGGCACGTTCTCGGCCGCGTCCGGCTCGAAATAAAAGAATTCGCGCGGATGCCGGACGAGCGTGAGGCCGAGCCGCGCGAAATACGCCGCGTAGGCTTCGAAGTCCGCGGCAACCGCGGAGAAGGCCGGCTCGTCTTCCGGCGAAAGATGGTAGCCGCGCCGGAGCCGATCGAAGATTTCCTGAAGCTGGGGCAATTCACTCATGCGCGCGCGAGTCGGACAGGAGGCGCCTCCAAGACGCCGTTGGCGGTGCGGTACTCCTGCGGCTCATCCTCGGTGAAGGTGGCTTCGAACGCCGGGTCGAACACCAGCCGCGAGAAGCCCGCCAGCGTGTCGGCTGTGTCCCTCTTCGGAGAGGGTTGCACGAGCCAATCCAGCAAGTCGGTCAGCGGAAGGCTGGCGCGCGCTTCACTTGGGAGAGCGTCCAGCCAGAGCCGGCGAAGATAATCTGCCGGCGCGGCCTCTTCAGCGGAGAGCGCGAGCACGGGAGCAGGCTCGGGCCGGTGTTCCGCAACGTTCCTCAGGGTCCTTTCAATGGCGGCGTCGCCCGGGACGTTTTGCCAGCGCAATGAGCAAACGGTGGCGGCGTGAACTTCGGCCCAACCCGCAGAACCTTCGCGCTGCAATTGTTCCAATGCGAGCGCAGCGCCCTCCGCGATGAACGAGGATCGCCGCAACGATTCATACAGGGGCTGAAGCTCGCGGCGGCATTGTTGAAACACCCGCAGCGCGTGCCGCTGGACGAGGCGTAATTGGCGGAAGCTGCGCTCCAGCGCGGGCAGGTCGTTGAACAAGCCATGGTCCCGCGCCCGATGCAAGAGCCGTTCCGTTTCGTCAAACGTTGCCCGGAGCGGGCCATCCGGCCGCACAATGTCCACCATCGGATCCACGTAACGCTCCATCCAATGAACGATTCGCCGAAATTTCTCGCGCACCGGAACCGTCCGGCGCTCGGTCTTGTAACGCGAGACCTCGGCCAAAATGCACCGATGCGTCTCATCGAGGTCGGTTTGAACGCGCCGAAGCGTCCGCTGAATCTCATCCATCGCCAGGCGGAGCAGGCCGAGGTCGTCCGTTTCAATGGCCCGAGCCAGTTGCTTGCCGGTGACGGTGAGCGACTCAATGTAGCCTCGGACGATTTCCGGAGTAGCGGCCTGAGCCTCGTCGTAGAGGTAAGCCAACAACCGTGCCACTGGCTCGGCAAGATAGTTAAAGTCGCTGGCTGGCTCGATCGGGATCAGGATTTGCAGTTCTTTGAGCCGCCGCCAGGTCGTCTCCGGGAGCTCGTCACCCGGTTCGAGATTCGCGCGGATCACGCGGCGCGCATCCGCTTCGGAAATTTCGTCTCCGGATTCGGCCAACTGCCGCAGCAGCGGCACGTGCCCGGAGCAGAATTTGAAAAACGATTGCGGATTGACCTTCATTTTCGTTCAAGCCTGCGAAAGCATATCGGGACGGCCAAGCCGATGTCATGGCTTTTGTTCTGCCTCCGGGGCCTCAGTGTTGCCCGGCGTCGCGCAGATTGTCGGTCTATCAATATCGCCTGGAATAGTCGCGGAGTGCGCCAATTTTTGGGTGGGGCGAGACTCCAGTCGAGCCCTGACTTCATTGCCGGCAAGGATTCCAGGGCTCGACGGAGTCTCGCCCTACCGGATTTGGTCGCGGCTTCGCCGCGCTGCGCCGTATGGCCGAGTTGCACTCGGCTGCAGCTTCGATACAGAGGGGGTGCTAGACAAACCGAGGCGTCCGCAGAATGCAATTCTGCGATACGGCAGATTGAAAATCTACGCTACTGAAGTGGAGAGCCACTCTTGGGCAAGACAGAGGGAGTACAGCCTCGTTTATCGGTGACGAAAGACTTCTCGGCTCGCTCGCTCGTGAACGGGAGGAGCCTCGGTTGAGATTCGCTTGCATTTGTTGACGATACCGTTGGATGTACGACAGGTCGGCGTTTGTAGTCCCGGCTTTAGCCGGTTCGGGCCGCCTAAAGGCGGGACTACAAACCTTCCGCATGTAGTCCATCCCACGGTCTCCTCTGTATTTGCCGCTGTATAGTCTGTCTCACGTTTTGGGTCCGATGGATCGAGCTATTTCGAGCACCCTGGGCTGGGCGGCACGAAAGGCGTCGTGCAACTCCGGTATCTCGGGCAGCCGGGCGCGGCCAAAAGCGGCCTGCAAGTCGGCTTCTGTCAATGGTTCCTGCTTTAAGAGAAACTCAATGTCAGTTCTGTCCTCAGGATCCGCGCCCCGCATCATCTTCGTGAGCACAAAATCAATGGTCGCCGGGCGCAAAAGCTTCAAGTGAACAAAGCGAGTTGATAGGAGGACACGGCGGCCCAGCCAATCCGGCGATAGGAACACATCCGCCTCGGTAAACAAGTGGGTCAGGTATAGCCCGCGTCCGGCTAGTTCGGCGTTTGCGGCGTCGCGGGCGTTCCAAAACTGTTCGTCTCCTTGCAGCGCTTCCAACTGACAGAGGGGAATAATGGCGTCCACGTCCTTGGTTGTATCGTGTTGCGGGAGGTGTGGCGAGAAACCCAACGCCAATGCTGCGCGCCCATAGAGTGTCAGTTCGACGGGATGGTCGAGATGCCTGTCGAAGGTTTGGAGGATGATCAGGGGGTTACTCATCGCGCTGGAGCCACGCGGGGGGGGCGTAACCGTTTCGCGTCAATCCTTGGAGCACGGCAAATCGAGTCCAGTGCGGCAGCGCGTCAGTACGCACTCGTCGGCGTGGATGAAGCAGACGGCGGAGTGAAGCCCACGGCTCCAAGGCGATGTCCACCCGTTCGGCCGCAGCCGCGATATGCAGAAGGACCGGCTCGACGTGCTCCATCTCTGCGAGCCGAGCCAGCCACACGGGATCCACGCGGTGGGACGAGAGCAGTTGGGCCGCGGCGCGAATCAACCAAGGGTTATCTGGCATCTGGCCAAGGCAGAGAGCCACGCCGATTTCCTCGTCGCTTATCTCCAGACGGTCCGGCGGAAGCGCGGGGCCGAAGTCACGCTGGTAGTGGCTTGCGCCGCGCTCGACGGCAACCTTGAGGAGCCATTCGGGCAGCCGCTCGCCGGCGCCGCTCAATCGCGCCAGCCGGATGGCCAAACCGGAGACATGCGGTGTATCTCCGAGCTTGTGGGCGAGCGTCGGGGTGGACGGTTGCTCGTTCAGTTCCATGGCATCAACATGCCACCTTCCTTGCGTCGGCGGCTACAGACCGAGTTCTGTGAATCGGTGGTTCACTTCCTTCAGATGGAAGTCGAGCGAACAAAGTTTTTCAAGTTCGCCGGGCTTGAAATGTTTCGCTACGTCCGGGTCGGCTTTGAGTTGTTGCACAAAATCAGCGTCGTCGCGGCCGGCATGCTTGACTTCCCAGGTTTTCATCGCGGCGCGCTGGACCAGGTCGTACGCTTCTTCGCGAGTCAGGCCTTTGCGGATCAGCGCCAGCAGGACCGTCTGCGAATTCCACATGCCCAGGCTCAGGCTCAGGTTTTTTTTCATGTTCTCGGGATAGACCGCCAGTCCGTCCATGAGTCGAATCAGGAGGCCAAACATGTAATCGAGCAGTGTGCACGAATCTGGGAAGATGATGCGCTCGACCGAGCTGTGGCTGATGTCGCGTTCGTGCCAGAGCGCGACGTTTTCGAGCGCGGCCATGGCGTTGCCGCGCAGGACGCGCGCGAGGCCCGTCAAGCGTTCCCAAGTGATGGGATTGCGTTTGTGCGGCATGGCGCTGCTGCCCTTCTGGCCTTTCGTGAACGGTTCCTCCGCTTCCAGGACTTCGGTCCGCTGGAGATGGCGAAACTCGACCGCCCAACGCTCAATGCTCGCGCCAACCAGGGCCAGCGCGGTCATGAACTCGGCATGGATGTCCCGCTGGACAATCTGTGTCGAGATGGGAGCTGGACGAAGGCCAAGCTTTTCGCAGACGCGGGCTTCGACGCTCGGTGACAGGTGCGCGCTGGTGCCAACCGCGCCGCTCAGTTTCCCGACCGCCGCCACGTCGCGCGCGCGCTTCAATCGTTCCTCCGCGCGGCCAAACTCGTCGAACATCAGCGCCAATTTGAGGCCGAAGGTGGTCGGTTCGGCATGAATACCGTGGCTGCGGCCAATGCACGGCGTCAGGCGATGTTCCTGGGCGCGCTTGGCGATGGATTTGCGGAGCGCCTGCACATCGGCGATCAGAATATCCGCGCTTTGAACCATCTGCACGGCAAACGCGGTGTCGATGATGTCGGAACTCGTCAGGCCAAAGTGCAGCCAGCGGCTGGCGCGGTGATTGATCTTCTCGGCGACCGCGGTGGTAAAGCCAATCACGTCGTGGTTGAGGGTCTTCTCCAGTTCCTTCTGGCGTTCGACCAGACTTTTCAAGTCGGCAAAACAGAGTTCGGCGCCGGCCTTCAACTCTTGGAAATCGTCCGCCGGAATGATCCCCTCCTGAACGAGCGCTTCGCCGGCGAGCAATTCAATTTGCAGCCAGATGCGGAGCTTGTTTTCCTCAGTCCAGATGGCCCGCATTTCCGGGCGCGAGTAACGCTGAATCATGGACTGAATTTAGGAGGGGAACTGAGAATTGGAAGGCGTAAAACGTGAAACGTAAAACGTAATGCGTAATGTCTGATGCGTAATGCGGAATGTGTAAACCTTGATGCAGTTGCGGAGGCGCAGGACTTGTCCGACTCGCCCAGCGCAAAGCTGGGAACTTACGAATTACGAATTGCGTTTTACGAACTACCTCTTCGCCATCTTCGCCCGGGCCGCTTCCAGAATCTTGCGTTCGCGCTCGGTCAAGCTCTGAATGCCATGGGCGGATATCTTGTCGAGGATCGGATCGACTTCCCGGCTGATGAATTCGGTGGCGGTCAGATCTTCCTCTTCCGTCGTCTTGCCGCGCTGCCAGAGGCTGCGCTTGGGCACCGACGCACGCACCAGTTCCCTGGGCCGACGCGTTGGTGATCGGAAACTGGGCCAGGTGAAATGCCAGCGAATTCCCTGCGCGACCCAATAGACAAAAAGAATCCCTGTGAGAATTCCGCCCAGGTGAGCGGCGTCAGCGACTTGGCTGGGCACGATGATTCCCATCACGGCCAATCCGATGGCGAACCAAAGCAAGACGCGAGCGCGGATCGAAACCGGGAAGGGAATCAGCACGATTTCTCGCTCCGGGAACATGGTGGCGAAGGCGGCGACGAGTCCAAATGCCCCAGCCGACGCTCCGACAACCGGCCCCCCGAAATATTTGGGAACCATCCACGCGAAGACGATCTGCAGAAGGCCGCCCACGACGCCGGAAGTAAAGTAGAGTTTGAGCATTCCGCCTCGACCCAGCGCGTCCTCCATCGGCCGCCCGAAAAAGTAGATCGCGAGCAGATTTCCGATGAGGTGCCACTCGCCGCCGTGCATGAACTGAAACGTGAAGAATTGCCAGAGATACCCATGGGATAAGCCATTGATGCTCAGGGCAAACACTTCCGCGTATTGTCTGAAAAGGAACGGGTAGTAGAATCCCACGATCTGCTGCAGAACGAAAATGGCCGCGTTAATGACGATTAACGCCACCGTCACTGACCTTTGCGGCTTGAACGACGGTGTTCTCATGTATGGCCGATCGCCGAGCATTGCTCGTCAACTTAGTGGCATGGCATGGACTTTTCAATGGAGTTTTTCAACACTGCGTGATGGCCCAGTCTGGACCTGACTTGAGCACCAAACTCGTAGCGCAAATTTGAAACCTGCGGTATCGCCGATTCGAAATCAGCGGCAGTTCGAGCATTCCGCAGGTTGCAAACCTGCGATACGGCGGATTGAAAATCCGCGCTACGAGAGCCGGTCGCGGCTCGCGACAATTCACCGAGATATTGATGGATTCAAAATCTGCGCTCCTTGCGAAGCCTGACGGCGCCGCAAAAATCGTTGCAGAAGGCAGCCAGCAGGAATATTTTTCATGCATCGTCCAACGCGCCCGAATCAGAACCTATGATCAAAGTAACCGGAGACGGATCGATCACCACCTGTGACGGAATCACCCGCCGTGACTTCCTTCAAGTCGGCACTCTCGGCGCCCTGGGCCTTTCTTTGTCCGACTTCGCCGCTCTGAAGGCGGGCGGAGCCGTGGCTCAAGGCAACGACGAACGTTCCGTTATCATGATTTTCAACCTCGGTGCTCCGAGTCAGTTGGACACGTTCGATCTGAAGCCGGACGCTCCGAGTGAAATCCGCGGCCCGTTCAAACCCATGCGGACGAAGAGTCCCGATATCGAAATCTCCGAAATGTTTCCGCTCCACGCGAAGGTGGCCGACAAGTTCTCGCTCGTCCGGAGTTGTTATCACACCGCGGCGGCGGTTCACGACACGGGGCATCAAATGATGCAGACTGGCCGGCTCTTCACCGGCGGGATCAACAGCCCGCACGCCGGCTGCGCCTTGACTTATCTCCGAGGGCGGCGGAGCGAGCTTCCCGCCCATGTCATTCTGCCCGAGCCGATGGGCCCGACCGGCGGAAACATGCCGCACGGACAGGACGCGGGTTTTCTGGGCAAAGCGCAAGATCCCTTCGTCCTGAACGCGGACCCGTCCAAAGCCGACTTCAAAGTTCCCGATCTTCTCCCGCCTGCGGAGATTGGCGAAGCTCGGCTTCGCCGGAGGCGCGAGCTTCGGAACATTGTGGATGAAACGGTCAAGAATTTCGAGCACAGCGAAACGGCCAAATTGATGGACAGCAATTTCGCCGCGGCCTACCGGCTCATGACCAGCGAGAAAGCCAGAGAAGCCTTCGAACTCAGCCGGGAGCCGCAAAAACTGCGCGAACGCTACGGCATGACCCGCTTCGGCCAGTGTTGTCTTCTGGCTCGGCGCTTGATCGAGGCAGGCGTCCGATTTGTGACCATCAACACGTTCATCACCGTCTTCGACGAAATCACATGGGACATTCACGGCTCGAAGCCGTTTACCTCGATTGCCGGCATGAAGGAGATCGTGGCGCCGATGTACGACCTAGGCTATAGCGCGCTCATCGAAGACCTCTACGACCGAGGCCTCCTGGAAAACACATTGGTCTGCAACCTCGCGGAGTTTGGTCGCACCCCCAAAATCAATCCTGCCGGTGGACGCGATCACTGGCCGCAATGCTGGACCGTCTATTTCGCCGGCGGCGGGGTCAAAGGCGGGCGCGTTGTCGGCAAGAGCGACGAAATCGGCGCGTACCCGGTGGAACGACCGGTTCGGCCGGCGGATGTCGCCGCGACGATTTATCGGAGCCTTGGCCTCGACCTCGAGACGCATTTGCCGGGTCCGAATGGCCGGCCCTTCCCGCTCGTGGACTATGGGACGCAGCCCATCATGGAGTTGTTCTGACAAACGCCAACGCCTTCCATGAAGAAACGTCCCTCCAGCAGGTTCATCCCCCCGCTGCATTCGGTGGTCTGCCGCTTGTCAGTTCTCTCCAAGAACTTAACGAGGACCGGTTCCTCTCAGCCCCTGGCCGAACTCAGCCAGGCTCTCGGTCATCTCGCCAACCCGGTGTGCTGGTTCCTCTGCAGCCTCCTCACGTGCTCCGCCATCAGCGCTGCGGAATCTCTCTCCATTCAGCCCGATCGAATTGAGCTCCATGGTCCTACCGCCTACCAGCGGCTGATCGTTGAAGAAGTCGTCGGCGGCCAATTCGTCTCCCAGTTCACTAACGTGACGTTCACGTCGAGCGACACTAATATCGTCCGAATCGACGGCCACGTCGCCTTTCCCGTCGCCAACGGCATCGCGACGATTGCCGCCCAATCGGAAGCGAAGAAGGCCACAGTCCAAGTGACGGTGACCTCCATGGACAAACCGGTGGAGTGGAGCTTTCGGAACAACGTTCAGCCTATTCTCGCCAAATTCGGCTGCAGCTCCGGCGCGTGCCATGGCGCCGCCGCCGGCCAAAACGGCTTCCGGCTTTCGTTGCGCGGCTACGATGATGAAGGCGATTACCTGTCGCTGACCCGGCATGCTTTTGGGCGGCGGATCATTCCAAGCGATCCGGGACGAAGTCTGATGTTGCTGAAACCGACCGGCGCGGTCCCCCACAAAGGCGGCAAGCGGTTCGAAACTGATTCCTTGGAATATCGCGTTCTCTCGGAGTGGATCGCCGCCGGGACGCCGCCGCCCAAGTCAGACGAACCTCGCATCGTTCGGATTGAAATCCTCCCGCCGGCCGTTCGCCTCAAACCGGGCGCGACGCAACAGTTGATCGCCCAGGCACGCTTCACGGACGGCCATATTGAGGACGTGACCCGGTGGGTCAAATACACGGACGCGAATTCATCCGTCACCCAGGTGGATGAGACTGGGAACGTCACCGTGATGGGCTATGGGGAAGGCGCGATTACCGCTTGGTATCTCAGCCGGATTGCCATTGCCGCGGTCACAGTCCGTTACGAAAACGTGGTCGGCCCGGAAGTTTTCGCTCGATCCCAAAAGCGAAATTTCATCGACGACTTGGTCATCGAAAAGCTCCGGAATTTGAATCTCCCGCCCTCGCCGCGCGCGTCGGATGCCGAATTCCTGCGGCGAGCTTTCCTGGACACGATCGGTGTTTTGCCCACCGTTCAAGAGACGCGAGATTTTCTGGCGGGCGAGTCACCGGCGAAACGGGATGAACTGATCGAGTCACTGCTCCGGCGGCCCGAATTTGCCGATTATTGGGCTTACAAATGGTCGGACCTTTTGCTCGTCAACAGCGACCGGCTGCGGCCGGCGGCGATGTGGTCTTACTACAATTGGATTCATCACAACGTCGCGGCGAATACGCCGTGGGATGTGTTGGTCAGCCGCATCGTCACGGCCAAAGGAAGCACGCTCGAAAACGGCGCAGCCAATTTTTACGTCCTGCACGAAGATCCGCCGGCCATGGCGGAGACCGTCACGCAAGCGTTCCTGGGCATGTCGATCAATTGCGCGCGGTGCCACAACCATCCGATGGAGAAATGGACCAACGACGAATACTTCGGCATGGCGAATCTGTTCGCGCGTGTTCGGGCCAAGACCGGAACTGCCGACGGCGAACGGCTGATTTTCGCCGCGACCTCTGGCGACATCAATCAGCCTCGCCGCGGGCGTCCGCAGCCACCACGTCCGCTGGACGGCCAGCCGCTCCCGATGGATGCACCGGAGGATCGCCGCGAGCACGTGGCCAATTGGCTCGTCTCGCGAAACAATCCGTACTTCAGCCGGGCGATTGCAAATCGCATTTGGGCCAATTTCTTTGGCGCCGGCCTGGTCCAACCGGTTGATGACCTCCGCGTGACGAACCCAGCCAGCCATGAGAAACTGCTTTCGGCGGCGGCCAATTTTCTTGCGGACCACAAATTCGATCTCAAAGCGCTGATACGCGCCATTCTTCGGTCCGAAACGTACCAGCGTTCGAGCCAGGCGCTGCCCGAGAACGCGGCCGACACACGGTTTTACTCGCATTATTATCCGCGCCGCCTGATGGCGGAGGTGCTGCTGGATGCGTATTCGCAGGTCACCGGCGTGCCCACGGAATTCGTCACCGATTTGCGCAACGCGAACCGCGGACTGGGGGACAAATATCCGCTCGGCTTCCGCGCCCTCCAACTCCCGGACACGAGAATCGCCTCCTACTTCTTGAGGAGTTTCGGCCGGCCCGACCGCGAAAAGACCTGCGAATGCGAGCGAACATCCGAACCAACCATGGCGCAGGCCCTCCACGTCTCCAATGGAGACACGATCAACCAGAAACTGTCCGCCAAAGGAAACCGGATCGAGAAGCTGCTGGCGGAAAAGACTTCTTCCGAAAAGATCATCGAGGAAGCGTATCTGAGCGCGCTATGCCGGTTCCCGACGGAAGTGGAAAAGACCAAACTGCTGGGCATCCTGAAGGAAATCGGCGAGAAGGACCAGCGTCCGTTGGTCGAGGACCTGTACTGGGCGCTCCTGAGCAGCAGGGAGTTCTTGTTTAATCACTAATCCGCCGGCATTCAGTTGAACCACACGAATAAACACGAATGATATCAGGCTTTCCATACGGTTTTCAGCTCCCCACCGCCGCTCCCGCAACGGTGCCGCGAAAGGGGTCAGTTCAAACCGGATCCGCGCCCGAAGTATTCGTGTTCATTCGCGTCCGTTCGTGGTGTTCTGCTGAATGGTTATGCTCACTTGGCGCCGAATGAATCAAGCTCGCTCAACACGCCGCTCGTTTCTCTGGAATACATTGGCCGCGGCCGGACCTGCGCTATCAGCCGTAACAGTGTCGCCGGCGGCCGGAGCCGGCGTGGAAGCTCCAAGAAATTCTCTCCGAGTCGTCTGCGTGGGTGGCCATCCGGATGATCCGGAATCCGGCGCGGCGGGGACGTTGGCGCTGTACGCGCAGCAAGGACATTCCGTGACGGTGATCTATTTGACCCGAGGCGAGCGCGGCATCAGCGGCAAGTCGAACGACGAAGCCGCGGCCATCCGCACGGCGGAATGTGAAGCGGCGTGCAAAATCATCGGCGCAAAGCCGGTCTTCGCCGGCCAGATCGATGGCTCAACCGAATCGAATCGAGTTCGCGTCGAGGAGATGCAGAAGATTCTCGCCGCTGAAGCGCCGGACATTCTGATCACGCATTGGCCGGTCGATACTCACCTGGATCACCAGGTCGCGAGCCTGTTGGCGTTTCGCGTTTACCTGGCTTTGAAGCCACGGCCGCATTTATATTATTTCGAGGTGAACACCGGCAGTCAATCGCTTGGCTTCACGCCGAACGTTTATGTCGATATCACTTCGGTCCGGGAAAAGAAGAAGGCGGCACTGGCGGCGCATCGCAGCCAGGATGGTGAAGGCATTGGGAGGACTCACCACGAGATCATCGCGAATTACCGGGGCCGCGAGGCGGGTGTAGCGGCGGCCGAAGCGTTTTTTCATTTGAATCGGGACGTGCAGACCGCTTCGCTTCCTGGCTTGTGATTGAGACGGGACCTCAACCAACCCAGCACTAAGGCCAGGATCATGAGCCAGACCACACCCGGTTCGGGGACCACACTCCAGCCGATATCCCGAAGCCCGGCGATGTCGAGGTCTGTGAGAAATTTGCGCGAGCCCGGCGGCAGTTCAGGCGCAAGCGCGGCTTCTTGCAGCAGGCCGGTGCCGAATACCCGGCTCATCGTTCCGTCAGCCCAATGGTCTCCGCTGATCTCAACTGGAACCGGGCCGCCAAAAGTCAGCACGGAGTTTCTCCCCGTGAAGCCGCTGTCGATTCGCAATTGCCAGGAGGCGGCCGTGCCGTAGCCAAACAGGTGTCCCAGTTCGTGGACGGCCACCGAGAAAAAATCATCCGCGTTCGACGGCAAATCTCCCAAGCTGAGTGGGTCGGGATCAAAATACCAGCGCGTCGCCGGATTGCTGTCAAACGCGATGCTGCCGCCCCACGGGCCGAAGTCATCCTTCGGGGCTCCGAATTGTCCGCGATCGCGGACTGACTCTTGCCACGCCGGCGAACCTCGGGACGCAAAGCCGCCCACCTCAGCCATTCCCAATTTATCGGCATCAAGCGGCCGAGCGCTGACAAAAATGGTCAACGTGTTCGCAGGAACGAGCAGGTCGGACAGCAACTCCATGGTTCCGGTGTCGGGCCGGATCACCAACGCATTCCAACTGTTGGTTCCGGCGGGAGTGAGGGCCGTCAGTGAATCGCCGAATCGGAAAGCATATTCATTGGCCGCCGCATTCAGGACAAGCCGGCGTTCCGGCGCGTCGAAGAAGCCGCTCGAGTCGTAACGATAGTCAAACCGGATACTCAGTTGCGCCTTGGCATCGCGCATTGGTGAGAGCATCGTGGCCCAGCCTGCCAAACCGGCCACGGCTATTTTCGGCAGAGATAAACCTCCAACTTGAAACCGCAGAACAAACGAGTTCCCCATGTCTCTCCTCCGAATCCCACAGGGATTCCGTAACAAAGCCCAGGGTTGCGAGGCACGAGCTACCCTGGGAACCCGAGCAGAGGACGGTGTCAACCCCAACGGGTTGAGCCGCTGGGAAACGCAGAAGCCGCAAGCCCGTTGGGGTTGAGATGTCTGTTTGGACCGCATTCCCAGGGTAGGCGCGGCGCGCCAACCCTGGGCTCTGCGGCGCAATCCCTTCGGGATTCACGAGGTCCCTGCCTCCGACAGATGCGGGCAATGACAAGCTTAAGGCCGCGCTCCTTGAAGTGAAAGGCTGCTCGCACGAGGATGGCGCAACAGCACCGCTTGACGAACATACCGACCTCGACGCTCACGGCCTGCGCAGCCGGAAAAAGCCTGCCGGGCCAGTCGGGTCCACGTCGTGGGTGAGCACTGCGCCGCTGGCGACTGGACTTCCAGTTACCATCTTCCACGGCCCCATCACCGTCGGGGCCGATTCCAGAGCAAATCCCGGCGACCCGGCCGACGAAGGCCAAGTCAGGCGAATGCGACTACTGGCTTTTGTGACCGTCAGTCGAGGAGGTGGCTCGGGTGAAGGCGTCACCGGCGTTCGCGTCAGCGTGACTTCAATCGCCCGGTCGGTTCCGGTAATCGCAACCACGCGATTGGTGGTTGGCAAATACCCAAAGGTCGCCAGGCTCAAAGCGGCATTGGATTGATCAAAGCGCACCGTCCACTCCCCGGAGATCACACCCAAATCCGCCACTCCTTCTTCATCGGTGTAGTCGAACGTACGGTGCACCGTGTTGGTGATCCGCGCCTCGGCGAACAACGGCAAATCGGTCACAGGCTCACCCAGACCGTCCACCAAGCGAACTTTCAGCCGCGCTTTCGGGTTTTTCATCAACAGCTTGAGTTCGGGATTGGAATCCAGCCTGGCTTGAAACGGCGGCGACTCGACTTCGATTAAGTCGTAATAGGTGTTCGGCATGTCCACACTGGCGCGGAACGTTCCCGCTGGGACGGCGCCGTACATCCGGCCTTCCTCGTCGGTCTCGGCCGTGGTCCAAGCGCGATTGCCGGCCTCGACCGGCTGAAACAACAGGATCGCTCCAGGAACCGGCTGGCCGAGATCATCCACGACCATGCCTGACAGTTCCGTCGCCAGCGGCGCCAGATAGAGATTGGATTCCGAAACAGCGTTCGAGGAAACGTTCAGCGTGATCGCCGTCAGGCCGGCATACCCAAGTTCCAGAACCGACTCCGGGTTCACGGTTTGAAACCATGAGCCCTCGAAGACCGGCGCCAGATATTGACCCTGGATATCCGACCTCACCCGCACCTTGTAATCCAGATCAGCGCTCCAGAGCTCGACGGCGCAATCGCTGATCAGACTATTGTCGCTGGCATCCCGCACCGTGCCGCGCACCAGCCGGTCGGCTCGGGGCAGGCCGATGTTCACCTCGCGAACATCCTCCGCTTCGGCGTCCAGATAAAGCTCGTCCTGCAAACCGACGTAACCGGCGGCCACCACCGCTTGCGGCAAAATGGAAATCCGCCACACCTCCGGCGTTACCGCCAACGACCAGTTCCCTTCGGCGTCCGAGTAACCGATCGTGAATCTCTCGTCGTCGGCCGTCCAACCGAACAACTGAATCCCGGCCAGTCCCTGTTCCGGAAGGGCGCGGTCGAACAGTCGCCCGGAAATCTTGCGCGTTCCCGATTCGAGCGTCAGATCGACGATCCGATTGGTGTTGGCGCTGAGCCGAACGAGCGTGCTACGGCCTAGATCGCCCACAAAGCCGGGACGTGCCGTCATGAGTTCGTAAACTCCGGCCGGCGCCTGAATCGTGTAGCGCCCCTCGGCGTCGGCGATCGCGCCACCGGCAAACTCGCCGCCGGCTCCTGTGGCGGTGAGGAGACCCACGTAGGCAAACGGGACAACTCCACCCCCGGCTCGCACTTGGCCGCTGAACCGCTGGGGATGGGGCGTTGGGGCCACGCTCAAACGCTGGGTGGCGGGCCTGAATGCGCCGCTGGGACTGCTCACGCGCAGGACGTACTCACCCGCCATGTTTTGCACGAACGGATCAAGGTACCCCAATTGCGCCTGGATGACGCCGTCGGCTAGGGTCGCGTCCGCGACGACAGCGGTGTTGGTGGCGCGGTTGACGATGGGCGATTGTCCGTCCGTCACCAGGTAACTGGATTGAAGCACGGCCGCGGTGTCGATGACGCCATCGCGATTGTTGACTTGGAAGCGCTCGACCTTCACCGTCGCTCCGGCGGCCAGGTTGGAGATGCTGAGCTCGAGATGGCCGAAGAAGTCGCTGGTGATCGCCGCAGGAAGGACCGTCAAGGCTGGAGGTGGGCCGGGCACGACGGTATTCTTTTTCACCACCGTTGATGGTGCAACCGGAGTCGGCGCCGGCAGCGGGCTGTTCCAGTTAGCTCTTTTCGAGTTCCCAAGACGTTGGGGATTTTGACCCGCACAATCGATGGGCGTCCCTAGGGCTGTCGGCGGCCAGAGTATCGCGCCGAACAGGCACCCGGTGGCCAAGTTTTTCACGAGCCTGGATCGCTTTTTCATAAGATTCAACTTGGAAACGGCAGCCGGATTAACCGCGGAGAACGCAAGGAACCCAGAGTAAAGGATAAGTGCGGGTTCCGCGTCTCATCCATCTGGCGAACCGTCAGGTCAACGAACGCTTCATTTGAAATCAGTTGCCTTCAACCTCTCGTCTCTGTGCTCTCTGCGATCTCTGCGGTTCAACTCCCGTTCCGACACTCAATTCTTCCGCAAGCGATAGAAACGCGGGCTGGCGCTGATAATATCGGTGAAAACTTTGTTCGCCCCTTGCGTGGCCACCTGGTTCGCCGGAACCACGGCCCACCCGGCCGGCGACAACGTGCTGTTGGCTTCGAGAACAAAGTCGGCCTCGGAGGCTGCCCAGGTGACGATGATCGTGCCTCCGGCGCCGGTCTGGGCACTTAGTCTCGGCGCGGCGGGGCCCAACTTGTCTTCGTCCGTCAGCAGAATCGTTTCGTCCACCGTGCCGTCGCTGTTGTGATCGAGCAGCAGCGTGATCGACGTCCGGTCGCCTTGCCATTTGCCGTAATCCAGAGTGGCGATGTCATTCGGCAGCAGCTCGATTTCGTCATGGTCAAAGTACTGCGCGCTGTCCTTTTCCAGGCGACCCATGCTCAAGGCGTAAGTGCCGTCCTGTTTGTTCCCCGTCGTGCTGATGGCCAAGGTGCCTTTTGCTTTGTCCAACTTGATGTGAAGCGTCGCGCCTGCCTCGACATCGACTCCTTTCACCGTGAAATCATAGTCCGCGCCGGTGGTTTCGAACCCAAGGCTGATTTCCGGCGATTCATTCGAACTCGTCTTATAGGAGAGCGACTTGCCGTCCGGCGAAAAGACCATCGTGTCCTTCTGATTCGGATCGAGGTGGATGTCGTCCACCGACAGCTCGTAGCCCGGCCCGATCATCGTCACGGAGGTGTCGGTCATTCGGTCAACGACACTCCCATCCAGGGTGAGCGTGAAGGCGAGGCCGACCGGCACGAAGTACGTCGGCGAAGGGCTGTCTTTCCACAATTCATTAGCGCCTCTCGGAGTCCGGTGGTTGACGCCGGCGATTTCGCGATAAAACTTCCCGCCCTCGTACCCGTAGCGCTTGCCTTGCGGATCGGTGATCAGGATTTTCACGCCATTGCCCTCCACCCAGATTTCATTGAAGCGCTGCGCCGACTGGTTCAACCCCATCAAACCGACGGAAGGAGAAGCGTCTTCTAGGAAGGGAGCAATCTGCATTTGCAGCCGTGGAGAACTCGGAACAAGCGACAAGCTGCGCGTGTTGGCGTCTCCCGCCCAGAGGCTCTCGGGCTCGGCGGGATTGGTGGAAAGGCTGAATTGCCAGGTGTTCTTGTTGCGATCGACGATCAGGCGCCGCTCCTTGCTCGGATGATTGTTGTCATAAACCAGCACCTCCACGCCGCCGCCGCCTTTATCTTCCACGGCGTACGGGGTAACGGCGTGACCTCCCTTGCCTTCCATGCTCACGCCCACCGTGTAACTTTCCTTCGCTCCCGGCTTCAGCGCTTCGATCAACCGATCGAGAACTTCCGTCGGCGTCCCGGAGACTTCCGAACTCCGCGTAGGATCGACCGATTGTGTCGCCCACCAGTAAGCGATTTCGCGCTGGAGCAACGTGTTTCCGTCGAGGTTCAAGGCATTGATGCTGGGCGCCCCGAATTTGGCCGCGTCCAGTTGCTTGCTGTGGATCAACCGACTGAGCACCACCATGCCTTCGCAATGCCCGCCGTTCATCTCGTTGCTCGTGACCTCCATCCATTTCTGCGCGGCCGGGGTCAAAACCTTTTCCGTCGCCGTGTCGGTCGCGAAGACGCGGTCGCCGAACATCCGCTGCAGCTCGTCACCTGTTAGATTGACGCCGCCGGGGATAGTTCCGTAATTCTCGAACTGGAATCCGTTGACGGAAGGACGAAAGCCGCTGTCAGCGAGCAACCCGGTCACCGGGGGAGGAGGAGGTGGTGGAGGCAACTTGGGAATCTCCTGGAGCAAATGTCTTTCTCGAGCTGCTGGGGCGGATCAGGCCGGGGATAGTTGCTGATGTCGGCGGACTGGCCGGCGTCTTTCAGGCTGGAAACGTGCGCGAGCAGGTGGCGCATCGTGATCTTTTCATCCAGGAAATTCGGGTTGCGCAGCGTGAACCCGAGGTATTCGCTCACGTCCTTGTCCAGATTAAGCTTCCCTTGGTCCATCAGTTTGAGCGCCGCGATGCCGACCACCGGCTTCGAGCACGAGGCCATCAGCCAGACGGTGTCGGTTGTGGGAACCAATTTGCTTTCGCGGTTCGCCAGGCCGTAACCCTTGGCGAAGGCGAGCCGTCCGTCTTTGAGCATGCCGACGCTGACGCCGGAGACCTTGTTATCGGTCAGCCATTTTTCCACAAACTGGTCGAGATCGGAAGAAGCGGTGCCGAGGTTGGCTTTCGACACAGTGAGAGACACCGAGCAAACGAGAAGGGAGAGAATAATTCGTTTCATGGGATGAAGAATTATTTGAGAATCACTGATAGGCGCTCGCTCATGGGTTCCCAATAAAGCATAGTGGCGAACCTCGGTTCAACCGCCCTTACTGGTGATTCGCGAGGCTCTCCTCACGGGCTTTTCTAACCCGTATGGGTGAGGGCCCGTGGCTCCGCAGCGCCGCCAGAAAACGGCGGCTCTCGGAGGGGGGCAGAAACTGCGCGTCAGCGTCTTGGACTGCGGTGACGAAGTCTGCGGAGTCACCGCTTTGGCAATGGTCTTACAGTAACCGCGTTGCGAAAAACGCACGAACGTGGCAAAGGTTCCGCGCAAAGCGGCGATTGCGCAGACTCCATCGCCGCAGTCCAAAACCTGGCGGATCATTCGAGAGTCCACGATATCGCCAGAGCGCCAACGCTGCGCTACGCCCGTAGAACCCACCAACAACTTCGTGATACACGGCGCCGCGTCGTGCATCACAACCCGCGCTTGCGCCGGGCCGAGTCGCCTGCTTGAATCGGCTGGGATGCACGCGTGGTTCCAGGTCGCGCGGTTCAATCGGCTGCTTGCAGCGCTCTTGTTTCTGGCCTCGTTCATCAATCCGGCACAGCCGGGAGGCGCGGAAAGCGATTCGTCCGAATGGTTTATCAAGAACTGGTCTGTCGATGATGGATTTCCTGGAAGTTCCGTTTTTAATGTCTGCCAGACCCGCGACGGGTATCTTTGGCTGAGCACACAGGATCGACTGGTCCGCTTCGACGGCATCCGGTTTGTCGTCATCGATCCGGACGGCCGTGGGATCATGCCACTGCCGGGGCGGCGACACGAGCGCCTCTGGTGCCGTGACTCCCGGGGACGATTACTCTTGCGCGACGGGAACTCCTTTCGTGCCGTGGCGTTGCCAGCAGACGCAAAGGGTCCGGTTCGGTCGGCCACCGAAAGTCCCGATGGAACGACGTGGATTGGAGTCGGAAGCGAAGCTTTTGCGTGGCGCAACGGCCAATGGAGGCCCTTGGCCGAGTTTGCGGACATCCCGAAGGGCGTGGGCTGGCTCCGAGACGCGGCCACCAACCGGTTTTGGTGCATCCTCTCCAATCAGGTGGGATGCTTCGAGGCGGGGGAGTTTCATCAAGTCTGGAGCCCGCGAGTCAAGGAAGACGGGCGACCGGAAGCGCTCGTGGGCCGGCGGGGAGGCGGGGTTTGGTGTGTGACTCGTCTGCCCAATGAAGAACTGACTCTCCGAGGCATGCAGACCGATGGCGCCGTCACTTCTGAGGCGCCTATTCCCTGGCGGGGAGGCGTGCTGCTAACGGATCTGTTCGTGGATCGGCGGGACGACTTCTGGATTTCGGCGAGCACGCACGGAGCGCTGCGCTTGAAGCCCGACGGCTCGTGGGAAATCTTCAACGCCAGCCGCGGCATTGGCACAGATCACGTTCGCACGTTGTTCGAGGACCTCGAAGGCAATATTTGGATACCCACTGATGGCAATGGAATCTTCCGGCTGACGCGCCGGGCCTTTCGAACTTACGGCGCCGCGGACGGACTCACGACGGAGAATATTTATGCGGTCGCGGTGTCGCGCGAGGGCGGCGTCTGGATCGGCGCGCACGGGAACCGTGGCGAGGGTTTCTTTCGCTGGCACGAAGGAGAGATCACCCGCCAACCCGGGATGGGCCCTTATGCCTGGTCAGTGCACGAGGACTCGGCGGGCGACGTTTGGGCGGGCAACTTCGAGTCCGGTTTGCTCCGCTTGCGTCAGGGCGCTCCCATGGGGTTGGTTCCGAATTCGCCGGCCAACGTCTTCGCCATTTGCGATGACGGAGAGGGTGGCCTTTGGATCGGAGGGATCGGCCTGGGACGGGTGCGTCAAGGCCGGGCGGAGCCCGTGGCCGAATTTCCGCCCGACACAAAAATCTCGTCCCTGACGCGCGACGTGTCGGGAACGCTCTGGATTGGCACTCAGGGCAAAGGCTTGTGGGCGCTGCACGTGGGCGCGTTCACGCAATTCAGTTCGGCCAGTGGTCTGGCGAGTGACACTGTTCTCAGTCTTTATGCGGACAGCCGCGACGCCCTCTGGGTCGGCACAACGCGGGGCTTGAGCCTCCGGCAAGGCGAGGGCTTTGCCAGCATCACCCGCGCGCAGGGACTGGCCTCCGACACGGTGAGCGGATTGGCCGAAGATCGCCTGGGCAATTTCTGGATGCATTCTTCGGAAGGGATCTCGCGAATCTCGCGGAAAGCGTTGGAGGATTTCTTCGGCGGACGCGCCTCGGCCGTCTTCAGTGTCAGTTACGGGCGTGAAGACGGCCTCGCCACCCGCGCGAGCACCGTCGGGACCCAGCCGCGAGTTTGCCAGGATCGAGATGGGCGGATGTGGTTTGCTACGCTTAAAGGCGTGGCCGTGATCGATCCCGCCTCGATGCCATTGAACACATATCCGCCGCCGGTCGTGCTGGAGGAGGTCCGGGTCAATGGAATTGTGCAAGATCCGGATGGGCCCCAGCAGGGCGCGCCACCGCAAAGTTCCGGGGCCGCTTCTGCAAAGCTTGACCAAGAGGGACGCAGACAATTTCCTCCCGGCTCGCGCGGGATTGAGATTCATTATACGGCCAACACGTTCGTGGCGCCCGAGAAGGTCCGGTTTAGGTATCGGCTTGAGGGAGTGCACTCGGACTGGGTGGACGCCGGCGGGCGGCGGCAGGCGGTTTTTGACCAACTGGCTCCCGGCCATTATCGATTCGAGGTGACGGCGTGCAATAACGATGGTGTCTGGAGCGAGCAAGGCGCGGTGTTGGCCTTTGCCGTATTGCCCTTCTTTTGGCAAACGCGGGCGTTCAAGTTCGCCCTCTCCGCCACCGCGTTGCTCGCCGTCGCGCTGCTCGTTCGCGATCTGGCCACGCGCCGATTGCGCCGCCAGCTCGCCTTGGCGGAACAAGAGGCCGCAGTCGAACGCGAACGCTCCCGCATTTCCCAGGACATGCACGACGATTTGGGCGCGCGGCTGACCAAGCTTTCCGTTCTAGGCGAGTTGGCAGGGCGCAGCCTCGCTCAGCCCGGCGAGGCGCAGGCGTATCTAAAAAACTTGTCGGCGTTGGCCCGGGAATCTGCCGAATCCCTCAGCGAGCTCATCTGGACCGTGAAACCCGCCAACGACACGCTTCGCAGCCTCGCCAACCGTCTGAGCCAGCAAACGCACGATTTTCTGACCGAGACCGACTTGCGTTGCCGGTTCGATTTTCCGGAGGACCTGCCCGACCAACCCATCTCCGCCGAAGTCCGGCAGCAAATGGTCTTTGCCGTCAAGGAAGCCATCAACAACGTGGTAAAGCACGCGCGGGCGACCGAGTTGCGATTGGCGTTGCTTGTGGAAAGGGACTTTTTCTCGATCACGATTTCGGACAATGGCCAGGGCTTTTCGAGCGAGGCGCCGGTTGCTTCTGGTGCTGGAAATGGATTGCCGAATTTGCGTCAGCGTCTCGCCAAGCTGGGCGGACGCTGTGAAATCAACGGCCGCTTTGGCCAGGGAACTACGGTTCAACTCACAGTCCCGCTGCCATCCGGGTCCCGGACGTCAGAATGAGGCTCAAGCGTCAATCGAATGAAACTCCCGAATGCAGACCGAGCATTCGTGGATGTGGCCAAGCTGCGTGATTACGCGCTCGATCCGATCCACACGAAGGGCAAACACAAAGCCCGTGTCTTTGCCTCTGCACTCGGCCTGACCCGCAACGATGCTGACTGGCTGCGCGACGAACTGCTCCGCGCCGCGAGAGATTTGGACTGCTCGCTCGGCCCGCTGACACCACACGGCCAGCGGTATGTTCAGTCCTTCGTCTTGGCACGGGGTGGGAAAACTTGCCGAATCCGAACTGTCTGGAACATTCGACCGGACGAGGATTTCCCTCGCTTGATCACCTGTTTCGTGATATAGAATTCTTGTGCAGAATACGGCGATCAAGCTGCTAGATGTCGTTGCTCTCCTTGAGGACAAGCCGAAAGAAGGACTTGTTTCCGGACAGGTTGGGACGGTTGTCGAAGTTCACTCGCCGAATGCGTTCGAGGTGGAGTTTCTCGATGCGAATGGGCGAACCGTCGCGCTCGCGGAATTGCGCCGTAACGAATTGCTGGTGTTGCGAAACGAATCGGCTTTGACCGCGTGAACGCAGCGTGGTAGGCCTCCCGCATTTCAGTCCGTCTCCCATGATTAAAGAGCACGATTTTCGCCTGGCTTCGCCGCGATCCTTGCGGTTGATCAATGGCCGCTTTCAGGATGACCGTTTTCTAACCACTTTGGGCGATTGTCAGGGAGGACGGCGCGCCTTAGCGTGAAGCCATTCTATGGCTATCGCCGTCAGCATTGTCGAGGACGACCCGGACCTGCGCGCCGCCATGACAACGCTGATCCGCGGCACGCCCAACTTCCATTTGCTCGGCGCTTACGGTTCGGCGGAGGAAGCGTTCCGAATCATTCCCCAATGCCCCCCGGATGTGGTGCTTATGGATATCCACCTGCCCAAACTGTCTGGAATCGAGTGCGTCCGCCAATTGAAGGCGCAATTGCCCGATCTGGTGATCGTCATGCTCACGGTGAGCGACAGCGCCGACGATGTGTTTCCGGCGCTGGCGGCCGGAGCGAGCGGCTATTTGCTCAAGCGCACTCCGCCCGCCAAATTGCTGGAGGCCATCGAGGAAGTGCATCAGCACGGTTCGCCCATGTCGCCTCCCATTGCGCGGCTGGTGGTGCAAACTTTTTTTCAACGGGACAAACCGGTCGCGGAGTCGCTCACGGAGCGAGAAGAGTTGATCCTGCGCAAACTGGCCAAAGGCTGGCGCTACAAAGAAATCGCCACCGACCTCGGCGTGGGGGTCGAGACGGTTCATACTCACATCCGTCACATCTATGCCAAGCTTCATGTCACGTCCCGGACGGAAGCTGTGGTTAAATATTTAGGACGATAGGCCCGGGCCGCTGGCTCATTGAGCCACCTCCCTGCGCCTAACCTTGGACAGCGTTTGAATTGAACAGGAGCTAGCGGAGCTAGCGGCGGGTTTGGCAACAACACTCTCCAACTCCGTTAACTCTGTTACCTCCTGTTCAACTGATGTGCCATTGCCGGGATGAAGAATTGAGCTTAACCCCATGCTGCGCCTATTAAGTGCTCATGCAGCTCGGGAACGAGAGACGCCCGTCATCTTCAGCGGCCAGACGTTGGCCGCACTTGCGTTCGCGTGGATCGCCGCCCAGGTCACCGCGCATCTGTTCGAAGGCCACGACTTTCTCGTCGGAGCGTTCCTCGCCGTAACTCCCTTCGCGCTAGGAATCGTGGGTGCACCGCGGCGGCGAGAGGTGTTGTTGTTCGCTTTCGGAGGAGGTTCGGTCTTCTTCATGTCCGCGCAGTATTTCCTGGGGTTCTATTCATGGTCTGGCTTGACGGTGATGGCGCTGTGGCAAGCGGCCACACTGGCTCCGCTCGCATTGGGCCTGCGATGGCTACACGGGCGCTGGCGTTGGCCGCTCGCCTTTGCATTGCCGATTGTCTGGGTGGGCGGCGAGTATCTCCGCAACATCGGGCCGCTTTCCCTTCCCACCGGCATGCTCTATGCGCCGTGCCACCGCCAACTCTGGATGATCCAGGTATGCGATCTCGCGGGTGTGTATGGCCTCGACTTCGCCTTGGCCATGGTGAACGGCTTGCTGGCCGATGCCGCATTAGCGTGGTGGTGGTGGCGCCGCCACTCTGTTTCCGTGCAGTCCAGCGGATGGGCTGCAAATCGGCCGGGAAACCGTAGCGCGGATTTGCCATCTGCTGTATCGCAGGTTTTCAACCTGCGCCGACTCCGGCGTATCGAGAGGCACTCTGGACTGCCAAACTCGCTGCCGATTGCAAATGGGCGATACAGCAGATTACAAATCTGCGCTACGAGGAATCTGGCGGCAGTCGCGGCCACAGCCGCCATCTGGCTGTTCATTCCCGCCTACGGTTGGTATCGCCTCTCCGAAGCCGCGAGCACGATGCGTCCCGGGCCGGTCCTGACAATCGTACAGCCCGACATTCCTTACCGCGCCGGGATTGCCGACGGATTTGATCCGCGACTGTATCTCGAACAAATGCTCGCCCTGAACGAAAAGGCGCTCACGCAAAGTCCGCCGCCGGCACTCGTGGTTTGGCCCGAGGCCATGAGCACAATGCCGCCGCTCAATGCCGAACTGCTGAGCAGCCTCCAATCGCTTCCTGAAGAACTTGCCGCCCAGCGTCAAGCCGGGCAAACCACAATCGCGCCTCTGCGACAATGGGTCGAACGGAACGGCGTGCCTTTGCTGCTGGGCAGCCTGGCCTGGCTCCCTTCGCCGACGAATTCCGCGCGTTGGATTTGTTACAACAGCGGCATGATCGTGTCCCCGAACGGCTCGCACGACGAATCGCGCCAATTCAAAATGCGCCTCTTTCCAGGCGGCGAACAAATCCCCGGGCACGGCACCTTCATCCACGAATGGCTCCGCCGCATCATCGATCTGACTGGCCAGATTCGTACGAGAGCTGAAATCGAAGCAGGAGAACAGCGCGAGGTCTTTCGTTCGGGTTCGGGCCCGGCGCGTTACATCATTACGATTTGTTACGAGATGCTTTTCTCCGATTCTTCGGGCGCGTTTCTGAGTTCCGGAGACGGACGCAAACCGTTCGATTTTCTGGTCAACATTTCGAACGATGGCATCTTTCAACGCAGCCGGGGCCAGTTGGTGCACTGGCGCGTGGCGCCGTTCCGGGCCGTGGAATCACGGATCGGCATCGCGCGCGCGGCGAACACAGGAATTCCCGGTTTCATCAAGCCCACCGGAGAGATTTATGGCTTGGTGACAAATGGGCGCGGCCAAATCTGGACTGGGCTGGGTGCTCCCGAACTGTCGTTGATGGCGGATGTTGTGAAGCGCCGGGAGCGCGAAGGAGAATTGCTTCGGAGTCCCCGCGAATACCAGCGTCTCACCAACGACATCGCCCGCATCGCGGCCCTTCGGGCCGAGGCTGGCGTGAGCGGCCAGAGTACTCAAACCATTTTCACGGACACTCGCCGGACGCTTTACAGCCGGACAGGAGACGTGTTCGCAAGGATGCTCATGCTGGTGCTGATGGCAACGGCGGTCGCCTCTGTCGCGGAAGCCTTGCGAAAGCCCCGGCGGCGCGAATAGACTTAGCACTACAGCGACACCTGGTTCGGCGACTGCCAGCCTGTCCATGAGGCTGGCCACCGCGCGCCAGCGTTTGGAGTGCGTGTGCTTAAGCACCACTTTGTTAGGGCACCGCCGGCACCCTCCGCCAAGGTCGTGGCCTCCGCTCCATCGAAAGCGGCGATAAATCGACCGCACCAAACGCTTCGCGGCCTTTTATGCCTTGAAGGAGTCCGATGATGGCTGCCCAGTTGATTTTCTTTCATTGCCGGCAGATTCGTGGTATCTGAAATGAGACCATGACGACGCGCCGATCGACCCGCATACAGAGCCTACTTTCAAGTTGGATGATGATCACCATCGCGCTGAGCGACGCTCAGGCCGCCGAACCTTCTACCACGAGAGCCTACGAAGCGGTGGAAGCGATCCTGGCCGAACATTGCCTCGATTGCCATGCGGCACCGGACCCGGAAGCCAAGCTGCTGATGGAAACGCATGCCGACTTGATGAAAGGCGGCGAGAGCGGTCCGGTCATTGTGGCGGGAAAAAGTTCCGAAAGTCTCATCGTCAAGATGATCGAAGGCAACTTCGAGAAGGACGGCAAAAAGAAAATCATGCCGCCTGGGAAACGGAAAAAGCTCGAAGCCTCGGAAATCGCGGTCATCAAGGCGTGGATCGACGCTGGAGCACCTGGCCCGGTCGGAGGCCGACCGTTGGCGCGGGAACTCAACGTGCCGAAAATTATCCCGAAGGTTCCGCCGCGCCGGTCCATCCAAGCGTTCGCTTATGATCCGAGTTCGAAGCTCCTCGCCGTCGGGCGATACGGTGAAGTGGAGTTCATTTCGGCGGAACATCGCGGCGTCGTCCGCAAGCTGACAGGTCACCGCGGCAGCGTCAACGCGCTGGCGTTTTCCGCCGGCGGCAAACAATTGTTTGTGGCCGCGGGAGAGCCCTCGTTGTTTGGCGAGGTCCGGCAATGGAATGTTGCCGACGGGACATTGCTTCAGACCCTCGAAGGCCATCGGGATGCGCTTTACTCTCTGGCGGTTTCGCCCGACGGAAAAATTCTCGCGACCGGAAGTTACGATCAAAAAATCAAACTCTGGGAGGTCGAATCCGGAAAGGAACTTCGCACGCTCTCAGGCCACAACGGAGCGATCTTCAATCTTGCGTTTCGTCAGGACGGCAAGATACTCGCCAGCGCCAGCGCGGATCGCACGGTGAAGCTGTGGGACGTCGCCTCCGGGACACGGCGCGAGACGCTTTCGCAGGCGTTGAAGGAACTTCACGCCGTCGTTTTCAGCCCCGATGGCAAGCGTCTTTTCGCCGGAGGCGTGGACAATCGCATTCGCGTCTGGGAGATCAGCGAGACCGCGGCGGAAACGACTAATCCCATTCTCGAATCCCGCTTCGCGCACGAGGGCGCAATTCTGAGAATTGCTTTTTCGTCCGACGGGACAACGTGCGCCTCCTCGGCGGATGATCGCACGGTGAAGATCTGGAATTCAGCGGATCTGAAAGAAAAAGTACCGCTCGAAACCCAGCCCGATTGGCCGACAGCGCTCGCGTTCGTCTTGGAAAACAAAGCGCTGGCCGTTGGACGCCTCGATGGCACGCTGCAATTCTACGAGACCGCAAGCGGCAAACGGCTCCCGCCTCCAAAACCGCAGTTGGTCCGCGCCGAACCGCGCGGCATCCAACGCGGCGTGGCAACAAAGGTCAAATTGACCGGCGCGAACTTGATCGGTCTGAAAGAACTGAAGTTCGTTCACGCAAAACTTTCCGGACGGCTTGTCCAGACAGCCGAACCGAAACCGACTGAAGCGTGGGCCGTGGTCAGCGCTTCCTCGGATTTGAGGCGAGGCGCTTACGAATTCTCCGTGGCCGGCGAGGCCGGAGAAAGCGGCAGAATCCAACTGCACGTGGATGATTTGCCGCAGATTTATTTGAACGCCGGCCCTGCCGGAGTTGCGCCGTCCACTGCGCTGGGCGAGGCGAGTCAGCGGCGAGACGACTCGCCTCCGCATGCCGCCGGAACAACCTTCGTCAAGCCGCCCGTCTCCGTTTGGGGCGTCCACGAAACGCCTGGTGACACGGAGCAAATTCAGATTGAGGCCAAAGCCGGCCAGAGGCTCGTATTCGATGTGGCGGCCCAACGGCTCGGATCCAAAGCCGATCCAGTGCTGACGTTGTTCAACGCCGCCGGGACGGCCCTGGCGAGCAACAACGGTTTTGACGGAAGCAATGAGCCGCTGCTCGTTCGCACGTTTGACGCTGACGGCCTTTATACGCTTCGTGTGAGCGAGTTGGTGCTTGGCGCGTCAGCCGGCCACTTTTACCGGTTGTCCATCGGCGAGTTTCCCTATGTCGTAGGCTGCTACCCGTTGAGCCTGCCGGCGGACCGTGAGACCGAAGTGGAATTGATCGGCTACAATCTTCCGGCCGAACCTCGAATTAAGGTCAAAACCGGGAAGTCTGGAGAACTGGAATTGCCCTTGGATCCGGAAAGATTTCGAAGCCGCCGGGATTTCAAATTGATTGTGAGTGACCTTCGGGAATTCACGGAAGCCGAACCCAACAACCGCCCGGAGGCAGCAACGAAGATCGACGTGCCGGCGGCGGTCTCAGGGCGCATTTGGAACACCTCATCCAGAGTTTCAAGCTCGACGAGAACGGACGAACTCAGTCAATCGGATTCGGATGCCGATTTGTTCCGCTTCGAAACCAAAGCCGGACAAACCTGGATGATCGAAACCGCGGCGGCCCAGCGCGGCACGCCGGTGGACACGAAGATCGAAGTGTTGCACGCCGATGGCAGGCCCGTGCAACGCTTGCTCCTCCAAGCCGTGCGGAATTCAACCGTTACTTTCCGAGGAATCGACTCCAACACGCCGGACTGCCGTGTGGAAAACTGGGAGGAAATGGAATTGAATGAGTACCTCTACCTTCAGGGTGAAGTGGTCAAACTGTTCCGCGCGCCCCAGGGACCCGATTCCGGTTTTCTCTTCTACGCTTCCAATGGAAGACGCCGAAATTACTTCGACACGAGCGCGACGGCGCATGCCAATGAAGAACCGTGCTACATCGTCGAACCCCGCCCGCCGGGCACCAAGCCGGCCGCCAACGGTCTTCCGGCCTTCCCGCTCTACTTCAGCAATGACGACGATGCCGCACGGAAGCTCGGGCCTGATTCGCGGCTTTATTTTACGGCTCCTGCCGACG
This sequence comes from Verrucomicrobiota bacterium, assembly GCA_016209525.1. GTDB lineage: Bacteria > Verrucomicrobiota > Verrucomicrobiia > Limisphaerales > SIBE01 > VHCZ01. Next base: position 31,735 of record JACQWK010000093.1, read on the forward strand.
GTGCGTATTTGATCCGTGTCACCGATGCGCGCGGGTTCGGCGGCGAACGATTTGTCTATCGACTCGTCGTGCGCGAGCCTCGGCCCGACTTCAACATCGCTTTGAGCGGAACGCAAACGACAATCGATGCAGGCACCGGGCGGGGCTTCACCGTGAGTGTGGAGCGCATCGACGGCTTCGACGGTGAAGTGAAAATTGAGGTGAGCCAAGTCCCGCGCGGATTGCTCGTTTCCACCCCGCTGGTGATCGAAGCCGGACATACTGAAGCGAAAGGGACGATCACGGCGGCCTTGGACGCCCAGCAACCAACCGAAACCGAGAGCAAGAGCATCGTGGTTAAGGCGACGGCCATGGTGAACGGCCGAACGGTCGTGAAAACCATCGACAAATTTGGCCCAGTCAAACTCGGCGGAAAGCCGAAACTGTTCGTTCAGTTTGAACCCGACGCCGGCATTGGAGCGTTGCGGACCAGTGCGGCGACAAACGGACCGAACACAATCGCTGGCCCGCCTCGCATCCTGGAAATCACAGTCGCTCCAGGCCAAACCGTTCCGGCTTGGCTGAAAATCCAGCGCAACGGCCACGACGATCTCGTGACCTTCACCGTGGAAAACCTTCCGCACGGTGTGATCGTGGACAATATCGGATTGAACGGTGTCTTGATTTCAAAGGAACAAAACGAACGTCAAATCTTCATCACCGCGGCGAAGTGGGTTCCTGAAACTGCACGCCTCTGTTACGCCGTGGCGAATCAAGCGGACAGACCTACCTCGCTCCCGGTCCTCTTGCGCATCAAGAAGCCAGCGACTCAAGTCGCGAGATCGAGCAACTGAGCAAGTCGCCGTAGCGAAGATTTTCAATCTGCCGTATCGCCGATTTGCAATCGGCAGGGCGTCCACAAATTCCAGAGCGCGCGAAATTGTCGGCGGTCGGCATACCGGAATGCAATTCCTCCGAGTAACTTGCCGGTGACTGGCTGCTTCGGTTGCCGACAGCGGACTGGTTTGCTGAGATACAGCGCAGCGCGGTGGAGCCGCAACCGAAACGGAGCGCGGCTGTGGTCGAAGACCCAGCCGCAGCGCGCCGAAATTGTCGGGCCGCTGCGGCTGGTGCTGCGCACACTGCCGCCCTCCGGGAAATTCGCGCTGCCGGCGACCATTGCGGCAGATACTGACAGATCGCACGGCGGTTACAGAGGAGACCGTGGGATGGACTACACGCCGAAGGTTTGTAGTCCCGCCTTTAGGCGGCCCGAACCGGCTAAAGCCGGGACTACAAACGCCTACCTGTCGTTCATCCAACGGTCTCGTCAATAACTCAAGGATCTCGCCCAAAGGCCGCGCGGACAAGCTGTCCGCGCTCCTCCTTGAACTAATCGTCGCCCCCCCGTGGGCCTTCAAACGCACAGTTGACTTGTTCAGGGCCGGACTCTAATGTTTTTTTAAATCTCAGACAACTTTGGTCCAGAGCCATTGAACCAGCAACCAGACGCTATGCCTATGCAGAAGAAACAGACAGCCATCTCCCAAACCACAACTCGTCGCGCGTTCACGCTCATCGAGTTGTTGGTCGTCATCGCCATCATCGCCATCTTGGCCGGCATGCTCCTCCCGGCATTGTCCCGCGCCAAAGACAAGGCCCAAGCCACAGGCGACATCAATAACGTCAAGCAGATTCTCTTGGCGAATCACATGTACGCCGGCGACAATGATGATCGAGTGGCGCATCCGACTTGGGGTAGTGATTTGTCAGGTCCGGACGGCTGGGCCTACGCCACCTCGAACGGCGGGAGGATCCCCGGAGGACCGGCCACTCCTGGAAGCGCCGCGGGCCGCGATGTGAATTCCGTCCAGTTCAGCAATCAGTTGGCGTTCTTCAAAATCAGCCAGCTCGGACCTTTCCTGAGCACCCACCAAGTCATGTGGTGCCCGAAAGATGTGGCCCAGCGTGGCTCCGGAAAGTTCAAGACCTGGTGGCTCGCTCGGCCGGTGAAGATCACTTCTTACTGCTGGAACGGCACGATCGGAGGCTATGTCGGACCGAGATCAGGGCAGCTCGCAGGCGGCAAGACCTACAAGATAACAGACTTTCTCCCGACGGACATCCAACTCTGGGAACAGAACGAAACCGATGGGTTCTACTTCAATGATGCGGGCAATAATCCGGAAACCGGCGGTGAAGGTGTTTCCCAGCGGCACGCCGGCCGTGGAGACTATACCGGCAACACAGACAGAGGCGGTGGCGCCATGATCGGCCGTTTCGGCGGCACGGCGGAGTTCATCAAATTCAAGAAATTTTACGATTTCCTCAACACCAAGCTGTACTCCCGGCCCAACGAACTCCTCAATGGTCCCGGCTATGGCGGACCGCGGTAAAGTCGTGAGAGAATCTGGCGAGGATCTTCGCGTGCAGTTCCTGCGTTCGGTACAAGCTGTCGGAGCCACGGTCGTTCTGTTCTGCGCCATCGGCTGCTCCAAATCGGCGGAGAAAAGCGGACCAACCACGTTTAATCTCAAAGGGGCTGCCGAGGTCACAGGGGCGCTCGAGAGCAAGGACTATGGGACCGCGCTCCAAACCCTCGGTCAAATCAAAGCGGCTTTAACTCCAGAGCAACGGGAAGAGTACAACAAGCTCCTCCGAGGGGTCAAAGACCTGCTACTCGAGCGAATGAGCACCGACGAAGCGGCGGGAAAAGCTTACCAAGCCCTGCGCTTCCTCGAAAGCGGGCGCTGACGGCACCCGCAATTCCGGCGCCTGACCAACCAGAGCCGCCGGTTTTCTGGTGGACGGCGCGAACGATTCCCCTCTCCCTTGGGGAGAGGGCCAGGGTGAGGGGAAAAAGGGCCAGTCAAATACTGGGAACAAAGCAGCTTGCCGCTGAACTCAGGAATCGTGAGCGTCGTTCCGAAGGAGTGCGGCCGGTTCACCGGGGCTTTCCACTCACGGATCTAACTGAGAGCGAACCAAAGGCGGCGCTCCAACGTCCGACTCCTAAGGCTTCAAGCCTCTCGATGCCTTGCGAAATTTGGACGTCGCAAGCCGCGATTTGGTAGCGTTGCTGTCGCCCTATTCCCTTAACCGCACGGGCCGGTCGTCTCTCCAGCGCAGCCATTCCCCGAAGGCAGCGCTTTGGGCCGTCCGATCATGAGGGCGGACGAGGAGTCGCTCCGCAAACGGCAGTGTATTCCCATTCCTCCGCAACTCGCCTTCCCACGCCGCCCACACTGCCTCCCGCGCCGGCGGTCGCAACCTGGGGTCAACCACGAAATCATAGCTCGGAGGTGTTGATTCTGAAATGGCGCGGAGCGATCTCTCAGCCACGTAGCGAACAGCAGCGTAGGGATCGTCAAGCAGTTGTCCGAGGACAGGAGGAATCCAATTCGTGCCGGAAATCTTGACGGCCGGCGGCCAGCTCAGATGCCACGCCATCAGAACCCGTTGACCCGCGTCGCCGGACAAGGCGAGCCGCAAAGCATCGGCCACTTCGGTCGAATTCGTGCCCGTTTGTGGTAGAGGCTGCCGATACCACTCCGCCAGCCTCCCAGCAGTCCAGAGCAGCGATTTGTCGAGGTGGCACAGATTGCAGGCGTTCGGACGTCCCGAATCCAATTCGTCCCCCGCTCGCGGACTGCTGATTTGGTGGCTTCGAATTGCCTTGAGGACGCCGTAAGTCGTGTGCGGCATGTGGCAATTGTAACACACGCTGCCGGACGATCCCGCCGCATGATGAGTATGAGCGAGCAAACGCGAGTCCGTAAGAAACTGCTCGTGACATTGCGTGCATGCTCGATTGTCCGTCCGGTTGCGAGCCAACTGATCGTTCGGATCGCTCTTGTGCAAGGAATGACAGGAGAGGCATGAGAATTGGCCTCCTCGGTAGCAGGGGGATTCCAACAGCCCGTTGTATTCGCGACCACTGACACGGATCATCCCGTCTGGCCAGAAATAATCATGGAGGAGGTCGGGATTACGTTCGAGGAAGTTGGCCAGCCCAGGCACGGCCTGAACGCGCGAAGGGCGGATGATGGGCGTGGTCTGCTCCAAATCGTCGCCTGGTCGAAAGCGAAAGCCGTCTTGTCTCCATGTTTCAGACTGGTCGATCCACTTCATCGAATGGCAGAAGCCGCAGATCTGCGACGCGCGCGCGGGCTCGACTTTTTTGGGATGAACGATTTCTCCCGGCGCGAGCTTCGTCTCGCGCGCGGCTGTCTTTTTGCGTTCCGCCAGACGGGCCTGCGCGTGGTTCTGTCCTGGACCATGGCAGGCCTCACATGAGATTCCCAACTCTCCGGCCCGCGTGTCCACGGTGCGAGCCCGGCTGTCCACGCGCGGTTCGATCCCGGTCGCATGGCACCGGCTGCACACGACATTCCAGATTTCCGACCGGTGCACGGCTTCCGGCGGGCGCACGAAGGTTGCGTTCCGAGGCACCCAGCGTTTTTCCGGAATCAACCACGTGAAAGGAAAACCGATTTGGGTGTTCCCGACCTCACCCGCCACCCAGAACACCTGCATATGGTGCGAACCCGTCACCAGCCCCATTCGAACCTCCACAGGTTCCGGCAGCTCCTCTCCCGGCGACGCAGGATTTGCGCGTTCCATGCGCACCCCAAACTCGCCGCTTTTTTGGCTCAAGCTAAATCGCGTGCCGTCGTTGGTGAGAACGACATCGCGGAAGTTTGCTTGCACGGTGTCCGGCGAAGCAATTTGGGTCATGGTCCGGTGATAGCTCCGATGCCAGCTTTCGAATTCATCTTCGTGGCAGGAACGACAAGCCTCGGAGCCTACATACCCAACCGGCCCGCCTACCCGCGGCAGAGTGGCGTCGAAATGCGAAGGCGAGATTTGGGCTGAAGTCTCCGTCGTCTTGCTGTGATCCGCGCTTTTGTCGTTCGCCGAACTCCGAGTCTCACGCGAACAACCGCTGTTCAGCAGAAGACAGCCAAGAACTACCGCCAGACCAAGCCGTGAGTATGCGGGGGAGCTAGGGGAGCACACGCGCCCACGCGTGTTCCGACCGGCGCCCCGCCGGTCGGAGTTTGGAAGTGATACAGTGACGAATCGAGAACTTGATCGAGAGTGTCGTTGTGGTCGGCGAGGGCGACGAACAGCGCACGCAAAGGCGCGTGCGCTCTCCACTCTAACTGCATGAGGAGTGACTGGTTCGATCATTGAGCGCTTCTGCACAATTCCGGCCACCGAGATGTTGCGAAGTTCGAGGTGAGTTGTCGAGCCGCGTTCGTAACGCGGACACTCCTGGCCGCGCAAGCGATTGCCCGGATGAACCGCGAATAAACGCCAATCCACGCGAATGGAACAAGTGGAACTTCGACGCACACGCACCTGGCCATCGTGCTTGCGATTCGCTTTGAACCACGTGGATTCGCGGTTGACTACTTGAATGATCACCCGCGCTTTTGTTCCACGGGGCGAGACGCCCCGGCTCTACGGCAGGCGCGGACGCCCGCCGCTCCCGGGATCATGGACGCATGCCGGTCAAGAGCGGGGCAGCCAAATTTTGGCCATCGCCGGCAACTCCTGCAAAACCAATTTCTTGATTTACGTCAAGGTCTCCGCGGCTGGCTCTTCCGAACTTAAACCGGTAACCAAACGATGGAAGTCCATTGACCAACAACCCGCTCGAAGACGTTATGAAAAAGCTGAAGTTCGTATCCCCCGAAATCACATTCCTTCCCCGCCAGCTCCGGTCTGCGTTCACGCTCATTGAACTCTTGGTCGTGATCGCGATCATTGCAGTGCTCGCCAGCATGCTGTTGCCGGCGCTCTCCAAGGCGAAGGACAAAGCTCAACTGACGGCGGACCTCAGCAACGTCAAGCAGGTCCTGTTGGCCAGCCATATGTATTCGACGGATAACAACGACTTCCTGCCGCATCCGACGTGGGGATCGGTCGATGGCACGGCCAGCAACGGGCCCGATGGCTGGGCCTACGCCACGGCCAACAACGGACGAGTGCCAGGGGGTCCCGCCTGGATGCCGAGCGCTGCTGGCCGGGACCTCAATTCCGTTCAATTCAGCAATCAAGTTCAGTTCTTTAAGGCGGGCCAGCTCGGACCGTTCATCAGTGATTACCACACCCTGTGGTGTCCGAAAGATGTCGCCACACGCGGCAGCGGAAGGCTGAAGACAGCGTGGATGGCGCGCTACGTTAAGTTGACCTCCTACTGCTGGAACGGGACAATCGGAGGTTATGTGGGACCAAGATCGGCGGCTCTCAACGGCCGGACTTACAAGGTTGGCGACTTTCAAGCGACGGATTGGCAGATGTGGGAACAGAACGAAACCGACGGCTTCTTCTTCAACGACGCGGGGAACAATCCTGAGACCGCCGGCGAGACCATTTCGTTGCGCCATTCGGGAATTGCCACTTGGTGGGTTTACCCGGCTGCCGTGCCGAGGACTGCGCCGGGCGGAGCCGTGGTGGGAGCCTTTGGCGGTCACGCGGAACTTGCGAAATGGACCAAGACCTGGGATCTCATTAATCGGAAGGTGCCGATCCCGAATGCGATTCTAAACGGACCCGGTTACCGGCAGTGATGGTTTGGTTGCACTGCAATGGCCCCTGGCTTTGAGTTCACATAGCCCGTTCCATGGCCCTCAAGGTCAGCAATTCTCATTTTGGCCGTAACGCGGACACTCCTGTCCGCAAAACCTCCGAAAATGCGCGGACAGGAGTGTCCGCCTTACGGTCACGAA
>JACQWK010000094.1 GCA_016209525.1 Verrucomicrobiota bacterium
ACGCATGGCGTCAATCGTTTTATGTGCGGCAGCAATTCTCATTTTGACGACAGGCACGACCTGCGACCCGCTTGTAGTCCCGGCTTTAGCCGGTATTTTCGCGCTGGCCGGCTAAAGCCGGGACTACATACGGGTCATAGTGAGAATTGCTGTATGTGCGGTCTTTTTTGTTGATTTTATGATGAGTTCACACTCTCCTTGGCAGCGAGTTATCTAATAGCGTTGACTCTGAGAGTAGCATGGCACTGGATGTTTCTTCTCAGTTACGCGACCTCCTCGAGCGGCTGACCGCAGAGGTGGGCGCCGCCCGCGCTGGCTCCGATGAGGGCCAGTTCGGTATCATCGATCTGCTCATCTTGATCCGCAACGCCGCGACCGGGGAGCCGAAGCTGGCCCCGCTCCACTCCCTCGCCCAGGGGTCGGTCCCTTGGATGATGACGGTCGTCGAATCCGGCCAGCCCTTTACTCAGGAGCAGATTCAGAGGCTCCATCAGATCGTTGGGGACTTGAAACGGTTGTTGGCCGAGGCCTTTCCGCCTTCCGAAGCCCCGGCGCCCGACGCAGCTCTCCCCGAAGAGACGCCGTTGGTCATGAACATTGAGGCGGATGGCGACATCCTGCGTGAATATGTGAACGAAGCGCAGGAGCACCTCGACAACATTGAGCAAGGAGTCTTGCAGTTGGAAGAGAATCCGGAGCACGCCGAGGTGCTCAACACCGTGTTCCGCGCCTTCCACACTTTCAAAGGAGGCGCCGGCTTCCTCAACCTCGTTCCCATCAATCAGTTGGCTCACACCTTTGAGTCGCTCCTGGATCTGGCCCGCAAAAAAACCCTGAAGATCGATCGGAATATCGGTGAACTCATCCTCCAAGGCGGCGATCTCCTCAAGAGGTTTGTCGCCGAAATGCGGCAACAGCTCACGGGCTCCAAGCCGCCCGCTCCCTTTGCGTTGCCGACTCAAGCACTGATCGCGGGCGTGAAGGCGGTTATGGCCGCCAGCGCGAGTTTGCCCCAGACCGAAACCCCCGCGCCTGCGCCCAAGGCGAAGGTTCCTGAACCCGAGGCCGTGTCGGGTCCTCCGGCAATCACGCCGCCCGCGAGCTCGGGCGCGGCCGGCGCCACAGCTCCACCCATGGCCGCTCCTGCGCCCACGCGCGGCGAGCCTGCTCCCGTGCCGTCCCCAGGCAAGCCGGCGGCCAAACCGTCGGCAGGCCATGCGCCGCCTCTGCTTCCGCAGGCCGCTCACAGCGCGGTCAAAGTGGACACTTTGAAGCTGGACACTTTGGTGGATTTGGTCGGCGAATTGGTCATCGCGCAATCCTTCGTGTCGCAGCATCCCGACGTGAAGGGGATTTCCAATCAGTTTTTCACGCGGAGCATGGCGCAACTCAACCGGATTACCAAAGAACTCCAGCGCACCGCCATGTCGATGCGGATGGTTCCCGTCGGAGGTTCGTTTCAGAAGATGATGCGGGTGGTGCGCGACTTGGCCACCAAACAGCAAAAGCAGGTGCAACTGATCCTGAGCGGCGAGGATACCGAGTTGGACCGCACGATCGTGGAGGAAATCAGCGATCCTCTGCTGCACATGATCCGCAATTCCGTGGATCACGGGATTGAGAAGCCCGAGGTTCGGGTTTCGCGCGGCAAGCCCAGCCAAGGCGTAATTCGCCTGCGCGCCTTTCACCGCGGCGGCAATGTGGTGATTCAAATCCAGGACGACGGGAACGGCCTGGACCGGGACCGGATCTTGAAGAAAGCCATCGAGAAGGGCCTCGTCTCATCTAATGCCGAACTGACCGATCTGGAGATATTCCAGCTTATTTTCGCGGCGGGATTCTCCACGGCCGAAGTCGTCACAGACGTTTCCGGGCGCGGCGTCGGCATGGACGTCGTCAAGCGCAACATCGAGAAGCTCCAAGGCAAAGTCGAAATCGAGTCCGTCCTCGGAGAGGGCACGACGTTCACGATTTATTTGCCCCTGACGCTGGCGATCATCGAAGCCTTGGTGGTGAGTGTCGGCGACCAACGGTTTATCATCCCGGCGCTTTCCGTCCGCGAATCGTTCCAAGTCAGTCCGCAGATGCTCTCCACGGTTTACAACCGCGGCGAAATGGTGAAAGTGCGGGATCGCTTGATCCCGTTGCTCAGACTTTACGAGCATTTTGATATCAAACCCCGCTTTGCGAATCCAACCGACGGCATCGGCGTCGTGCTGGAGGCTGGCCGCGCGACCCGTTGCCTGCTCGTTGATCAGTTGCTGCACAAACAGGAAGTCGTCATCAAGAGCCTGGGGCAAACCCTCAAGCGGAACCCGTTCTTGGCGGGCGCGGCCATCCTGGGCGACGGGCGAGTGGGCCTGATTTTGGACGTGAATGCCTTGGTCGAACTCAAACCTAGTTCCATGTCAATGGCTGCTTGAATATGACGAAAGAACCCGCGCAAACTTCGGCTGCGACGCTCGCAAAGGCGGGCACCGGAAAGTACCTCACCTTCTCGATCGGCCAGGAATCCTACGGCATCGAGATTCTCAAAGTGCGAGAGATCATCCGATTGCCGGAGATCACGCTCGTTCCGCAAATGCCCGACTACGTGAAGGGCGTCATCAACCTGCGGGGCAAGGTGATTCCGGTGATTGATCTGCGGGTGAAATTCCAGTTTCCGAAAGCGGAATTCAACGAGCGGACCTGCTTGATCGTTGTCTCAGTCAAACTGGCCGCCATTGAGAACGCCCTCGTGGGTTTGATCGTGGACGTCGTTGAAGAAGTCATTAATATCAACGCGCAAGACATCGAACCAGCCCCGGACTTCGGAACCAAACTGGACACCGAATACATCCTGGGGATGGCGATGATCAAAGGCGCCGTGAAAACAATTCTGGACATCGGGCAGGTGGTGACGGCGGAGACGATCAAAGCCGCCTCGGGAAAAACCGAGCAAAATCAACCCGCCCCTGTCTCTCCATGAACCGGGCAGGAATTTACGATTTACGATTTACGATTTACGATTTGGACGGCCACGTCCGCGAAAACCTGTGCCGAACCACTGTGATACGCTTCTCCGCCTCCCCGACTCGGATTGGCCGTATCATTCCCGCTCCCCAAAACCGCCCACTCACCAACCCATGAAATTCTTACGACTCGGCTCCAAACTCTCCCACAAAATTCTCTGGATGGACTTGATCGCCGCCATTCCGCTCCTGGCGATCTGTCTTTGGCTGATTAACTCCGGAGACAGTTACTCGATTCACTTCGCGACCTTGGAGCGGCAGGGCATTCAATACCTGAAACCTCTGAAAGATCTGATCGAGTTGCTCCCCCAACACCAGTTGCTCATCTCGCGCCAGTTGCGCGGCAAGGAACCGGACCTGGAACGGATCACTCGGCTTCAGACGCAAATCGACAAGGCCTTCGACGCTTTGGAGACCACCGACCGCAAGATCGGCACGGCCCTGCAATTCACCGAAGATGGCCTGTCCAAACGCCAGCGAGAACACCTCCGCGCCAAAGAGGTTCGGAAGGAATGGCAGGAACTCAAAGCCCGTTTGGCAACCCTGCAACCGAGTGCCGTGAACGAACAGCACGCGCATTTGATCTCGGACGCCCGGACCATGATCACCCACGCCGGCGACACTTCCAATCTCATCCTGGATCCGGACCTGGACAGCTATTACGCGATGGACATGGCCTTGCTCGCGCTCCCTCAAACTCAGGATCGTCTGGCGAAGATCGTGTTGGCCGCGGAAGACTTGCTGAGCAAACAGACCTTGACCGTTTCTGAGAGAACGGCGGTTGCTGCCCAAGCCGCGCTTTTGCGGGAAGCGGACTACGACCGCATCCGGGCCGACGTCCAAACGACCCTGAATGAGGACGCCAATTTCTACAACACCTCCGAAAGCTTGCAGAAAAACCTTCCTCCCAAGGAAGCAGACTACACGACTGCCGCTAGCGAGTTTCTCAAACTGTTGGAACAAATCGCAGCCTCGGAAAAGCCGGCGATCACGCCGGCAGGTTTCGAAGAGGCTGCGGTCAAGACTAGGACGGCGAATGCGAATTTGTGGAGCGTCGTTTTGGAAGAGTTAGACGGATTGCTCGCCACTCGGATCGCATCCTATGAGGGACATCGGCGAACCGCCATTGGAATGATGGCTCTCGCGATGGCCGTGATTGCCGTCTTCTGTTATTTCATCAGCCGTTCCATCACGCGTCCCTTGAAAACGGTGTCCGAAACGATCGGCCAAAACACCAGCCAAATGCGCTCCGCCAGCGAAGCGCTGGCCGCGGGAGCGAGCGAGCAAGCCGCGTCGATGGAGGAAAGCAGCGCCGCGTTGGAAGAAATGGCCAGCATGGTCAGCCAGACCGCCAACCACTCCGATACCGCCAAACAACTCGCCAATGAAACCCGGGTCGCCGCCGAAGCCGGCGCCAGCGAGATGAAAACCATGGCCGAAGCGATGGAGGCAATCCGCAGCTCGAGCGACGAAATCTCGAAAATCATCAAGACGATCGACGAGATCGCCTTTCAAACGAACATCCTCGCTTTGAATGCCGCTGTCGAAGCGGCGCGCGCGGGCGAGGCCGGCATGGGGTTCGCCGTCGTGGCGGATGAAGTCCGCAATCTGGCGCATCTCAGCGCGAACGCCGCGCGGGAGACGGCCAACAAGATCGCCAACTCCATTGAAAAGAGCCAGCGCGGCAATCAAATCAGCCTCAAGGTGTCGGAACGTCTGAACGAGATTTATGCCAAGGCCCGCCGCATGGATGAACTCGTCGCCGAGATCGCCCTGGCTACGAAGGAACAGAGCACCGGCATCACCCAGATCAATCAGGCCGTGGCGCAAATGGACCGCGTGACGCAAACCAACGCGGCCAGTTCCGAGGAACTCAGCGCCCAGGCCGTTGAATTGCGGAGTGCGGTCGAACAGTTGATCAAGGTGATTGGCAAGAACGGAGCCGACGAAGCCTTCAGCCCCAACGGAAAAGCGGGAAAAATCGAGGGTCTCCGTGACCAGCCGGCGAACCGATCTGCCAAAGCCCTCCAGGTCGCCCGAACTTCCGGCGATGCCCTCAACGCATCGCCCGCGGCTCCGGGCCGGCCAGAACCTGCCAAAGAACGCGTGTTCGAAGGGGCAGCTTCCAAGAAGCTTGGGGACAAAATCCCGATGGATGGCGATTTTCGCGATTTCTAAAACGAGCGCGCATCGTCGGCGGCTGGCCGGAGCAACGACCAACATGCGACCTCTCCATGAACCTGGTAGGGCTGACCTGCAGGTCAGCCCTACCAGGTTCATGCTCGCAATGCGCGCCAAATCTGGCTTGGAGGCTTTCCATGGACCACCCGTTCGTAGCCGACGAGGTAATGAGGCGGAAAACGTGGTTGAAACCAATATCCGCCTCCTCACGTCGGCGGCTACGGTTCATGGTCCCAATGCATGCGCCAAACGCTTGGACGCTTTCCCCGAACCGGAGCGCCGGTCTCCGATCCGGCGCGACGCCGATTGGTCTCAACCCTTCCAACGCGCCGGGTCGGAGACCGGCGCTCCGCGCTCCTTCCAGAGGGGCTTCACTCTCATCGAACTCTTGGTCGTCATCGCGATCGTCGCGGTACTGGCCAGCCTGCTCCTCCCGTCCCTTGCCAAGGCCAAAGCCCAAGCCCATCGGACGCAGTGCTTGAATAACCAGCGCCAACTCGGACTTACCTGGCTGATGTACGCGGCCGACCACAACGACGCCGCCGTGCCGAACGGCGCCAAGCAACCGGGCGACCGCGAGCAAAACACGCTCTGGGTTCTGGGCGATTACCATTCGTTTATCCCGGCTTTCACGAACGACATCTACCTCCTGGATCCAAAATACGCGGCCTTCGCCCCTTACTTGCGTTCCCGCGCCAGCTATAAGTGCCCCTCCGACAAGACGACGTATGTCTTGGATCGAGGCAAGCCAGTGCCGCAAATTCGGAGCTACGCCATGAACAGCTACCTCGGCACAACGCCTTCTATCGGTGGGCACATTTCCCCGCTCTACCGGACGCTGCGCAAGACTTCCGAGATTCTGGCGCCGGCCTCGATTTTCCTGTTCCAGGATGTGACGCCGCAGAACCTCTGCACCGCCGCGTTCGTCGTGTTGATGCCCGGGCGAGAGCCCGACACATTCTTTCACGTCCCGGCGACTCACCACAATCGTTCGGGGGTCGTCGCGTTCGCGGATGGACACTCCGAGCCGCATCGGTGGCGTGATCCGCGCACATTTCGAACGGCCGCCTTGGGGGTGAAAATCGCCCACTACGACTTCTCGCCAAGGAACACGGACTTGGCCTGGATTCAAGAACGGACGGCTATAGCAAAGTGAATACGGCTAAGAACTGGCTTGCCGCCGCCGGAGCAAATCCTCGATGGCCAGCGCTTCCTCCGGGGAAATCATCCGATCCGCGGCGCTGACGGTCTCTTCGATTTGCGCAGGCCTTCTTGCGCCAACGATGGCCGCCGTCACTTCGTGCCTTCGCAGCACCCAGGAGATTGCCAACTGCGAGACGCTCATTCCATTCTGGCCGGCGATTTGTTTCAGATCGTCCACCAACCTGACGTTGGCACTGAGCAGCGGCTCCTGAAACTGGGGATCACGCTTCCGGGGGTCATCCGAGGCGAGCCGTTCCGCGCGTTCTCGCGAGAAACCATCGGTGAGCAGCCCCTTTTGCATCGGACTGTAAGGAATCACGCCGATGCTCCGGGCCGCGCAGTGTGGCAACCCTTCGCGTTCCACGTCCCGCGCCAGCATACTGTAGGGCGGTTGAGAGGAAGCCACCGGATGAATCGGATGAATGCGTTTCAACTGCGCCACGCTGAAATTGCAGACGCCGATGAATCGTCCGGATTGAATCCTCGTCGTCTTGCGGTCCCCACGAAAAGGCCCAGCCGCCTCCGCCCATCGCCCAAGTGCCCAATCCGATTGCGGTGAGTTTCACACCGGTCCAGCCTAGTTCTCTGGTCTTCATAGGTCGTCCTGCGCGGCTGAGCATGGCGAATTTGTGCCCCCGCAATCAAGCGGTCAGATTGGCCGGCCAGCAATTTTTATATTGGCAATGACGCGGTTCGTAGCCGTAAGGCGGACACTCTTGTCCGCACATTTACAAGGAGATTTCGGACAGGAGTGTCCGCGTTACGGCCAAAATGAGAATTGCGGTTGGTCGGCTATTCGTCCAACGGGTGAATCGGCCGTTGCACCCGGCGGTAAGGCAGCGCTTTGAGATGGCTGCGGCATGGCCCCGGTGTGTCCACCCAGACCGTGCGCGCCGCAATCGGATCGTAAGCGCGGCGATGGGCCACGGCCGCTTTGACCCCGATCACCGAGAGGTTCTCTGGATTGATTCCTTGGCTCCGCCATTGGCCAAGGTCGAACGGCGGCGTTTTCCGGCTGGTGAGCAGGATCAAGATTCCTCCGTGGCGCACGACCGCGCACGGCCCCATGTCGAATGAATCGCCGGCCATGGAAGCCAAATGGCTCTGTTTGTCCTCGAGTCGGAATTTGCCGTCACTCCGCGAAACCAATTCGACGGCCAATTCGAGCGGCCCGGGATCCAGAGTGCTGCCTCGACCGCCGATGGGGGTAGTCAACTGTGTTCCGATGGGAACCGCCCGCAGCCGTTGGACGGCCTCCGGATCATTGATGGCAATGGCGGCGTTCGTCGCTTTGTATCGGACCAGAGCGCGCAAAAGCCCTGTGCCATCCCCCGGCGCGCCCGCGCCAATATTATCCGAAGGTTCGACCAAAACCGTCAGACCGGGCGCTTCGGACTTCGATCCGCGGCGTCGCGGCACACTCGGCGGTCCGAGGTCTGAATTCGTAACCCATAATTCGTAATCCGTAATGGATCTGGCCTCGGTCACTTCGGGATTCACGGAGAGGACTTGCGGCATTACCGATTCGACCGTCGGCTCGATGACAAAGCCTTGTTCCCTGCGTTGCAGAGCGATTGAGTTGAGTTGCGCCAGGATTGTCCGAGCTTCGGCCTCGATGCCGACCGTCACGACCGAAAAACCCACGCCCGTCTCGGGAATATCGGCGAAGGAAAAGCCGCCCAGGATGTTGACGGCCCAAATATTCTCGTGTGTGGACTCGATCTGCCGGGCCAATCTTTCCAACGAGAGCATCGGTTCGCTTGCGGTGCCGGTTCCTGTGGGCGGCCACATGATCGGTGGATGCGACCAATATGTCTTGGGGATTCTCCCAGTGTCGAAGGTCTTCCCCAGCAGCGTCACCGCCCTTTGTGCAGATTCGCGCGCGTCGGTATGCGGGTTCTCGCGGTAGGCGATGAGGCCATTTGAATGATCGGCCATCCATTGCGTGAAATTTGCATGGAGATCGAAGACGCCGAAGACCGGCAATTCGGCGGCTCCTGGCAGGCGCCGAATCCTGGCCAGGACTTCCCCCTCCACGTCAAGAACCGACTGGGAAACCATCGCTCCGTGGAGCACCAGGAAGATTCCGTCGAGCCGTGCTTCGAGTTGCGGCTCGGCAGTTCGGCGAAACTCACGCCAAAATACTTCGACGACCTCGTCTTCGACAACGCCTCCAGGCGGAGCGCGAAAATCCACGACCGGGATAACCGTCCAACCCAATCGCCGCGCACTCTCCAAAGCGCCTCCCAACGGCGAACTGTCTCCGGCGCAGCCCAACAATTCCTCACCGCGCAGCACTTGGAAATCGGAGAAACGGGTCGGTTGCTCCACAAAAGTGTTCGTCTCATGGAACAAGCCGGCAAAAAGGACGCGTTTATGCATCAGAGCAGGACACGATCGGAATGAAACGCGTGCCCTTCTCGCTTCCTTCTCTCCGTCCGACGGGGAGAAGGTGTCCGCAGGACCGGAGAGGGGATCGTGTGGTCGAAATCTTTCCGGCGGGATGTTTCATTCCGAACGCGATGCTGCATCACGAAACTACAAAATGCCAAATTTCTTGAAGGCCTCTCCCACGGGCATGCCCGCGGCCAGCGCGTTGCGCACCAGATTTTCGCCGGACACCTTTTCGCGCGCGCGCCGAATGACTTCGTCCGAGACTTCGCCTGGAATGATCACCACACCGTCTTCGTCGCCGATGAGATAGTCTCCCGGTTTCGTCCTCACGCCACCGACCGTGACGGGTTGGCCGGCTTCCACGACCTCCAGCCGACCTTTATCATCAGCCGGATGATAACCGATGCCAAACACCGGGAAGTCCAACTTATTGATTTTCCACATGTCGCGCGTGCAAGCGGTCATGACCACTCCGTGCACGCCCTTGCGCCGGCAGGCAGTGGTGAGGAGTTCACCCCAAAACGCACAGGCGCGTGTGTCTTGGCCATCGACTACCAGCACGTCGCCTCGTGTCAGGGAATCCACCGCGGCCATCTGGAGTTTGTAGGGTTCATGCGGAATCGCGCTCATCGGCACGGCGCGCGCCGTGCGGACGAGTCCAAAGACGCTCCGCGCTTGAGTCAAGGGTCGGACTTCGCTGTGCATCGCCTGCTGGCGGTAGCCCATTGCATCCAAGACATCGCAGACGACCGCCGAGTAGAGAGCGCCAAGAAACGTCAGCAACTCCTCCGGCTTCAGATTGGCCGAGCTCACACGGGCTTTCATGGCAGCGCTTCCTGCTATCATTACCGCCCATAAAAGTGGCGTCCAGAGCGATCTGTGAATGTTCAACCACGCTTCTTGGGTCGTAAAGAGCGGAATAAACTGGCGGAAGGGGGGGGATTCGAACCCCCGGTAGGATTGCTCCTACGCCTGATTTCGAGTCAGGTGCCTTCAACCACTCAGCCACCCTTCCAACCTATTTATTACGTTGGATTTACGCTGCTTTTGCGCATCGCCAATTTGACTTTTCTATACTGCTCTTCTATACTGTTTGCATGAAGGCGAGCAAAACAGAACAAGACTCGCAGCAATGGCAAAAAACGCCGGTTGCGAATCTGGTCCGCAACGCGGCATCAGGGGGTTACTATGCCAGAGTCCGAGTCGCGGGCAAGTTGATTTGGAAATCGCTCAAGACAGATCGCATGACTGTGGCGCAGCTTCGGCTCGGCGATTTCCTAAAACAGGAACGCCACCGCGCCGAAGCTGTTCAGGCGACTGCGCGCGGCAAGATGACGTTCGAGCAAGCACTCAAGACCTACGAGCAGCGTCTCGATGCCGATGTTTCGCTGAAGGAGCGCAGTAAGGAATACCGACACGAACGAATCAAGGCTCTCCTCAAAACTTGGCCCGACCTCAAAACGCTGGACGTGCGTCATATCACGAAGGCTGACTGTTTAGAGTGGGCTGGGCGTTTTTCCAAACAGGCGGCCCCCTCCAATTTCAACAATACGGCTGGAACGCTTCGGCTGATCCTTGACGTTGCGTTGGAGGCAGGCGCTCGCTACGACAATCCCGCCAAACAAATCAAGCGAGTTCGCGTCCGGCAGAAGCATCTTCAGCTTCCGAGCCACGAAAATTTCCTGAAGCTCGTGAACACGATCCGCAAGAACGACGGCGGCTGGAACCATCGCTGTGCGGACATGGTCGAATTCCTTACTTACAGCGGTTGTCGGAAAGGTGAAGCTGCCCGCGTTTCCGGCCGCGACTGTGATTTTGATAAGGGCGAAATCACAGTTTTAGGTGACCCGGCCACCGGCACGAAGAATTGGGAGATCCGCCGCGTTCCGATGATTCCTGACATGCGGCGCTTGCTCGAACGTCTGCGCGAGGACCGTGAAGAAGTGGAATTTTTGACGAATCCGGTAATGCAGATCAAGGAGTGCCAGGGCGCAATCAATTCGGCCTGCAATAAAATCGGGATCTCGCGGCTTACTCATCACGACTTGCGCCACCTATTTGCGACCCGCTGCATCGAATCGGGCGTGGACATTCCGACCGTCAGCCGCTGGCTTGGACACAAAGACGGCGGGGCGCTGGCGATGAAAACTTACGGCCACTTGCGCGACCAGCATTCGGCCAACATGGCCCAAAAGGTTATCTTTGCCGATGCTGTGACTCCGGCCAATATCGTGCCGCTTCCCGCGCAAGGGCGGCAACAGACCGTCAACAGCGAAGACGCGAAGAAGGCAATCGCAAAAGCCAAGGCCAAGTACAGATATCCGTGGTGGGCTTCAAACGATCCGCTGGAAATTTTTTGGGGCCAGGTCAACGAAGATGTCCGAATTGTTCCTTTGGAGAAATATCACGAAGCCGCAAAGGCCGCAATGGACCGCGAAGTTTTTCCGCAAGAACTCGACGATCCGCAATCCCTGCTTGACGAATTCGTGGTGCGCGTGACGGCGAACACGTTAGACCGGCTTTCTGCGAGAATCCCCCAAAGTGGGCTGCCACTGGATGAAATGCGGAGCCAATGTGTTAAAGTTTGATTATGGAATTTCTGGTCATCATGGGAATCGGAACGGTGCTTGCGATCTTGGTAGTCATCGGGAATCGGCCGAAGCGACCAAGATTCGTCGCCAGAAGCCTTTCGCATTCTCGTCAGTTTTTTCCCGACGCAACGCCCGAATGGAAAAAGGACATTGCTGAATCACTACCGATGGGAGAAATGGAATATTGGGAAGGTATCGAACGGTACGAGGCGGACCCCCAGCATCACCCTTTCCCTTTACCGCCTCCACGTCATCTTAAAACTTAGCAGAAGACGTGTGTTGCCAGAATCGTTGAATCGCTATTGCTTTTAGCTTCGCGGCAAATACGGATTCCGCGTTTTACGGATTAACTGTGCAACCGTTTTGTCGCCCGTCGGATCATCTGCCGGAAAGCTAGTTGGTGCGGGCTGTCTCCGACGATGCCCAACTGCCTGCATGTCGGATAACGAGCCAATCAAAGAACCTCCACCGTAGCCGCCGTTCAAAGAAGCCGCACCGAGGGATTCCAATGCAGTCGCGGCGCTGGTCACTCCGGCAGTGATTGCACCACCAACACTCGATACGCCGGTTCCTACATTGGCTAGCGTCGTCGCGCCGGCTGCGACCGTGGCGCGCCCCGCCGCAAAACCACCGCTCAATAATTGTGAAGCAGCAAGGGCTCCGGTTGCTATGGCTTTTTGAATGACTACTGGAGCTGCGATCGTACTGAAGATCAACCAAATTGCCAGGAACGCGACTCCCATCAGATTCTGAAATGAATAAAGGTCGCCACCAATGATTGGATTGGAGTGGAGGAAAGTCCGGTCTGTCATAAAATCAATCATGCTCTGCGTCACGAGCCCCGCTACACCCCAACCCAACGGCCATAACATGACGCCGACCAAATTCAAAAAGTATCTTCGTCCTGCTTCGTGCAGACTTTGGAATGCGAGAAATCCAATTAAGATTGGCGAGAGGCCATACCCGATGAAAAGAATCACGGTTTGCAGGAGATACGCCCACCAAACGAGCGC
>JACQWK010000095.1 GCA_016209525.1 Verrucomicrobiota bacterium
GGCGCGGGCGGTTGCTGGACGAAGATGCGGGAAGCATCGAACAACGGTTCTATCGGGCGGTTTCCCCATAAGGCCAGAAATCAGCTTGGGCGGTATTTCGCACAGGGCGCGCCGGAAGGCGCGCCCTTTTCTTTGGCGAGGAATGTGTTTGAAAATTGGGTGGCGCGGGCAACATGCCCGCCCCGGTTGGCAACTTGCCGACCGGAATATGGGAGCGGCTGTCGCAAGGAAACAAACGGCACGATTGTTCTTCGACGCTGCACCCGTTCCGTCCGGCAGGTTGCCGGACGGCACAGGCTGGTAGCCTGAGCTACCCAACAACAGTTTTTCAGACAGGCTCCAATGGTTCATCCGCTCACCCCAAGGAGCGGGAACAAATTCAGCCGCTCGCGGTTCATCACGGAGATGCCTCCCTCTCCCAGCGGGAGAGGGCCGGGGTGAGGGAGAATGGTTGGCAAACCCAAGCGCAACGGACTTCTCCGGCGCGCTCACCCTTACCCTGACCCTCTCCCTCAAGGGAGAGGGAACTCAATTCAGCTACTCGCGGTTCGCCATGGAGATACCTCCCTCGCCCTTGGGGAAAAGGCAGGGGGAAGGACCCGTCGGACTGCACGAGCAGGGCCAGCGTAATTGCACGGGAGCAGAAGCTCTGAGGCTATCCTCACCCGCAAGGTGAGCAGGACCTGTTTTCACAACCTCCGCAGTTTTCTTTCGGTTTGTATCTTCCGTGGATCCAATCGCTCTTTCGAGGTTCACTCGTGTGCCCCGGGCACCGTAAGAGGTTGGCCATTATGTCGGTGGTTCAACGAGAGCAGAAAAGGAACGGCGCTTTTGGCCCACTCCTCCGGAGTTGGGTAAGATGCGGCTGAGTAGCCGAAGCAACTTTGGAGCATTTCAGTGTTGATGATTCCTGGATTCAGCGGCACGGCCGCCATTCCCGCAGGCAGCTCTTGCGCGAGCGCTTGTGTCAAACCTTCAATTGCCCACTTCGTGGCGCAATACGGTGCGACTTCGGCGCTCGCGCACCGACCCCAGCCCGAACTGAAATTGACGATCACGCCGTTGTTTCGCTTGATCATAGGCGGGATCAAGTGACGGATCACGTTCGTCACTCCCTTAATATTCACGTCGATCACTGCCGCAAACTCTTCCGCGTCGATGTCCCACAATTGGGCGTTTCGATTGATCAGAGCCGCGTTATTCAAGATAAGGTCCGGAGGGCCATGGGCCGACAGAACGTGTTCGGACCACGATTTCACTTCTCGATCCGAAGACACATCGAGAACCGCGAAGGAGTGAGGGCTTGGGAACGCAGCCCGGAGTTTTTCGATGTCCTTTCGCGTGCGCCCACAGCCCGCGACGTGGTGGCCTCTTCGAATAAACTCCA
Source organism: Verrucomicrobiota bacterium (assembly GCA_016209525.1). Lineage (GTDB taxonomy): Bacteria > Verrucomicrobiota > Verrucomicrobiia > Limisphaerales > SIBE01 > VHCZ01. Next base: position 1,388 of record JACQWK010000095.1, read on the forward strand.
GCGCCATGGCCCGGCCCAGACCTCGAGTCACTCCCGTGATCACGATAACTTTGCGCGCGCTCATGATCGTATCCCGTGAGATTCCAGGATCAGACGCAAGGAAATTCGCCGTGGAATGAATAGCTCGACATGAAATAAGCCCCTCACCCCAGCCCTCTCCCCATCGGATGGGGAGAGGGTCGCCGAAGGCCGGGTGAGGGGCGTCGGCCCCGTGCTGAGCTCATTAAGCGCTCTGCAATCACGGTCCGCCTCCTCACGTCGGCGGCTACGGATCATGAGCGCCGATTTTTTTGATCGTCACCGCTCCTCAATATGCTACAGGCTTTCGCCGTGCAAGTGAGCGCCGAGCGTGCGGCTGGCCCTTCCGGAGAGCAGACGACAGCGGAGATTCCCGCGGTCGAACTGCACAACGTCAGCCGCAAGTTCGGCCCTGTTTCCGCTGTCGCGGGCATTAGCTTGTCGATTCGACGGGGAGAATTCTTTTCTCTGCTTGGCCCGTCCGGCTGTGGAAAGACCACGCTCCTGCGGCTCGTCGCCGGGCTCGATTTGCCCGATGCCGGCACGGTTTCAATCAACGGACTGGAAGCCACACACACTCCAGCCCACCAGCGTCCGGTCAACACCGTCTTTCAGTCGTATGCGTTATTTCCTCACCTCAACGTGCGGGAGAATATCGCGTTTGGTCTGCGCATGAAACGAATGGCTCGGAAACAAATCGAGGAACGTGTCGGGAGCATCATGGAGACAGTGCGGATTTCGGAGCTCGCGGGAAGGCGGATTTCTCAGCTTTCGGGCGGCCAAAAACAGCGCGTGGCTCTCGCTCGCGCCATCGTGAATGAGCCGCAAGTCTTGCTTCTGGACGAGCCGTTGGGAGCTCTCGACTTGAAACTGCGAAAAGAACTTCAGGTCGAACTCCATGCTTTGCAGCGGCGTCTTGGCATCACCTTCATTTACGTCACCCATGATCAGGAGGAAGCGCTGGCGATGAGTGACCGAATCGGTGTCATGCACGCCGGAAGAATGGCGCAATTGGGGGCCGCGGAGGAAGTCTATGAGCGGCCGCGAACGCGGTTCGCGGCCCAGTTCATCGGCGCCTGCAATCTGTTGAGAGGCACTGTGCGGCATTGCTCGGAGCGGGATTTCATGGTGCGGACAGAACTCGGCGAAGTTCGAGTGGAACTCGGCCAATCGGCTCGTCCTCTCCAACTCGGTCAATCTTGCACCCTGGCCATTCGACCCGAAAAGGTTCGTGTTCTCGCATTTACGGAGCGAAGAGAAGTGAACAGTTTTCCCGTGAGGGTGAGCGGTTTCGTTTACACCGGATCGGAAACTCAATATCGGCTCGAAACTCCGGGAGGTTTGCTCAACGCGTGGGTCATGAATGCCAGGTCGGGTCCGCCAGTTTTTCAGATTGGGGACCGGGCGACCGTCCAGCTTCCTTGGGATGCATTGGTGCTTTTGGATGACTAGTCAGAGCCAGATCCACCGCGGCGAAGCCATCACCCGAGGCAGATTGTCCATCCGTGCGGCCGCGAGTCTCGGCCCAGGTTTCATTTGGCTAATTCTCTTTTTCCTCATCCCGCTGGGAATCATCGCTGCCATGAGTTTCCTGTCTCGGGGAGAGGACGGAACGGTTGATCGCCCGTTGACCCTGGAAAATTACCGGCGACTCGCCGGCTTTGGGCTTTTGGGATTCGATCCTCTTTACCCGATCATTCTCTTTCGCAGCTTTGTCTTAGGATCGGGCACGGCGATGTTGTGTCTCACGGCCGGCTTGCCGCTTGCCTTTTTCATTGCCAAACTCTCCAAACCCTTCAAGCAACTGGCCTTGACGCTGGTGGTGATTCCTTTCTGGACCAACCTCCTGATCCGGACGTATGCGTGGCAAATGCTCTTGGGTCCGGGGAGTTGGATCACGCAATTGGCGGTGTGGCTGAGAGTGATCGGGCCGGATGAAGCGCTTTATCCCGGGACGTTCGCCGTCTATCTCTGCATGGTCTGCGACTTTTTGCCGTTCATGGTGCTGCCCCTTTACGCCTCGGTCGAGAAGCTGGATTGGAGCATGGCAGAAGCCGCGATGGACCTGGGTGCGAACCGATTTCAGGTCTTTCGTCATGGAGTTTTGCCGCAGATTCAACCTGGAGTGATCGCCGGCCTGATTCTCGTGTTCCTGCCGGCCACAGGCCAATTCGTGATCCCCGACCTGCTCGGCGGTGCCAAAACCGCCATGCTTGGCAATGCGATTCAGCAGCAGTTTGGTCCGGGGCTGGATTGGCCGTTTGGGTCCGCTGTTGCCTTGGTGAGTTTGGCGGTCGCTCTCGCAGGACTTTGGCTTTTCACCCGCAAGACTGCTGATCAGAACTTGGAAATCGTATGAGTTGGGACAAATGAGTTCAAAAGCAGGTTAAAACCCCTCACCCGGCCTTCATGTCATCTCTCCCGATCGGATGGGGAGAAGGATGGGGTGAGGGGGCCGGGCATGGTCTATGTCGATTTGGCTATGAATTACTCAACAGTTTTCTCTGAGGCCTCCGTCCGATGGTGAGTACCCATTCCAGATGGCTCTACGGTGTCGCCGCGCTACTGTATGCGTTCCTCTACGCGCCCATCGCGGTGGTGATTGTCTTCTCGTTTAACACGTCGCGTCACGGTCTGGGCTGGCAGGGTTTCACGTGGCAATGGTATCGCGCGCTCTTGGACAATAGCCAAGCCCTGGAGGCGGCGAAGAATACGCTGGCCCTGGCGATCTGCAGCACTCTGATCGCGACAGCCATCGGGACTGCGGCAGGATTCGGCCTGAGTCGTTACGAGATTCCGGGACGGCGGTTTTTCTCCCGGCTTTTGTATTTGCCCGTCTTCGTCCCAGACATCGTGATGGCGGTTTCGTTGCTGCTATTCTTTTCGATCATCCGTCAGTGGCTGGGCTTGTTTCAATTGGGGCTCACAACCATGATTTTTGCCCACGTCACGTTTCAAATCCCTTTTGTCGCGATCGTTGTCCGGTCCAGGCTGGCAGGGCTCGATCCGGCCTTGGAAGAAGCGGCCCATGACCTGGGAGCGAATGCGTGGCAGACCTTTTGGCGGGTCACGTTTCCGCTCATGTTGCCGGGGGTGATGGCCGGAGGCATGCTGGCGTTCACCCTCAGTCTGGACGATTTCGTAGTAAGTTTTTTCACGAGCGGACCGGGATCGACCACGCTGCCGATCCTGATCTATGCTTCGGTCAAGCGCGGCCTCACCCCGGACATCCATGCGCTTTCCACGCTGATTGTCCTGGTCTCGTTGCTGGCCACGCTGACGGTGGCCTTGCTTCAACGCCGGGGAAGGGCCTAAAATCGTTTGCGATGAAGCCGATGATAAGCGCCACTTCACTCCCAAATATCACGTCAAGAACCTATTTAAGAACCAGGCCAAGCATCAGGGATTCATCGAGCTCCTCGAATCCTCCCTCTTCTCCATCGGATGGAGGAGAGGGTTGGGGAGAGGATGTGCGTTTCTGTTGGTTCCCCCTCTCCTCTGTCCTCTCCCGACTCGTTCCTCGCGGGGAGAGGATGAAGAGCTTGCTGCAGCCCTTGGCACGTATCTCACCTACCTCTGACTTCTCTGCGAGATCGTCCGGAGGAGGCAGGCTGGAAGCCCGCCCTGCATTGGCTCACCAATACCTCAGACGCTCTTCAGTTAAAGCCTCCTTGCGTCGGCTGCTGCGATTCTTCAGCCAGCCTCCGAGCGGCGCGGTGGCCATGAGCTTCCTGCTTTGGCTGGGGGGCGTGCAGATTTCGACCGAGGCTGCTCAGAACCAGTTAAACCTGTTTATCTGGAGCGAATACATCGATCCCGCCGTCGTGGCCGACTTCGAGAAACAATTCGACTGCAAAGTGAAGATCGACCTTTACGAGGACGATGCCGCGATGATGGCGAAACTCCAGGGCGGCGGCGCATCGGTCTATGACGTCGTGGTGCCTCCAGACCATCGGGTCGCTGCGCTGATCCGCCGGGGCTTGCTGGCGCCGTTGCCCCACGCACGCATTCCCAATCTGAAGAATTTGGATGAAAGATTCCGGAACCCCCCGTACGACCGAGGCGACAGATACACTGCGGCGTATCAATGGGGCACGTTGGGAATGTACGTCCGCCCAACCAAAGGGAGACCTCTTCCGGCCACGTGGGGGCTGGTATTCGATCCTCAACTCCAGCCCGGCGCGTTCGTTTTGATTGATAGTCCTCGCGACCTGATTGGCGCCGCGCTGAAATTCAAGGGATATAGTCTGAACAGCACGGTCGCGAATGAACTTAAAGAGGCCCGCGACCTGATCCTGGCCTCAAAGAAGCGGTGCCTTAGTTTCGACGGCAGCGTGGGCGGCAAGAATAAGGTTCTGGCCAAGACGGCCAAGGCGGCGATCGTTTATAGCGGCGAGGCTGCCCGCGGCATGAGTGAAGACAAGGAAACCCTGTATGTCATTCCCAAGGAGGGCAGCCAGATTTGGCAGGACACTCTCGCCATACTCGCCAAGGCTCCGCACCCGGACCTGGCGGCAAAGTTCATCAACTTTGTCCTCGATCCGAAAGTTGGAGCACGGATTTCGAACTTCACCCAATTCGCCACCCCGAACAAAGCGGCCCTTGAATTCATCAATCCGGGCGACTTGAAGAATCCCGCTATTTACCCCCCGCCGCAGGTCATTTCGAAACTGGAATTCCTCGAAGACGTCGGGGACAAGGTGCGCCTCTACGACGAGATCTGGACCCAGATAAAGTCGAAATGAGCCGACAATTTCTCTTGCTATCATGCCGCCGTGCTGGCCTGATCGCGGCAGTTTGTCACTTTTGAGCCAATATGAAAATCCAAACTCGCCTGCCCATGAAGACCATGCTGCTTTTCGGCATTCTTACAGCCTCGTTGCTCGCTTTCGGCCGAGTCGGTGTTGCGGCTGAGAAAGCCGACGCGAAAGGTGAACTCCAGAACTTAGTCTCGCAAATTCAAGACAAACTGCGCGAGGGGAAGAAATCGGAAACCGATTTGGGTGAGGACCTGAAGAAGTTTGACGCTCTTCTGGCACAGCACAAAGGCGAAAAAACCGACGATGTCGCGCAAATCCTTCTTATGAAGGCCTTGCTCTACGTCCAGGTGCTTGACAATGCCGAGAAAGGTCTGGAATTGGCGAAGCAGCTCAAGACCGATTTCCCGGAAACCACGCAAGGCAAGAACGTGGATAAGCTCATCGGGTCGATCCAAAAACAGCAGAACGCGAAAAAGATGCAAGAGACTCTCGTCGTGGGCGCCCCGTTTCCGGATTTCGAGGAAAAGGACACTGCGGGCAAACCGCTGTCCATCGCGAACTGCAAAGGCAAAGTCGTGTTGATCGATTTCTGGGCGACCTGGTGCGGTCCGTGTATTGGCGAACTGCCGAATGTCTTGAATACTTACAAGAAGTATCACGACAAAGGCTTCGAGATCATTGGAATCAGCCTGGACAAGGACGAGAAGGCCCTCGCGAGTTTCATCAAGAAAGAAGGCGTGACCTGGCAGCAGTTCTTCGATGGCAAAGGCTGGGAAAACAAGCTGGCCGAAAAGTACGGCATTCTCAGCATCCCCGCCACTTACTTGCTCGACGGAGGAGGCAAGATTGTGGCGACGAACCTGCGAGGCGAAGCCCTGGAAACTGAAGTGGGGAAGTTGTTGGCTAAGCCTTAGCCTTAACCTCCTCGAGAATGTTCGCGGGCTGCGAGCGAGTTGGGTGGGGCGAGACTCCCGTCGAGCACTGACTTCTTTGCCCGAAATAATGCCAGGGCTTGACAGGAGTCTCGCCCCACCCTGTTTGGTTGCGGCGGCGCCGCGCTGTGTGGAACTGAGAACGAGTTCGAGATTTGCGGCCCGCGCCGGGGGAGGAAACGCGCACCCGCTACGACAGACGAGACGCCCGCCACAACTTCGAATCGGTAACAACTCCGGGGATGCACCGTCAATTCCCCGCGGAGCCAAAAGTCTTGTCAGGTTCGAGGGGATTGGCTAGCCTTCAATTGTGGGAATGGAAGGCAGTCGGCTGTGAAAAACGCGGTCGGTGGATAGCACAAGCGAGTGGTTTCACGGCTGGCGGCTCGGGACGAGGGCGCAGAGCGTGATTTTCTGTTGAGCAGGCTGAGCTACTCAGAGCGCGTGGACCAGTCGAATCCAGCAATTCTCATTATGACCCGTATGTAGTCCCGGCTTTAGCCGGCCAGCGCGAGAAAACCGGCTAAAGCCGGGACTACAAGCGGGTCGCAGGTCGTGCCTGTCATCAAAATGAGAATTGCTGGTCGAATCCAATCGAGCAGCGTGCGGTCGATTTTCGCACGACCCATTGGAGCGTCGTCCTTGAAGCCGGGGCGTCACCGGATGGCGAGCGCGCATTGGAGTTGCTCTGCCGGACGTACTGGTATCCCCTCTATGCGTTCGTGCGCCGCCGAGGATACGGGCAGGACGAGGCGCAAGACCTGACCCAGGAGTTTTTCGTCCGACTTTTGGACCGGCGGACGTTGCTTCAGAGTGCTCACCCGGATAAAGGCCGCTTTCGCGGATTTTTGGTCGCGGCCATGAAGCATTTCTTGGCCAATGAATGGCGCGACGCCCATCGTTTGAAGCGCGGCGGCGGATGCCGGTTCTTGTCGTGGGACGAACTCAATCCGGAGGAACGTTACGTTCTTGAGCCCGAAGCCACAGCATCGCCGGAAACCGTTTTTGACCGAAGCTGGGCGCAAACGGTGGCGGCCAACGCTCTGGGGCGTCTGCGGCAGGAGATGGAGCGTGAGGGCAATGGCCCACGGTACGAATGCCTTAAAATCTATCTGGAGACTGATGCCGTTCCGTCCGCTTACGCCGAAACCGCCGCCCAATTAGGGCTCTCGGAGTCCGCCGTGAAATCGGCGATTCATCGGTTGCGCCGCCGCTACGCGGAAATTGTCCGCGATGAAATCGCCCACACCGTGCAGTCTCTGGAGGAGGTCGATGAAGAGATCCGCAGGTTGATCGAATTGCTGGCGGCCTGAATCTCGCGAAACCCGAGCCTCCGGACGGGTCATTCATAATCAGATAGCGTGAAGATGAATTCGGACGTGCGGGGCGCCCATTGCGTACGCTGTGGAGCTTCGTTGGCCAGCGGCGCCAACAACGGTTTTTGCGCCCGTTGCCTGCTCTCCACCGTGCTCAGGACCCTGAACGCCGCGGGTGAATCGCTCGCGGAATTGGAATCCACCGCCAGCTTGCTCATCCGACGTGAGTTCGCCGGTTATGAACTGCTCGGCGAGTTGGGGCGCGGCGGGATGGGCGTCGTGTTCAAGGCGCGGCAAAAGGCGCCGGACAGGCTCGTCGCGCTGAAGGTGGTGGCGGCCGGTGAACTCGCCTCGCCTCGAGTGCTCTCGCGGTTTCGTCTGGAAGCGAAAACGGCGGCGGGTTTGCACCATCCCAACATCGTCCCCCTCTTTGAGGTCGGCGAATGGAGCGGCTGGCATTTTTTTTCCATGCAGCTCATCGAAGGCCCCACGCTGGCGGAGGTTCTGCGAAAAGGCGGGATCGGGCCGGAAGCGGCGGTCCGCCTGGTCCTGGCGATCACTCGCGCCGTTCAGTACGCGCCAGAGCGTGGAATCCTTCACCGCGACATCAAGCCGACGAATATCCTGCTCGATTCCGCAGGCGAACCGCATCTGACCGATTTTGGCCTCGCCAAAGTGCTCGACCAGGACAGCGATCTGACGCTGTCGCGGGCCATCCTCGGAACGCCGGCCTACATGTCGCCGGAGCAGGCCGCCGGGCGCAAACACGATATCACGACCGCCACGGACGTGTACGCCATCGGCGCCCTTTTTTATGAGATGCTCGCCGGCCGTCCTCCGTTTCTTGCCGACAGCACTCCGGCCCTTCTTCGGAAGGTGGTCGAGGAAGAACCGATCCCGCCCTCACGGATTTGCGATTTACGATTTGCGATTTACGATTTGACCGCAACAGGAGATGCCGGCCGTCACTCGCCTAATCCAAAGTCGCAAATCGCAAATCGCAAACCGCAGATTCCCCACGACCTCGAGGTTATCTGCCTCAAATGCCTCGAGAAGAATCCTGGCCGGCGGTATGGCTCGGCGGCGGAACTGGTGGAAGAACTGGGACGGTGGGTGGACGGCAAACCGATTCGGGCGCGACCGGGCAGTCCTTGGGAACACGGCTGGAAGTGGGTGAAGCGGAATCCGGCTCGCGGCGGAACGCCAAGCTCGCGAAAACCTCGCTCAGATTGTCCAGCGTAGGGGTCCGAGAAAGCGCCGGCTTGGCCCTTCGCGCGGATGCGCTCAACAGCCTCCATTCTCTGGCGGAAGCGCTCCGCATTTCCGACGAGTTTCCCGACCGCCAAGCCGGCCTGCGTCTCCGGCTCGGTTTGGTCTCCGCATTCTCGCCGCGCCCGATGCGAGCCTGGGACGTTCGCGGATCGCCCATGGAACTCCATTTTTCCGCCGATGGCGAGAACCTCGCGGTGAAGCTTCGAGCGGCGCGGCCTCGGTTATTTCGGATCAAGACCGCCGAACTGGAGAAAGGCCCCGCGCTGTTCACGGGCGACGCCCCCATCACTGGAGTTCATTTCAGTTCGAACGGACGTTGGGCGTTGGAACTCATGGATAGGCCGCCGTTCGCGCGGATTTGGGATTTGGTCGCCGACGCCGCAAAGCCGCTGCCCGTGGGTGGTCCTTGCGGCCCGGCGGGAGCCTTCAGCCAGGATGGCCTCCGCGCGGCGAGCGGGGGAAAGACGATCCGGCTCTGGAACACGGTCGATGGCCGCGAGGTTGGAGCGCCGATTGAACTTGAAGATACTTGCGAGTGGCTTGGCTTTAGTCCGAACGGAGAGCGGCTGCTCAGCATTCAATCGAGCCGGCGCGCGTTCCTTTGGGATCTTGCCACGGGACGCGCTGTCGGAGACTCGATTCCCGCCAATCGGTTCGGATCTTACTTTCAACCGGTGTTCAGCCGGGATGGCGCGTGGATTTTGCTGACGGATCAAGATCAGGGACGGTTGATCGAAGCGGAGAGTTTTGGCTTTAAGGGAAACCTATCGCATCCGGGGGTGCTCTTCAGCGGCGTGTTCAGCCCGGATGGTTCGGCGATTGCCACCGCATGTTTTCGCGGAAGCGCCCGGCTTTGGGACGCCCAGACGTTGGACCCTTTGCAACCTCAGCTCAATCACGAGAACGGAGCGCGCTGCGTGGCGTTCAGTCCGGATGGACAGGTGTTGGCGACAGGCGGGTTTGATTATCAAGTCAGGCTTTGGCGACGGAGCGACCGGCGCCAAATCGGCCCCGCGCTCCCGCACGCCGCTTTGGTGACTGCACTGGTGTTCAGCCCGGACGGAAGATGGCTCGCCACCGCCAGCGCGGGTGGCTTGGTGCGCATTTGGGATCTCGGAGCCGCGCCGCAGACGCTCGTCGCTCGCGGTGTCCTGGATGTGCCGCTTGTCTATAGCGCGGATCGCTTGGCTTTCGCCGCCTCAGAAACCTCCAACACCTGGCGATTTTATCGACTCAATTCAAACCGCGTGGAAGCCGGCGTGTCGATCCCTGTTTCGAGCCGTGCCGTGATCGCTTGGGACAGGGTGAACGAAAAAGTCGCCGCCGCTGCACCCAACGATGCGATTCGCCTTTGGGAGGTGCGCACCGGGCGCGAACTCGCCCACTTCTCGGTGAAGGGCGCTGTGCGGGCGCTCGAGTTCGGTCCGGATCAAACGCGGCTCGCCGCCTGCGGCGAACCCGCTTGGTTGGAGATCATTTCCATCGCCGTGGAAAAAAAGACGGTTTTTCCAACGCAGACGAACGACAGCTTTTCCGCCATTGCGTGGAGCCCGGACGGTCGTCGCGTCGTTACCGGCGGGCTCGGACGAGTTCAAGTTTGGGATGTCGTGTCGAATTCTGCCGTCAGGAATCCTGTGCAGAAGCCCGGACAAGTGAACGGACTGCAATTCAGCCTGGACGGCCGAAGTGTTGTGGCCGCGTTTACCGATGAGGAGATCGAACCGAGGGCCGCCATCCTGATCGATGCGGACACGGGACAATTGATGCCGCCTCACATGGAGCATGGCGACGGCGTGCGCGAAGCAGTCTTTTCACCGTCTGGCCGAATCATCGTCACTGTTGGCGAGGATAACACAGCCCGCCTCTGGGATGCGGCGACGAGGCTTTCGGCGGGGCCGGCGCTTCGACACGAGGCCATGGTCCGGTGCGCCGCGTTTGCTCCGGGCGGACGGTATTTGGCGACTGGGGGAAATGATCACACCTTGCGATTTTGGGAAGTCGCGACCGGGGAATTGCTGGGTCCGCCCATCCTGTTTGGCGCACCAGTCACTTCGGTTCGTTTCACACCGGACGGAGCCACCGTTGTGGTGGGAGTGCTGGACGGCTCGGTCTGGAATGTAGAGTGCCGTCCGGACCCCCGGCCACTTTCGACGATCAACCGAGTGGCGCTGTTGGCGACGGCCCACAAGCTGGATGCTGCGGGCGGTTTGGTCCGCGCGACTCCGGATGTCTTGGAGCGCGAGTTTTCCGCCGTCGCGAGTGAAAGCCCAGAGAGTGTGCAACCGGTTTCCGATGCGGCGCCGTGGCACAAGAATCAGGCCGCGATGGCGGAGATGAGCGCGAATTGGTTCGCGGCGGTGTTCCATTTGGAACGGTTACGACAGGCTAATCCGGAGGACACGGAGATTCGGGACCGTCTGTCCCTTGCGCGGAAGAACCTGGACGACAAAACGACGATTGTGTCGCCCCGACAGGACAAATAATCATTTCCCCCCGCAAATCCTAGGGCGTTGCCCTCGGCTAGGTTGTGATGGCCCTTCGGGCCGGCCTGAAGGGCCGCCACAATGTAACCGAGGGCAACGCCCTCGGACGCGGACCGGAATAGTCGTTCGCCCTGAAGGGGCGACACAGGACCACGCAAGCTCAATCCCACAAATACCGCTCGTCGAAATCGGCGCGGTTATTCTTCAGGATTCGCAAATACTCCTCCTTGAAAGAAATTCGCTTGTGGTGTTCCTCCTGATTCAGAATGTACTTTCGCACCGCCTCGACGTGTGAGGCGCTGACGCTGAAAAGGCCATATCCATCCTGCTAATGAAAATCGGCGAGACCGGGGTCTTGTTGTTTGATCCATTTCGATGATTCCTTCTTGACGATTTCCATAATCTTCATGGTGGCGTGCTTCTTGGTCATGTTGCAGAGGATGTGGACATGATCGTCGAACCCTCCGACGGTGACCGCTTGGCACTCCAAATTCTGCAAGATGCCGGCCAGGTATGCCCAAAGCTTCGGTCGCAAGGCCGGGTTGAGATTTCGAACGCGGTGTTTCGTGGAAAAAACAATGTGCGCGGTGAGGATGTGAAGGGATTGGGGCATAATAACTCCTTTGTTTGATTTTGTGTCGCCCTTTCAGGGCAAGTCTCCTTGTTGATCTTGATCTTGTTCTCCGAGGGTGGCGCCCTCGGCTAGGGTGTTGATGGCCTTTCAGGCCGGAAAAGGCAAGCGTCAATCGGCGATTGGGGAAAGGGTCGGAAACACCGAGCTGCAATTCGATTTTCCTTTCCGCCCCGACTCCGCCGCGTTTGCGAGGGCATTGCCCTTGGCCACATGGTGTATCGGCCTTTCAGGCCTGCCCGAAGGGCCACAACAACCTAGCCGGAGGCAACGTCCTCGGACCGGTGCCCCATTCAACGTATTGCCCTGAAAGGGCATCACAATGGTCTGGGCACCTTGCCGCCGGGGCGTTTCCGGAAATTTTCATTCTCCACGAAACTCGATCCTCGGAATGGGTCAACCAAGGAGTGGAAGGAACCCGAGCGCCTTCTTCGACGTATGAATCGTTGGGCGAATGCAATCCCTGCGGATGGGTTCGTGAACCGAGAAGCCTATCTCTAGCGCAAGCAATGAAAGCGAATCTTGTATCCATGAACCGCAAGGTAGGGCGAGTCCGTCCCGGCGAGCCGCTCCACAACGTGATCCGCAAAATCGGCTTGGCGGGACGGACTCTCCCTGCCGGACGCTCGGTTCCACAATGCGGGGCAGAGTTGTGGAGAAACCTGAAGAACCGGAGCGCCGGTCTCCCGACCCGGCCGGTCGAAGGCAACCCATCGCACCGGGTCGGAGACCGGCGCTCCGTAGCGCAGATTTTCAATCTGCTGTATCGCCGATTTGCAATCGGCA
>JACQWK010000096.1 GCA_016209525.1 Verrucomicrobiota bacterium
CGGCGAACTCGCAGGCGAGACGCCTGCGCTACCGACAACCGGTGGATGCACTGAACACCGACTTGATGGCTCCAGACCAATTCGTGGAAAGAGAGGAAAGCGGAAAGAACGGCAGAAAAGGCGATCTGAGTTTAAGTGATGCACAGCCGTGCCACAAATTGCGCCACTACCGAGGATTCCTAGAAACGCCAATAAAGTCGGAGACAAACTCGATTCTGACCAATAGAATCCATGCTTTTGTGAGTACTGAAGAAACCGAATGAAAGGCTCAGAAAAGTGCAAAAAGCGAATTTTCAATCTGCCGTATCGCGGAATTGCATTCTTCAAGCTCCCGACAACTTCCAGCGGTCCGGAACTTACCGGAGCGCCACCGATTGAAAATCGGCGATACGGCAGACTGCAAGTCTGCGCTACGGCTTCCCAGCTTTGTCGCGGTGCGAACCGGCCTAACTGCAAGCATGCAGTTGGAATTCGGGAGCTCACGCGCCCCTCGCGTGTTTCGACCGGCGCCTCGCCGGTCGAAAGGCACAAGACGAACGGTCTAGCAAGGTTGAGTGTGCGAGCGCACCAGAGTGGTCGGCGAGGGCGCCGACCACTGCACACGAGGCGCAGCGAGGGGTTTGCGCTCCCCACCTTGTCGGAATAAATATGCGGGCTAGGCCAGCGCGTCGCGGCAATACTTGATGGTCCGGGCAATTTCCGTCATGCGATCCGAGCCGGCGGGAATTTTGTATTCAAATTCGATCGTCGCCTGGATGTTCCACTTGTTATCGCGGATGAGACGCAGCACTTCTGCGATCGGCGTGTCCCCCTCGCCAAACGGAGTGTTCGGCCCGTTGTTAACCTTCCGGTCTTTCACGTGCACATGCGTGATGCGCTCGTGATGGTCCTTGATGAAGGCGACCGGGGAGACATTGTTGCCCGCCACGAAGTGTCCGAGATCGACATTGGCGCCGTTATGTTTCGCCAGAGAAAAGGCCCTTTCCCAATGGTCGGGCTTGGTGCTGGCGTGGCCGTGGTATCCCACCATCAGATGGTGCTTGTCGGCGAACTGGCCGACGCGTTGGAGGTCCGCGTCCCTGTTCACGATCTCGGTGGAAATGGCCCGTCCGCCCAGCGTTTTGGCGAGGGTGAAGACGTAATCCAGTTCGTCCGGCGTCATTTGGAACAGGCCATCGACCTTGACGATCTCGATCAGCACGCCTGCGTTCTCGTACTTTGTCCGGAATTCCTTCACACGATCCAGGGAGGCCGATTTGCGCCATTTCGCCAGTTGTTCAGCCCGCGCCGCAGGGCTGGGAGCGTCAGCAGTCTTTTTCGGATAGACGAGATCGGCAGGGAAGCCGAGAAAGGCTTCGACGGGCTGGGTTCTCAATTCCACTGCGCTCAGGCCGAGCTGAACACAATTCTTGAGGATGTCGGCGCCGCTCATGGAGGCGTTGGCAAAGCTGTAGGGTACGTTGAGCCCCACCTGCACGCTGGCAAACTTCGAGTTTGGACTCCCGTGCGGTGTCTCGGCGGCGCTGAGCGCATTTAATGCTGACCATAGTCCAACGCCGGGCACGGCCGTTAACCACCATCTCGTGAATTCACGACGAGTGCAGAGGACACCGGATGGGAATTGGCTCTCCAGGTTGTGCTCGGAGACAGAGTTGTGTTTGCGGTTAGGATTCATGGGAAGTGATCGTAGTCCGTCGGCGACGAAGTGGAAGCGTCTTTTCGAGGCAAGCTGGTTGGCAGATCAGACTCAAAATTCCTGATGCGCAGCCTTGAGTGTGGACTCATCAGTGTAGAGCCGTGAGTTCGCGCTCAAAAAGCGGGCCTTTCTCACAGGGAACAACCTGCACCGCGGCGAGGCTCTGGAGCAACTTCTGAAGCCCTCTCACTTCCGATTTTGCGGCCAGCCTGAGGAAATAGCCGCAAAGCCAGCGATGACCGGCAATCTTTGCGCCGATCGTGAGCGCTGCACTCGCGATGTTTAGCTCCGAGCCGAGGTAGCCGCGGATGCGGCGCCTCCGCGTGCGGTAACGCTCGAAGGCGCGTTCTGTCATTCCCTATTTCACGCGAATGAACTTGTGCAGATGACCGAACTTGCTCCACTCGGAGACAATCAAGTTGCCATCCTTGTCGATGGACGCGCCGTGGGGCGAGTTGCAGATCCCGTCCTTCCACTGTTCAGGGGGGAGGCCGAAGTTGGCGCGTTGCTTCTCGTCCGGATTATCGCCCAGTTGCGCGGCGATCTGGCCGTTCTTGTCCAGCACGGTGACTCGGCCCTGCAACTCCGGAAACACTGCGTAATCGCCGCGGATGTGCACGGCGGCCGGCATGCGCAAATTCCTCTGAATGACTTTGACGAAATTCCCATCGAGGTCCCAGTGCTCCACCCGATTGCTGTTGCGGTTGCAGACCAGCAGGAGCGGCTTGTCCTGGCGAGTGTCCAGCCCAATTCCGTGACAGGTCCTGAACTTTCCGTCCTCTTCGCCCGGTCCGCCGAACGCTTTGACGAATTTCCGGTTCTTGTCGAACTTGAGCACATAGTTCGACCCGTAGCCGTCGGCGACGAAAATCGAACCATCCGGCGCGGCAGTCACTGCGCAGGGCCTAAACCCGTTCGCGTCACTGTAGAGGCCCGCCTCTTGAGGGTAGTGAATCGTCCACTCAAGTTCCCCGTTGAGCTTGATCTTGATCACCTCGTGATCGGTGGGACGCGCCGCGTAAGTGTACTCGACGCCCTTTTCTTCCCTGATTTCCAACCCATGAATTCGCGTCGGACCCACGGAGCGCAGAAACTTGCCGTTCGAGGCAAAGACGAGGATGCCGCGCGGGGTATCCGTGCTGACGTAGATATTGCCCGCCTTGTCGAGAACCGTCCCTCCGTGGCAAGGACCAAGGGGTTGGCCGCCTGGAGGTTCCTCGAAGAAATTCGGGACGACTGAATATTTCAGCTCGCCGGCCTGAGCCAGAGTGGAGGTGAGCGCGATGAGGTACAGCAAGGTGGGTTTGAGAGGATTCATGTCAATTGGCTACGGTTTGGAACAAAGGATATCAGTCAGCGCGAATCTGTCTCGTAAATTCGGAGCGCGGGCTTCAGCCCCCACGTGCGAGGAACGATTCCCTCTCCCTTGAGGGAGAGAGTCAGGGTGAGGGTGAAAAGGCCTGACAAACCAGGGACGATGGGACTTCCTGGCGATTCTCCCTCACCCCGGCCTTCCCCCGCTCGGAGAGGGAGGATCGTCGCCGGCATGCGCTACAGCGCAGGACCAGGATTGCCAAAGCCGTCCAGACCTTTTCAAGCTGAAGCGGCGTGAACACCGCGCTTCTCCACCGACAAATTGTGGACGTACTGGGACGCATGAGATGACTGTGTCTTTGCTCGACCGCGAAGCCGTCCGGCGTTAGCATCTCGTCATGAATCCTTCCTCGAGTTTTCTCCGCCGCGACGTGACCCACGTGCAACCGTGGGCCGAGACGTGCGGCCAAATCCGTCCGCTTCTGGAAGAGAAAGATGGTGCCGCGGCGGAAGTGCATCATTTGCAGATCACCAACGCGAAACTGCACTACCATCAGCGCACGGACGAGATTTACTACGTGCTCGGCGGCCAGGGCCGGATGCGCCTCGACGAGCAGGAGATCGAACTCCACAAGGATGTCGTCGTGTACGTGCCGCGCGGCGTGAAGCACAAGGCCTGGGGACAGTTGGAGGTGCTCGTGGTCTGCATCCCTCGCGGCGTGCTCGGTGACGTGCACGAACTGGAGTAGCAGAGATGCTTTCACTGATCCACAGCGACAGTTCTATGACAGGTTGTTCCCGCCTTTTTTCCAACAAAGGAATATTCTCATGAAAACAGCCCCATCCATTCTCGATCCGACGGCGCTCCGCGTACTGATGGCAGCGTTAGTGTCAACAGCGGTTTGCGGGAATCCCGCCGCTCCCGACGGTGCATCCCCTCGCTCAGTCAAGAACCTCAAACTCATCGTCAGCGCAAACGGGCGGTACTTCGCCGATCAAGATGGCCAACCGTTCTTCTACCTCGGCGACACTTGCTGGCTGCTTTTCCAGCGGCCTAATCGCGAAGAACTGGACGAATATTTGAAGGACCGCGCCGCCAAGGGTTTTACGGTGATCCAGGCGTATGTGCTCCGAGGACTCGGCCAGAAGCATCCGGACGGCAATTCGTCGCTCCTCGACGCGACGCCGCTCCTCGACCGCGACCCGACCCGGCCCAACGAGGAGTTTTTCAAAAACGTGGATTACGTAATCAACCGGGCGAACGATCTGGGTTTGGTGATGGGCTTGGTGACCGCCAAGTCGTGGCACGTCGCGGATCATCCGGAAAAGGTGTTCGACGAGAAGAATGCCTACACCTTCGGCAAGTTCCTGGGCGCGCGCTACAAGAACAATGCCGTGATGTGGTTTCCGGGGGGCGACTCGGCGCCCGGGAAATACGAGCCCGTTTGGGTGGCGATGGCGAAGGGCCTGAAGGACGGCAGCGCCGGCACCCAACTCGTCTGCTACCACGGCCAGGGGAGCACTTCTTCGTCCATGTGGTTTCACAAGGCCGATTGGCTTGACTTCAATTCGATTCAATCCGGGCATAATTTCAATTCGGACAGTTATGCCTTCGTGAGCAAGGACTACGCGTTGTCGCCCGCCAAGCCGACGGTCGATATGGAGCCGGCGTATGAGAACCACCCGACCGGCGCCAACAAGCCGCGTGTCGATGCTCACAAGGTGCGTTCCCAGGCCTACGCAGCGATGCTTGCCGGTGCCGCCGGACACGGTTACGGCAGCCTGGATTTGTTCTACTTCTACAAAGACGCCGACGGGCCGTTCCCGAAGAATGGTTTCCAGCACTGGCGCAAAGCAGCGGCCTACGAAGGAACTCGCCAAGTCGGGTTGATGCGCCGGCTGTTCGAGCAGCGGCCATGGCACAAGCTGGTTCCTGACCAATCGCTACTCGCGTCGGAGCCGGGCGGCGGCCCATACCGGCTTGTCGCGGCGCGGGCGGAAAACGGGAGCTTCGCCATTGCCTATGCCGCTCGCGGCCAGTCCGTCAGCATTCATATGGACAAGCTCCGCGGCTCGCACGTGAAAGCCCAATGGTACGACCCGCGCGACGGCACGTGGAAGGGCATCGGCCAGTACCCCGCCAAAGGTATTCAGGAGTTTTTGCCTCCGTCCCGCGGCGAGCAAGACGACTGGGTTCTGGTGCTGGACGCTCAACCGTGAGGGAGACTCCTGGCTCTTTTGATGATGAAAATCAGTGGACGAAATGCAGACAGGATGTTCGGCCTGGCGCTGTGGCTGGGGGCGTTGCTTCACAGTTTGCCCGCGGTCGCAGCCACGAACCTGCCGGCGCAGTATTTCGTGCTGTTGAACACAGGAATCGTGCGGGTCGAGAAGCGGCTGGAGGCCGAACCGGCGGCGGACTTACAGGCCCTTGAGTCTGCTGCTGGGTGAAGACATGCTCCATCCGCGATCCTCGTGGCGTCGGTCCTCTACACACGACCAAATCCGGCCAATCCCCGTTGCGGCGATGCGAAGCTGCTCGCTCTCGCACAGCAAATCGGCGACTTGTTGGCGAGCGAACACGCACGCGGCCGGTACACCACGCGGCTCGATCATCATCGGGATACTTACATGTGGCTCGACGCGTATCGGCTCGTGGCAAGCAAACTCGACGACGCGAGGCGGGACCGATGGCGCGGTGCGCTGACGAATCTCATCGCGGCGCTGGCCGCGGACGTGGCCGAAAAGCAAGATTACCCGTGGTATCAGTCGCCGTTCATCAGCACGTCGCCGAACCATTACGCGCTCTGGTCCAAGACGGTTTACCTGGGTGGCAAAGTCTTTGGAAACTCGCATTGGGAGCAACTCGCCGGCCGCGTGCTGCACCGGTTCGCTACGGAGGAACAGGCGCCGGATGGTTATTGGGGCGAGTGGACCCGCCACGGTCCGACGACCGGCTACGATTACCTGACGATGGCGGGTGTCGCGCTCTATTACGAACACAGCCGCGATCCTGCTGCTCTCGAAGCGTTGCGCCGCTCGACGGATTTCCACAAATTCTTCACGTGGCCTGACGGGACGCCCGTCGAGACGATCAACGATCGCAACCGCTATTGGGGCGTCTCGCCCTGGGGACAGTTTGGCTTTTCGCACTTTCCAGATGGACGGCGTTACGCGGAATTTCTCACCGGTTTCCTGGCGAAAAAGGAACTCGATTTGGAATCTCTCGGGCGCATCGCTCAGGATGCACTCTACTTCCACGAAGGCCCGACGGCGCCGATCCCTCCGGAACAGGCGCGTTACTCGCATCAGATGTCCGTTCCTGCCGGCATCCGCAAGACCGGACCATGGGTGAACTGCCTGTCCGGGCTCATCTCGACTCCCACGACGAGCCGCTGGTATCTCGACCGCCAAGGCCACTTCAGTGTGTTCCACGAAAAGCTCGGCCTCATCGTCACCGGCGCGAACTCCAAGAATCAGCCTGAGTTGGCCACGTTCGCTGAGAAGATCGGCGGTCGCGTTGTAAACACGCCGACCAGCAGCCGGCTGCTGATGTCTGACGACACCGACCAACTGGGGCTTTCCTACAATTCGTTCTTCGCCGTCCTCCACGTGATTCCGGCGTCGGACAAGCGACTGGAATTCCGTTTCGTCATCACACCCACAGGACGGATGGCCGAAACGGATCTGAATTTGCAGCTTGTGCTGAAGGCCGGCGAGGCACTCGAAGCGGCGTCGGGGCAAAAAGTCCTCCTTGATGAGAAGACGATTCGATGGGGCGCCGAGGAATTGGGCAACTGGATTCGACATCGCGGCTGGACGTTAAGACTCCCACCCGGCGCGCGGTTGACGTGGCCAATTTATCCATTCAATCCTTATCGTAATGGTCCAGAGCCTGGCCTTGCGAACGCCGTGGGGACGATTTCGTTCCCGCTCACGAGAAGGCAGGAACTAGATTTCGCGATTGAAACCAATTGATTCCGGGATGAAACGTGATGAACGATGTCGTCGTCGCCCGCGGCCGGCTGTTGAATCAGAGACCGAACACCTACAAACTCGGCGCCTTTAACCCGGTGGCTTATCTGATGTGGGAACCCGACGAACGGCCGCCGTTCGGCCCGAACGCATACGATGACGCCTGCAACAGTCCAGACCCAGGGGACAACGGAGGCGTGGGCCGCCGCCATAACGGCGCCGTGACCATGAGCTTCAGCGGCCACGTGGACGTGATTAACTTTCGAAAATGGGAAGCCGAACAGCGGCTCAAGCCGGGCCTGCTTTTCTGCAATCCGTTTACCAAGGATGGGCTTTGAACCGGAGGAAGATTCTCTGCTTGCTGCTCAGTTGCGCGGTATTGGACCTTGCCGCGGCGCGGACGTATGAAGTTTATCCGGCCACGGTCGAAACCGTCGAAGAATTTGAAACACTGGCCAACGCGTTGCGGCCCGGCGACGAATTGATTCTTCACGGTGGAACCTATTCGCAAAAGGAGCGTCGGTCCGTGACGGCAAAGGGCACAGCGGAGCAGCCCATTATGATCCGCGCGGCCAGGGGCGAGGCACCGCTTCTCACAAGGCCGGGTGGCGTTCGGCGGAACAACATCGAGTTCGTGGATTGCGCGCACCTGGTCATTCGCGGGTTGCGATTTCAGGGCGGCAATTCGGGCGTGCGATTTATCCGCGGGCACCACATCACGTTCGAAGAATGTGAAATCTTTGAAACCACCAACAATGCGCTGACCATGAACAGCGGCGACTGCCACGCCTTCATCATCCGGCGCAACCACATTCACCACACCGGACTGAGCACTTCGGGCGCGACGGAAGGCGAGGGGATGTACATCGGCTGCCATTCGGGCTCGTGCCGCACGACGGACTCATTGATCGAGGGTAATTACATCCATCACCTCCGCGGCACCAGCAGTGGCGGCAACGACGGGATCGAAATCAAGTTCGGCTCGCACGGAAACATCGTTCGCAACAACGTCATTCACGACACGAATATCGGGCAGAAATATCCGGGCATTTTCGTGTACGGCGGCGGGTCTGGCGCAAATATCGTCGAAGGCAACCTCATTTGGAATGCGGGCGAGGGTATTCAAGTCGTGTCCGACGCTATCGTGCGCAATAACATCATTTTCGATTGCGCTGCCACTGGCATCACCGCGGCGCCGCACGTGGCCGTGCCACACGTGCGCAACACGGCCATCGTCAACAATACCGTCTTCAATGCCCCAATCGGCGTCCGCATCCGATGGACGGACGCGACGAACATGCTCTTCGCCAACAATGCAGTCTATTGTCCCGGCGGAACCGCGCTGGATGCTTTCGCACTCGGCTCGGCCCGGCTGAGGAACAATTACGTCCATGGACGTCTGACCGGCATCGCCGTCGATAACGAGCGGGTTTTCGACGGAGGCGCACCTTCGGCCGCTTTTCTGGACGTAGCCCGCCGGGATTTCTGGCCTCGTGCGGGATCGGCATTGCTGGGTCACGCGGACTCCGACCTTCCGGCAGCGCTGGATTTCAACGGAACGAAACGCGTCGCACCCTTCGACATCGGCGCGTATGAGTCAGATGGGCGGGAGCAGAATCCGGGCTGGAAGGTTCAGGCAGGTTTTAAGCATTGAATCAAACTGAGCCATGGAATTCACACGAATGAGCCTCTCGAAATGTGTTCTGCTCGTCGGCCTCGCCACGGCGCAGGCGGCGGCGGTTTCCTGCGGCGAGGGCGTCGCCGAGGCGGACGGCACTGAACGGGCCACCCGCGTGCCGGCCGGCCTGGCGGAATTCTTCACGCCGCCGGAAAAGTACCGCTTTGACTTCGGCAGCTTTCGTTCTCCTCTGCTCTTTGCGGACGGCGCACGGGTCCGAACTCCGGCGGATTGGCAACGCCGCCGCGCCGAAATCCATTTGAGCTGGCACCAGTTCATGGGCCCGTGGCCGCCATTGATCGAGAAACCGCGCGTGGAAATGGTGAACACGACGCGCCGCGGAAACGTATCCCAGCAGCAACTCCGGATTGAAATTGCGCTCGGCGGCGAGATGGTGGACGCACTCCTTTTGGTTCCTGAAGGCGAGGCGCCCGGAGGGAAGCGTCCGGCCGTGCTGGTCGTTTACTATGATGCGGAAACGGGTGTGGGCTTGGGAGCTCCTTTGCGCGATTACGGCTGGCAGTTGGCGAGACGCGGTTTTGTCACGCTTTCGATCGGAAAACCCAATGCCAAAATCGACCTTAAGACGACCAACCAACCGCGCACGGAGCCTTATCTGGGGCCCGTGGGAAAACCGGTGCGCGTTCAACCTCTGTCGGCCCTCGCTTACGCAGCCGCAAACGCTCACACCGTGCTGGCCCAGCGCCCCGAAGTTCAGCCGGACCGGATCGGGATCGTCGGCCATTCCTTCGGCGGCAAGTGGGCCATGTTTGCCTCCTGCCTTTACGACAAGTTCGCCTGCGCGGTTTGGTCAGACCCCGGTATCGTGTTCGACGAACGCGACCGCCGCAAACAAAACCCGAGCGGCAGCGTCAACTACTGGGACGTCTGGTATCTGGGCTTTGAATTGGGCGCGGTTGCCGATCCGAAGGCCGCCGGCCCCTTTCGCAAACTGCCCACCGAAGGCCAGCCACGCACCGGCGCCTACAAGTCGCTCGTCGAAAGCGGGCACGATCTCGTGGAATTGCACGCCTTGATGGCGCCGCGGCCGTTTCTGATATCCGGCGGGACCGCCGACTTGCCCGAGCGATGGCCTGCGCTCAACCAGGCCATCGCCGTGAACGCATTGCTGGGCTACAACGACCGGGTGGCCATGACCCGCCGCGACGGGCACAGTCCGACCGAGCAAGCCAATGAACAGGTCTATCGCTTTTTCGAAGGGTGGTTGAACCCGCCGAACTGACGGCGCTTAGCGCTCGTGCAAGGATAACTTCCGGGCTTGCGGAATCGTTGCAGGCTGGCGGGTTCGTGGGTGGGGCGAGACTCTGTCGAGCCTTGACTTTCTTTCCAGCAAGGATTCCAGGGCTCGACAGCGTCTCGCTCCACCGGATTTGGTTGCGGCTTCGCCGCGCTGTGCTGTATCACTGGTTTGCCGTCGGCGGCTCGTCGAACGCTCCGGTCTATTTGGAGAGGTCGAGCCGGCGCAGGCTGCAAGCCTGCGATACGGCAGATTGAAAATCTGCGCTACGAGGTCGCGAAACCAATGGATGAAGCGGTCTTGCCATTTGCCGGTGGCAAGCGTCATTTCCGTGCCTGCTCGAATTGCGCCACAAAACCGCCGCCAATCGCGAGGTCGAGCGTAAGCGTGTCGGCCGATGAAACGGCCAGCCTCTCGGTCGTGAGCTGGTTGGGATCAGACTCCGCATCCGTAGTGTCTTTCCAAATCCTGCCGGCGTAACGACCCTTGCCCAAAAAGGAGAGAGGAATGGCCAGACCGCGCTGCTGTTTCGCGGACATTCCGCCGAGGTACCAGGCTGTGCCCTTGCGCCGCGCCATGACCAGCACTTCTCCAACTTGTCCGATGAGCACTCTTGTCTCGTCCCACCACGTCGGGACCAGTGTCAGGAAATCGAATCCAGGCTGACCTTCGTAGGCGGTTGGAAAATCGGCCACCATAGGGGAGGGATTGTCGAAGCAGACGTACATGGCGAGCATGTGGCAACGTGTGCCAAGGACGTTGGGCGCAACATTGCGGGGCGAGAACTTGGCAAACGGCACGGCTCTGAACCCGCCGAGGTGGTAGTCCATCGGACCCGCGATCAGCCGTGTGAAGGCCATCATGAGATTGTGTTGAGGTGTGCACCGGTCGCTCCACTTGAGATACTCAAGATTGAGCGCGCCCTCGTGGTTCATGAGATTTGGGTAGGTGCGTTCCCAGCCCGTGGGCTTCCACACCCCGTGAAGATGAATCAATATGCGATGGCGGGCCGCGACCTCCAGGACCGACTCGGCGAACTCGACGGACTCCTGGTCATCGTGATCGAAAAAATCCACCATCATCCCGCTCCAACCGAGCTTCTCGAACGCCGCAAACGCCTCTTCCACCCGTCCACGCAGCGCGCCTTGATGGACCCATGTCCACAAACGCACTCGTTTGGATTCCGCGTGTTGGCGGATGGCCGGAAGGTCGAAGCCGGGTCGCGGCTTCGTGACGTCGGTGTCCGGCCCTGGCTCAACTCCTGGTTTGGACTGATGATACCACGGTGTTACCGTGTTCTCGGTCGAGGTCAGCGAATGCGTGGGAATCCCATTCCGCGCGCAGAAGTCGATGTATTTTATGGCCATATCCAACGAGAGGATCGGCGGACCGGGCCGGCCGTCATAGACATCTCCATTCCACCAAGGGAACGTGATCTTGCCCGGCTTGATCCACGAAGGGTCTTTGATCACGGAAGGCTCGTTCAAACAGTAAATCGTCTGCGATTCGAGCAGCGCGCCTGGACGGTCGCCGATCAACACGACGCGCCACGGCGTGTGCATCGGCAACGGACGGCTGACCTTCGTTCCGTCAGATCTGGGCGTGAGTTGGCAAATCAGGTCATCGCCAGATTCGCGGCCGGGCCGCCGCATGAGCGACATGCCGGCATAACGACGAAGTGAAGCCTCGGTGATCGCCGCACACGAACCGTCCTCCCAGGAAAATGTCAGCGGCAGATCCAGGAGCGCGCCTCGCTTGATGTCGCGATATCGAACGGACATGACGTTGTGTTCGTGCGAAGTCTTGTAATTCTTGAGGTATTGCGCAAAGGCGGTCGGTTCTCCCTCCAATCGGAACGACGTGTCCTCGTCGGTAATCGTAACGGAAATCGCCTTCTCCTGGTCCGGCAACTCGTAGCGCACGGCAATGGCATCATCATAACAACGGAATACCACATCCGTCTGGCGGCGCTGAGGTGTTTCCAGGGTAAAGCGTGTTTCTTGGAAGCGATCATTCGTATGGTCCACCTTCCCAAACAGCACGGGAATGCGATCGTCCACTGCACGGCTAAGTTTGTGCACGACGCGCACACCAGCCATCACCTCGCCCGAGTCCGCGGTTTGTAGGCTTAAGCCGCAATCGGCGAGGATTGGTTTGGCTCGAAAAGTGGCCGACCAGCGAGGCCGATTAGTCGAACCTGGTTCCGGCATCTCAACCGACATTTGGATCCTGCCGTTGGGTGAACTCAGTTTGTGAACTTCGCCAGCCCGGCAGGGGAAAATGCTCGCGGCGGACATCAAAGCCACCCAGGCAGACAGGAAACTTCGATGCATAAGACTTTGTGTTGAAAATGGGTGGAACGGGCTACCAGCCCGTTTTCGGCGGCAACCGGTCGCCGAAAATCGGGGCCGGTTGGCAGCCTGCCACCCTAGGCCAGTGGCCAGTTCCACCCAAAAGCCATTTTCAAAACACACTTTAGGTGTCTCAATGGATGAGTCGGAAATCAGCGCCTTCATGTTCTATGAGACAGAATCCGCATGGGAGAGTCGTGGTGATTGTTTTCGGATTGAGGATGGCAGCCTGCGGCGATGCCGGCAAGTTCTAGCAGGGCACAATTTAGCGAAGCGTGGACCGACGATTTCGTGGCGCAGATTTTCAATCTGCCGTATCGCAGGTTTGCAACCTGCGAAACGCTCGAGCCGCCGCCGATTTCAAATGGGCGATACCGAAGACTACAAATCTGCGCCACTTCGGTTGCGGCTCCGCCCCGCCGGACTGTATCGCCGAACTGCACTTGGCATGACGTTCGAGACGCGGCAATTCTCATTTTGACGACAGGCGCGACCTGTGACCCGCTTGTAGTCCCGGCTTTAGCCGGTTTTCTCGCGCTGGCCGGCTAAAGCCGGGACTACATACGGGTCATAATGAGAATTGC
>JACQWK010000098.1 GCA_016209525.1 Verrucomicrobiota bacterium
CAGAATCGCGGTGAATGCTGGGTCGTCACGCAGCGAATGGCAAGATTGCGACTCCGATTGAGCAGGAAAGTGACGCTAAATCAGTGGATTCGAGACCCAACCGAGTTTTGACGCCACGGTTCTCGCGGATGCGTTCGTCGGCGATCTTGATAAAGCTGCGTGTGTAACTCGCGTAGTCTTCGACTAGCCGATTACGAAGCTCAAAAACATCCATGTTGGGCGCTCAACTGCGGCGTTTTTCAGGGCATGAGGATTTCGCAGATAGCAGGCTCGATGCAAGCGGATTTTCAATAATTACCGGTTTTGAAAGGGTTGTGAACTATGCTGGCCCGGAGTTTATTGACGCGGTTCCTTGACGCCGAGCGCGGCCAGCGCTCGCTCGCGTTCGTATTCCGAAGAGATGCGGCGCGCGGCTTCGATGTATTTGTCGCGAAGCGCGCCCTTTGGTTCCAGCCGGGCGAAAGACGTCAGGAATTCGGCGGCCTCATAGTCGGAGCCCAGGTATGTTGCGGACTGCAGCATCGCGGACAGCATTGCAGGATCCGGGTTCTTTTGGAGAAGCGCCGAAAGAACGCGCCGCTGTTCGTAGTCCGACTCGACATTTTCCAATGCCGAAAAGAATCCAATCCGAGCCGCCGTGTCGAAAGGCTGCTTGTCGGCAATCTTGATGAGCAGAGAGGCCAACTCGTAGTCGGATGAGATTTGGTTTCCGGCCTGAGTCAGCGCCTCGGCAAAGGTACGGTCGGTTGGCCGAAGTTGACCGAACAGCGCTGAAAAGTACGGCCGTCTGACGTTGCCGGATCTCATGAGCGAGATTTCTGCAAAGACGCCCTCCACGCCTTTTGCTTTTAGAACGCGTTCAACGCGCGCTTCGGCGCCCAATCCCGATCGCCGGACGATGTTGGGCAGGATTTCCGCCAGCCACGCCTTGCCTTCGGGCTCGTAGGGCTGCCCGCGCCCCCTGACGAAAAACTTCCGGTCAATGGCGCCGGCGTGCGAGATCAGTTCCAGCCGCTTTCCGGGATTCAGAAAACCACTTTCGGAGAGAGTGAAGTGGCCGTTCGGCGTGATCTCCAGGATGTCCCGGTCATCTTCGGAGATTGTGATCTTTCCGCTGAAGCGCGCCTCCACGTGATTCCAATCATCGGACCATCCGAACCGCTCTTCGCCTTCACGTGGTTTGATCGAATCGAACGGCTCACCGGACCACGAAGCTACACCGGGGCCTAAGGCGGCAATTCCCGCAACAATGACGAGACCTGTGATGATCAATGTGGAGAATACGCGCATGCCGGTAGAACGGCGAAACTCCGGTGTTGGTTAACGAAATAATTCGATGGTCCTGAAAAACCCGTAGATGAAAGCCGCGGCAAGGAGCAGTTTGAAGAGGGTGACCAGAGCCTGGGAGTACCGGTCATCTTCCCCGATTTGCCTCCAGACGCGGTTGAACTCCGCAACCGCTGCAGCCAACAGTTCCATTAGGTCAAAGCGGCGCATGACGCGGCGATTTTACTACCGGCGGATCGCGGCGGCCGTGGTATTCTTCCCGGCCTAGCACTAAAAACCCCAACACAAGGAGTCACGTTTATGCAACGAATGAAAGCGAGCGATTTCCCTCAGGAAGTTCTAAACCTGTTTGACCGGTACGTACACGGCGGGATCGACCGCCGTCAATTCATCGAGCGTGCGTCCAAGTACGCCGTAACCGGCATGACGGCTGCGGCAATGTTGGAAGCTCTGCGGCCCAACTTTGTTTTGGGAGAGCAAATCTCAGCCACGGACTCCCGAATCAAGGGTGAGGACATCAGCTATCCTTCCCCGAACGGCAACAGCACCACGAAGGGTTACCTGGTGAAGCCGGCCAATGCCCGCGGAAAGCTTCCTGCCGTCCTCGTCGTCCATGAGAACCGGGGGCTGAATCCGCACATCCGGGACGTGGCGCGGCGCTTCGCCGTCGCCAATTTCCTGGCATTTGCGCCGGACGCCCTGGCGCCAGTGGGTGGATACCCGGGAACCGAGGATCAAGCAACGCAACTGTTCAACAAGCTCGATGGCGCGAAGAGAACGGAAGACTTCGTTGCCGCCGTGGCTTTCCTAAAGTCGCATGCCGACAGCACAGGCAAGGTCGGAGCCGTGGGCTTCTGCTTTGGCGGTGGCGTGGTCAACACGCTGGCAACCCGCGTCGGCGCGGATCTCGTGGCCGGAGTTCCGTTCTATGGCGCCACGCCGCCGCCCGCGGATGTTCCTAACATCAAGGCACATATGCTGATCAATTTCGCCGGCATGGACGATCGCATCAATGCCGGATGGCCGGCGTATGAGGCCGCGCTCAAGGCGGCCAATGTGGATTATCAGGGATTCATCTACGCCGGCACCCAGCACGGCTTCCTCAACGACTCGACCCCGCGCTATGACGAAGCCGCGGCGAAACTTGCGTGGCAGCGCACCGTGGATCACTTCAACAAGCATTTGAGGACGTCGTAGAAGCCAGAAGCCAGAAGCCCCAGAAGCCAGAATACGCCTCTTCATTCTGGATTCTGGCTTCCTAGGCTTCTGGCTTCTTCCTCAGTGCGTCATGGCGTACATGACGAAATTGATGCCGAGCCGGAAGGCTTCAACGGAGGGCTTTAGCGGATAGGCCCTTTGATCGATCCAGTCC
>JACQWK010000102.1 GCA_016209525.1 Verrucomicrobiota bacterium
ATGAGAAAGATGAGCGGATTGGACTTCGTTCGTGTGTTTCGTGTGTTCGTGGTCCAGACCTGTGGCTCCGGCCCGACCAGCCGCAACCAAGCTTCGTGAACCAGCGCCGTCGCCTGAAGCGTCTGTCCCGCTGGCTCGTGGGCCATCCGAATGGCGGCCAGTTTTCTCAACTCCTCATAAACCAGCGGAAGCAATTCCTCGGCAGCCTTGGGGCCGCCCCTCTGAACGCGGTCGAGGAGGTGTGTCACGTCGCTCACTCTCCGCAATATTCCCAAGCAGTCCGTGAAAGCCAAGCTCGCACAACCCGGATGATTGGAGGAGTGGATTAATGGATTGTTGGATGAGTGGATCAAAGGGCGCGACGCAATCCTGTAGCGATCCGGCTGTCCAATAATCCAGAAATCCACTTCAGGAAATCCAGCAATCCACTCAGAGACGCTGGCGCGTGGTTTCATAGGCGCCGCGAAGGTCCGCCAGGTTTTGGACTGCGGCGACGGAGTCCGCGCAGTCGCCGCTTTCGGATCCGGAGAGAACGAGAGCTGCTTGCGAAGGGCCAGGACGTGCGGAGAGCCGAAGCCAAAGCGGTGACTTCGCTGCGCTCGTCACCGTCGTCCAAGACGCTGGCGCATTGTCTATGGGCGCCTCGAAATCATTCGAATCATCAAAATAGTCTCGATTGCGGCATTGCCGCAATTCGGTGCAGCGCGCCCGGGAATTCAACCGCACTTCGGAGAGTCTCCGGCTTGAGGTTCATTAGCGCTGGCTTGCACGAACGACATGTTCATGCGACAACAGCGCCGTGAAAACACTGTCCATTAGGGAGGCCCGCACGCACCTCTCCGACGTGCTGGAGCAGGTGAAGAACGGCGAGGACATTGGGATCGTCGCTGGCGACCAGATCATCCAGCTCAGGCCGGTGCAGGTGGTCGCGTGGGAGAACAGTTACGTTTATCAAGAGTACGGCGTCAGGCCGGAGGACTGGGACCGCTTTCGCAAGCGAATGAAGCAGCGCCGGAGCAAGGAGAGGTATGTGTCGTTTGAAGGCAAATTCGATCCTGCCGTCTTTGTTTGAAAGCCGTCAGCATCAACGCCGGTCTGCTGAAACACATTCGCGGTTTGCCTGTGACAGAACGCAGGGAGATTGGCCGACGAATTGCCGAAGCCCAACGCTGCATCGGCCAGCCGCACCTGCATAAAGGTGTTGGCCTGCGTATGCTTCAGGACGACTACTTCGAAATCCGGGTTGGATTGAAACTCCGGCTTGTGTTTGAAGACACCCCGGAGGCGCTGATCTTTGAAATGATCGGCGACCACGACGACGTGAAGAACCTCCTCAAATCGCATTGAGGAGGGGCACGCCAGTTGATTGACTCTCGATCTCATTATCAGTTGGCCCAGCCAGTCGGCATCGCCGAAATTCACGGCCTGTCCAGCCCGGAGGTCAACAGCCATTCGGAGAGCCAAGCGTGGATGTGGATTGCGGACCCACATGCAGGGCTTGCAGCGCCAAATTTGCATTCCGCCAGCATTGCCGCCTCGGTGGACTTGCGGTGATGCACAAGCCCAAGACGCTGGCGCGCATGCCTGAGCGCCGCGAACCGGCGTGAGCCTTTGGACTGCGGCGACGGAGTCTGCGCAGTCGCCGCTTTTGGATTCGTGGAGAATGAGAGCCGCTGGCGAAGGGCCAAGGCGTTCGGATAACCTAGGCCAAAGCGATGACTGCGCTGCGCTCCGTCACCGCAGTCCAAGACGCGGGCGCGTTGTCAATGCGCGCCTCGAAGTCATTCGAAGCATCACTGCGCTTTCGCGTCGGGAGTGCTTGCTTCCGAGCGGGGCTGGGCATCCCACACCTTCACCATCCCGTCCACGCTCGCCGACGCTAGCCTGTTTCCGTCCGCGCTCAACGCCACGCTCAGGACCGCAGCGGTGTGCCCTTTCAACGTAAGCGTCTCCTGAGCGCTCGCGGCGTCCCACACCTTTACCGTCTGATCCCAGCTTGCCGACGCCAGCCGCTTCCCGTCTGGGCTAAAAACCACGCTCAAAACCCCAGCCGTATGACCCTTCAGAGTCAGCGCTTCCTGACCGCTCGTCGCATCCCATACCTTTACCGTCCCATCGTGGCTTGCCGACGCCAGCCGGTTCCCGTCTGGACTGAACGTCACGCTCCAGACCCCATTGGTGTGCCCTCTCAACGTGAGCATCGCCTGACCCGTCGTCCTGTCCCACACTCTTACCGTTTGATCATCGCCTGCCGATGCCAGCCGGTTCCCGTCCGGGCTGAACGCCACGCTCATGACGTACCTGGTGTGTCCCTTCAACGTGAGCACCTCTTGACCGCTCGCGGCGTCCCACAATTTCACCGTCTGATCGCCGCTGGCCGACGCCAGCCGTTTCCCGTCTGGGCTAAACGCCACGCTCCAGACCCAGTTGGTGTGTCCTTTCAACGTAAGCATCTCCTGACCGCTCGTGGCGTCCCACACCCTTACTGTCCGATCCTCCCCTGCCGACGCCAGCCGTTTCCCGTCTGGGCTGAACGCCACATTATGGACAGGACCGTTGTGCCCTTTCAATGTGAGCGCTTCCTGAGAACGCGCGGCGTCCCACACCTTCACCGTCTGATCATAACTCGCCGACGCCAGCCGTTTCCCGTCTGGGCTGAACGCCACGCCGGAGGCGTATTTGGCGTGTCCTTCCAACGTGAGCGCCTCCTGATCTCTTGTCGGGTCCCACACCTTCACCGTCTTATCCTCGCTTGCCGACGCCAGCCGTTTCCCGTCCAAGCTAAACGCCACGTCCTCGACCGAAGCGGTGTGCCCTTTTAGAGTCAGCGTCGCCTGACCGTTCGCGGTGTCCCACACTCTTACCGTTTGATCATAGCTTGCCGATGCCAGCCATTTCCCGTCTGGGCTAAACGCCACGCTCCAGACTCCGCTGCTGTGACCTTTCAACGCGAGCGTTTCCTGACCGCTCGTGGCGTCCCACAGCTTCACCGATTTATCTAAGCTGGCCGACGCCAGCCGTTCCCCGTCCGGGCTAAACGCGACGCCAGTAACCCTGTCGGTGTGCCCTTTCAAGGTGAGCATCTCCTGACCCGTCGTGGCATCCCACACTCTCACTGTCTGATCCCAGCTTGCTGACGCCAGCCGTTTCCCATTTGCGCTAAATGCCACGCTATTGACCCCTCCACTGTGCCCTTTCAACGTGAGCATTTCCTGACCCGTCGTGGCGTCCCAGACCTTCACCGTCTTATCCCCGCTGGCCGACGCCAGCCGCTTCGCGTCTGAGCTAAACGCCACGCTCCGGACCCAGTCGCTGTGCCCTTTCAGGGTGAGCCTCTCCTGACCCGTGGTGGAGTCCCAGACCTTCACTGTCTGATCCTCGCTAGCCGACGCCAACCATCTCCCGACCGGGCTAAACGCTACGCCAGTGACCCGGTCGGTGTGGCCTTTCAATGCGAGCACCTCCTTACCACTCGTGGCGTCCCACACCTTCACCGTCTGATCAGCGCTGGCCGATGCCAGCCATTTCCCGTCCGGGCTAAATGCCACGCTCCAGACCCAGTTGGTGTGGCCTCTCAACGTGAGCAAGTCACGGTGACAGAGGCGGTCCAGGTAAAACCACTCAAAGCCCCTCAAGTCCAGTTGATCTGGCTGAGGCCTGTGCGCGTCGAGGATCTCAGCCACCCGTCCGACCCTGGCATCGTCCCAAGCTGACTTGGCCAGGTTCATGTTCGCAACATAGAGGAGGCCCTTGTTGCGATCGCGTTCAACCTCCGCTTTGCTGCGTTCAGTCTCGGCGATGCGCCGGAGTTCGGTTTCCCGTTCCTTCGCGCTCATCGCCTCCAGCCTGGCCTCTTCCGCGGCGGTGAAGAGCGACTTGTTTTTGATGGCCTGAGCGGCGGAGACGCAGGCGCTCACGGTCAACAACAACGCGAAGCAGGCGGCGGTGGCGAGGGCCGCCTTGTGCCGGCGGGCGAACTTGTGGAAGACGTAACCCATGCTCGGCTTTCGGGCGGCAACGGGTTCATCGTCGAGATAACGCTGGATGTCCTTCGCGAACTCGTTCGCGGTCTCGTAGCGACGGTTGCGATCCTTTTCCATCGCTTTGAGCACGATCCAATCGAGATCGCCGCGCAGAAGAGTTGAGAGCGATCGGAGTTGAGAGTGGAGAGCCTTTTTGTCCGCGCGCGTTGCCGCACCCTCAACCCTCAACCCTAACTCACTCTCAACCCGCTTCGAGGGCCTCATCGGGTCCACTTCCCGAATGCGGCGGCGGATTTCATCGTAGTCCGCGCTGGCGATTTCGCGGGAATCCATCGGCGTCCGGCCCGTGAGCAGTTCATACAGAACCGCGCCGAGACTGTAGATGTCGCTGCGCGTGTCGATGTCCGCGCTGTCCGTCCCGGCTTGCTCCGGGCTCATGTAGGCCGGCGTGCCCATGAGAGTACCCGTTCGGGTGAGCTGCGCCGCGCCCGGCTCCTCGACGTTCTTGGCGAGCCCGAAATCCGTGATCTTCGGGGTCCCGGACGGATCGATCAGAATGTTCTGGGGCTTGACGTCCCGGTGGATGATGC
>JACQWK010000039.1 GCA_016209525.1 Verrucomicrobiota bacterium
ATGGACCTCAAGGTGGGGCGAGACTCCTGTCGAGCCCTGGCATTATTTCGGGCAAAAAAGTCAGGGCTCGACGGGAGTCTCGCCCCACCGATTGGCTGGTTCATGGTCCCAATGCGCGCTCATTGGGCGTGGAGGCTGTCCATGAACCCCAAGGTGAAGCCATCCTGTCGAGCCCTGACTCTCTTGTCGGCAAGGATGCCAGGGCACGACCGGAGTCTCGCCCCACCGATGGACAGGTTCACGAGTGCGATGAGCGCTCATCATGGGGCAGCTACCGCTGGTCGCGGAAGCGCGGCTGCGATCGCGCTCAGTTGAGCCGTGGGCAAAGGCTCTCCAACACGGCCCAGCAGCGTGAGATAGACACAGCCTGCTTTGTGGATTTGGAGCGGCGTCTCCTCCAGGTACACCGTCAAATGGCGTGGTTCGCCGAATTGAAGCTCCTTGGAGTATTGCGCCATTCTCACAAACATGTGCGGGACGAACGCAGCCAACGTTTCGGCCGCCTGCTCTGGCGGCAATTCCGCGGCGATGAGCAGCCCATCAAGCGTCGCGAGCAGTGCTCCGCCAACTCCCCGAAGCCGGGCGGTTCGCTGCACAATTTCAGCGACGGTCCATCTGCGTTTCGACGGCTCGCCGAATAGATGTCCTAGGTGTGCGTCCGGCGCGGAAGAGCCTTCGGGTGTCCGAGAGCCCGTCTGAGAATGGAGGTCTTTGTCGATTTCGGATTTCGGATTTCGGATTTCGGATTTGGGAAAGTGAGCCTCGTCACCCCGGCTGTCACCCAACGTAGAATTCTCAGAGAGCCGGTTTGGCAATGCCGCGTCCATTTCCGGCTCTCGACTCGCAGGCCTGCTTCCGAATAGGTGCGGGATCGCCTCCGAAACGACGAGGCCCAGTTTTCTCTGTTGAGCCGGTTTGCGGCGCGCCAGGAATTGCGGTGCGACGACGTCCAGGGGCAGTTCGACCGTGAACTCACCCGCTGTCGAACGTTGTGAACGAAGCGGGGGCCGGATGCAGGAGCGAAGGTGGTTCCATTCAAACAGCGCTTTGCCGCGCTTGAGCGTCCGCTCCAACTCGTCCATCGGCAGCAAAAGAACCGCTTCACTGAGATCGGCCGGAACCAGTTCCCGCCGCGCCGCTTCTGGCCAGGAACCCGCGATCATTGCCAGCGGAATGGCGAGGTGGTTATCACACTCGAATTCTTGGCCTGTTCCTCCTGCACTCACGGTGGAATTAATGAGCGGCACGGTGGGGACGAATGGACCATTTGCAGGAACTCGGTCTCCGGCCTCTGGATGCCGCTCTGGGCGGATCGGCCCGTTTTCGTTCAACCCCCGTGACTCAGAGGAAAGCAGCTCTCCCGGTCCCGGCACCTGGCGCGCTATCGGTGACGACGCGCTCATCCGCACAAACAAGGGAGCGGC
The DNA here is from genome assembly GCA_016209525.1 of Verrucomicrobiota bacterium. Lineage (GTDB taxonomy): Bacteria > Verrucomicrobiota > Verrucomicrobiia > Limisphaerales > SIBE01 > VHCZ01. The sequence continues at coordinate 1,425 of JACQWK010000039.1, forward strand.
TTCCTCCGCCACTTCTACACGCTTTTGTCCGTTGCGACGCGGCAATTGGCCCACTCCCAGCTTGGGAATAATTTCTTGGAGCGGCACGTTAATTCGAATCGAATCAAGCTCGTGCGAGGCTGGAAACAAGTCCTGGGGCGCGAATCTCTTAAGTTCGCCGAAGGTGATGTTCACGCGGCCCTGCGAAAGCTGGGGCAGGACGACCTTCAACGGAATGCAGATTCGATCCTCATTGAAAAAGGGCCGCTTAAGAGTGGCGCCCAACAACTCCGGCATCTGCTGGACGATCGGCTTCAGTGCCAACTCGATGACATCGTAGCCGTCGGGAGCAGGCGTCGGAGCGGGCATAGGAATCGGAGCAGGAATCAGTCTCTCGTTCCCATCCTGTGCGTCTGCACCGGGGGGTGGAGCCAACTCCGGGATTGTGGAGATCACGCGGTCAGACTCTTGAGCGGAAATGCCGCGGCCGAACAACTTCTTTAAAACGCCAAACATATCGATCGTAATCGATCCTGATAACGGGGCGCTCACGTGCAACTTCCAGGCCAAGCTTACAGTTGAACAATCCATCGGTCATCCGAGGCGAAGTGCCCCACTCCCCTCATCGGATGTGGGGAGGATGACCGAAAGCCGGGTGAGGGGTGTTACTTGAGTGTACGGCCTCGGTCTAGCCGGACGTAGCGCAGATTTTCAATCTATCAGTATCGCCTGGAATCGTCGCAAGCCGCGCAGCTTTGTTGGTGGGGCGAGACTCCTGTCGAGCCCTGACTTCATTGCCAGTAAGGATTCCAGGGCTCGACGGAGTCTCGCCCCAC
>JACQWK010000110.1 GCA_016209525.1 Verrucomicrobiota bacterium
TCAAGAAATATGAAGAGAAAGTGGCTCAAACCGAACAACATCTGCTCCAAAAACTCGCCCGAAAGTACAAATTGGTTCTCCAGCCCCAAGCTGCCTGAGTTGACGCGGTTCATGGAGAGGTTGACTCAACAGCGGTCGAGTGAGAACGCGGTTGATTCGCTTTCCGGTCGTGCGGATTTCAGCCGCGTTCTCACGAACGCAGCTACGAGACGCCAGGGAAATGCCTCTACCGGCGGAACGGTTCGTCAACGAGGGGGTTGAATAGCTTGAACGGCAGGCCGTTGGTGGCCAAACGACGGACTTCCGTATGGCCATCGAGGAAGACCAGCGACGTTCGACCCAAATGACGCTTGTCCCGCGCATGGATCATTCGGGGCTGCGAGTTGGTGCGTCCTGTCGGCGAGAAAGTCGTGTGGGACTGGTCCCACACATTCCAACCGCCGTAATCGCGTGGGTTCAGGGCTCCCTCCGTGTTCACTTCGAAAATGTACGCCAACTCCGTCGCGCTGCCCGGGACTCCCGTGACTTTTTGGTAGGGCGCCGTGTCGTACTGGCGCGTGGCCCGAAAGCGCTCAAAGTTGATGGTGTTGATGGTGTAGTGCAGAAAGAATGGGTCTCGTTGGTTCGGTCGCGGACGAACGGAGGGGCATTGATAGACGGGGATTTGTTTGACGATTTCGTGGACGTAATTCGGGTCCCGGAGCCGCCGGCTGTCGAGCGTCGGTCCGGCGACATAAGACGCCAGGAGATTGGCGAAGAAGTAACCATCCGCGAAAATGTCGCCGGGGACGAAATCATTATGGTCCATGGCGTACATCTGGGTCGCGAGCCCAAGGTTCTTGAGGTTGCTGAAGCACTTGGTCGTTCGGGCTTTGTCCTTCGCCCGGCTCAACGCTGGCAAGAGCATGGCAGCCAGAATCGCAATGATCGCGATCACCACCAGCAGTTCGATCAAGGTAAAGCCGAGCCTCCTCCCCAGTAACCGGGTAGGGACGGATTCGACTCCGTCCCTGACTTTTCTCGGCTTGCCGGAAAGGATATCAGGGACGCGGTGGAACGCGTCCCTACCAGGTTCATGGGTCTGTCGCATAGCTATTCGGTTCTATGCCGCACGCACGATGAAGTACGGCTGGTTGGAAAGATTGGACGCCAAACCAGGATAAAGCCAAGCCCGATCGTTGCTGTCACGCACTTCGAAGAAGTACATCAGGGGATATGGCGAGTCCGTGTACTCGGCCGGAATGACCTGCCGGTAACGGTTTCGTTGGCCGGAAAACTCCACAGTGCGGAAATTCTCGGCCTGATTGACGTGCCGGTAATGAAGGCGCGCAAGCGCAAGGCTGTTGCCCGTCTCCACGGCCATCTCGATGACGACGGGCGCGCCTCGCTTGAACGAAGCTGGCGGCCGATGCTCGCAGCGTGGTTTCGGCGCGGGTGTTGCCGCAGAGGCTAACGCCGCGGACAACAATTCAACGGCGGATGGACCTTTTTCTCCTCCCGTCTGCGTGGAGGCTGGACTTTCCTTCCACATTTTCTCCATTTGCGCCAGGTCCTTTTCAATCGCCGGCAGGCGGTCGGCCCAATGGCCGCGCAGATGCTGCTCGCGGCCAAAAGTCAAATCGTCTTTATAGACCCCTTTCGTGACCTTCACGATCTTCCCCCAGATCTCACACGCGTCGCGGTAGTGCTTCAACGCCTTGTCCAAGGCCGCGCGGTCCTTCAGACTTTCGAATAGCGCATACGCCACTCCCGCCCTGAGTTTCTGAGCCAGGAATCGTCCTGTCCCACTTTGCACAACCACATCGATCAGGAGACGATGAAACGCCGGGCTGGCCGGGTTGGTGACTTGGGAGTGCGCTTTGGCCAGGTGATTGTCCGCCGCGTCCGCCAAAGTCTCCAGCCACTTTGCTACCTCGAGCGGTGAGTACCTGCCACTGCGTTTGCCTTTGACCAACTCGCCGGCAAATTCGTTGATGCTGGAGAACAGGCCCGGATCGATGGCATTCACTGCCGCAAATCGATTTCCGATGATCGGGATGTTCGTGTAAATCTCAGGCCAATACCCGTTGTTCGACGCCGAGGGCAAATGCGCCGTGGTCACCAGCGGCAACACGCGGCTCGCGTTGGCCAGCGCGGCTTCGCAATCGCTTGCCGCCGCGCCAAATTCAGTCCGAAGATACCGGCGCCACGAATCGGGCTCGGCGTTCGGATTGTAGAGCAGCCGTCCCCAAAGCCGGTAGGTGTGGAGATGTTTTTCCCAGTCGCCGCCGGCAGGATTCAGTTTGGCGTCGAGATACGGCTCACGGCCACCGGGTGAGCCGGACCCCATCCGTCCTTTGAACGACATCGGTTCGCACAACTCCAAACCGAGCGAGCCGCAGATGTTGGCCAAGCGGCCATAGCCGGCCGCCATCGCCGGATCTCCCCAGAGCAACAACCTTTGCGTGCCGGGCCAGATGCGGAACAAGACGCCGTAGCCGCGATCCTCCCGCAGGTAATCCGCGTAGCCGTAGCGCGTGAATCTTCGTTGTTGCTCGATGGAGTAGGACTTTCCGGCGACGAGGTTGAACCGCTCGCCTTCCTGGATGACCGTCTGGTGGTACGGCAGTCCCATATGTTCCGCCCAGTACTTGGGCGAGACGTTGACCGGAAGACCGGTCTTCAACGCCATTTCGAGCAGACTGTGTTCGATTCCCTTGGAATGGATGTCGATCTCAAGCCGGCGGCGGCAACGCGCGACCCCGTCGAAAACGGTCCTCCAAAACTCGTAGGAGCCTTGGGGAATCCCGCTTTCGGAATGGCAGCGGAAGGTAACTCCCTTGATCGCCGGACACGCCTCAAGCAACGTGTGCAGCGCGTCACGGCAATAAGCCGCATGATTCTCCGGTGTCAGTCCCGTGATGGCGTAGTTGACATCCGGACTGTCCACAAATTGATACGCGTGAGTCCAAAGGGCCAGTTGGAAGTGAAGTCCGCGCTCGGTCGCCTCTTCGCTGATCCAGCGGAGCATCGCCAGGTTCCGCTCGCGCTCCTCGGCAGGCAGCCCGCGCGCCGTCACGTCGTAGCCGGGCACCGTCACGAGAAACGGATACGCGAAATAAAAATAAGAGTCCGGGACGCGGCGAGGCGCGTTGTAGCCGAGGCCCAGCGTGAGGTTAAAGCGGTTGAATCGCTGCGCGATCAGCATCGACAGGTATTGCCGCCAAAACGATTTGTCGTAGAACCAGGGTTTGTCCTCCGCCTCGCTGCTGAACAGCCGCGCGATGCTGCGAATGGGGTTGGCGGGACGCTCGACAATCCGCTCCACCTGCCGGAGCGCGACGACAGGATCATCGGCGTGCTCGACCCGATCTGCCAATTCCAAAACGCCATAAACCAGACCGCGCACGTCGGCTCCGCAAGCCAACAGCACCGGCTGCGCCCCGGCGCTTCCCCGGACCAGCCCCAAGGCTTCAGGCGCATCGGGGACGGGGGCGCCGACGTTGTCGAGAACATGACCGGCCAGGGTGGAAGCCCGGCTTGCCACCAAAATACGTTCGTGTATGGGCGCCGTGTTCTCCAAGGAATCCCGAACTTGCACGTCAACCCCCTTGGCCTTGAGCGCATCGCGCAATTGCTCCGTCGCCCACTTCACCGGCGGCTGCTGAGCCGCGGCGTCGGCGCCATCGGCCACGATGGCAATTCGCGCGCCTTGATTTTGGCCGAACGCGGAGGA
>JACQWK010000112.1 GCA_016209525.1 Verrucomicrobiota bacterium
GCGATTTAACCCAAAAGCCCTGAGCAACCATCAGGGCTTTCTTATTTCCCGAATGCCCATGAAACCTCCCGAAAAACCGAAACTGACGCTCGATGACGTTCTCTGCACCGTGGAGACGCGGGATCGGGCGCACATTGCCGAGATCAACCGGTTGCTGAAGGAAGAGGGCGTCAGGCTGTCGATGGTCAACGCGAGGCCGTAAGAAGCTGTGCCTCCTGAAATCGTTCGTAGCGGCGGGTGTCGCGCCAGCCGTGGAGGGCGCGCGTCTCGCCGCCCGGAGAGGGCCCCAAAACTCGCATTGGTTCCCAGTTCCGCGCCGAGTACGCCGGGCGAGACGCACTAGCTCTACGTCTCCTCTCCAATGACTCCAGGGTGTACCGGGTTGCGCAGGACTCCCCATTCAAACTCTCGACATTCCCAGCCTGACTTCTAGTATCCGTGCCATGGGCCGTAGCCCCCTCATCTATGATTTGCCTCCTCAACACGCCTTGTCGGCCAGGGTCGGGAGATGGATGTCTTCCTGCTTAGTGATGACGGGTTCCTTGTGTCTCGCTTTGATCTTAATCTCGCCAATTTGCCATTGCGTCGCGTCAGACAATCCAAAGCAGGCCCAACGGGCTAAGCGCGTGTTTGAAAAGGCTTATTTGGGTAGCACAGGCTACCAGCCTGTCCTGTCCGGCGACTCTCCCGACGCAACCCGTGCGGCGTCGGTGAACAGTCCAGACGCTGGACTCACCTTGGCACCCGCGGCTATTCCGGTCGGCAAGTTGCCGACCGGGGCGGGCAGGTTGCCCGCGCCACCCATTCTGAAAACAGGCTCTACGACCCCGGTCGAAGAATGGCCGATGTTCAAGCATGACCTCAGGCGCTCTGGCTACAGCCCCTCCAAAGCGCCGGACACCGCGTCGGTCGTTTGGCAAACACGAATCCCCGAGGCAAACAAGTTTTGGTCTTCTCCGTGCGTCGCCGGAGGCAAGCTGTACATCGGGAACAACAATGGAAACCTGTATTGTCTCGACGCCTTGACCGGGAAGCGTCTCTGGACGTTCTTCACCGAGACCTACCAACCCATTTTCTCTTCCCCCGCCGTCCACCGGAACGCCGTGTATTTTGCCGGATATGAAATGATCTACGCGATTCCCGGCGATGATCCGGATCACGACGGAGTCATGACCGTTGAGAATTGTCTGTGGAGATTTCGGGTCGGCAAAAGCACCGGCGGCGTCAACAACGTGGTGGCAAGTTCGCCGGCAATCAAGGACGGCAAACTCTTCCTCGGCGCAGTGGATCAATACTTTTACTGCTTCGATGCCGTCAAAGGAGGCCACCCGCTTTGGGAGACCTTCACGCGTTACCGTGGCCAGCATGCTTTTTCTTCCTCGCCCGCGCTAGATGGAGGCCGCCTGTTCGCCGCCACGGGAAATCAGTCGGGAAGCGGACGGCTGTATTGTTTCAACGAAGCCAATGGCGACATTCTTTGGGAGTTCGACATCGACGATATCACGTTCGCTTCGCCCGTGATTGACGGGAACCGAGTCTTTATTTCCAACAGCGGCGACTGGATTGGCGGCAATCGCCGGTACCGGCTCTACTGCCTCGATGTGAATGGCTTTCTCGACGGCGTAGACGACGGAGTGGCGGATAGCCACCGAGGGAACGCCGATCTGGTTTGGTCCTTTGACACCAGGGATTACGTCTATTCTTCGCCTTCCATCCATCAAGGTAGGCTCTATTTCGGATGCGCCAACGGTGTGCTCACTTGCCTTGACGCCAAGAGCGGGAAAGCGCTTTGGGTGTATCCAAGCGCCACCAGGTCCAAATACACCCAGCCGCGGGGCATCCTCAGCTCGCCGGCCATCGCGGACGGAAAAGTGTTCATCGGCACGATCGAGGGCAGGCTTGTCGCGCTGCCGGAGACGGACCCGAACGGCGACGGCGTCATCTCTCCGGATGAAGTCGTCTGGTCCTTTCCAATTGGCGGAGACGGCGTCTGTTCGCCGGTTGTCTCGAACGGATGTGTCTATGCGGGGAATCATCAAGGGACGATTTTTTGTTTCGGTCCGAACGGCCCGAACCAGAGCCCCAAGTGATTGCATGATTCACACGCGAAGAGAGGCAGGGACGGCGCGCCTGCGGCGTCCCCGCGCCGTGCAGGCGCGGAACTCTGCCGCACGAAAGAGCAGACTCTGTCCCGCGACCGCAGTCCGTTCCGCCGCTGCACGCGGCGGTGACGGCGCAGGCGCGCCGTCCCTACCTTCAGCTTGTCTTATTCGATCCGCGCATTACTGTTGCGGCTATGCAGATGCGCAGAATTCTCGAGGCGTGGTTCAAAGGTGGGGCCGGCATCTTGCTTGCCTCCGAGTCCAATGCGAATTCTCCAAAAGGATTCAGGCTGGACGCCCGCCCGACGCTCGTGAACCGCGTTTTGAAACGTTCTGTGTGGCTTTCATTGGCGGTTCTTGCCTTTTCGAGTCTGGCAGGCATCAGCCCGGACGGGCAGGGGATTCAGAAGAGATTTGACGCCGCCCGCCCGCCCGCACAGCAGCTCCGTGTTTATCAGCTCGACTGGGCGTCGAATCTTCAAGCGGCCCGGACGCGGGCGGCCAAGGAACTGCGGCCAATTCTTTTTCTTGTCGTCCTCAACAGCTACGGCGACCTCTTCACTGGCCATTGCTGAGGGAATGCGACCTCAGTGAGAGGGGGTCCCCTCTCCACGCCGGAATTTTTGGAGCTGCTCCGTCCGTTCATCGTCACGAGCTGGCATGGCGCCGGCGAAGCCGCGATGGATCCCGAGGTTCACCGGGTTTTCACGGATTCGCCGCTCTCGAAGGATCCGCACCGACTGAACGTGTTCGCATTCGTCCTTAACTCGCGCGGCGAAGTGGTACACGGATTTCATGGCCTTCCGGGACGCGGCGGTCCTGATCGATCGGATTGGAAAGGCGAACTGACGAAGGTCTTGCCAAAACTCGACCTGCCACGGGTAGAGACGCCGCTCGCCGTCGAACAGCGAAGCCAGAAACTTCCGGACTTGGAGAAGTCTGCGGGTAGCCTGCCTGCCGGAGTCCGCCTGTTCATTCGACTCGACGAGGCCAAGGACTCGTTCCGAGGCCGTTTGCCGGTGGTGGAGGTGGTGCGGATGTCACCGAGCGACTGGGCGGCGCTTTCGTTTCCAGACGAAGAGAGTGGCAAAACCGTCGAGGCCGAGGCGCTGCGAGCTTGGCTCGTTCACCTGTATCCCGCGGGCATTCGCACGGCGGATCAGAAAGTTCCGTTCCGTCACATCACCGGATCGCTGAAGCTTGAACCGGCCGGCTCCGATGAGAACTCGCGTTACGCACTGCTCCGGGGAAAAATCCATCTGGCCAAGAGCGAACCCTCGTCAGCCGAAACGAAATCGGCATTTGAAGGAAACCTCGAAGCGCTGCTCGCTTATCGTCAGCACGGCACGGAGGTGCGTTCCTTGCGCGGCGTGATTGAAGGCGACTATCTCTACCGCGTCCGCGGCACCCAACCGATGCCCCTGAGGGTGGCGATCGAATCACGGCCAGAATAGCACCCACGGAACCAGCAGTGGAGATGAATTTGAGTGGGATTGTGACCACGAAAAGCACGAACCACACGAAAGTGCGAAAGTGGTTGGTACGACCGCGACGCTTCCGAACCCGACCCGTGACTCGCAAAGTCCCAATGGTATCGACAGGCGCGAAGCGTTTGGAGTCCGCCCCGTTTACCGGCGCTTTTCTGGCAGCGTCCAAGCCGCAGGTTAACCAAAAGCGGCGCTCAAGCGCGCGCACTCCAAACGCTGGCGCGCCGTGGCTCGCCTCTCCCGCAAATTATCAGGCACAGATTGAAGTATCGCTATAGGGTTAGTCTGGCAGCGCCATGCCAGTCGTCTCGTCCTTGCGGCTTGGTGACGCCGAATTCTGCCGCCTATCGTGCCTTGTATTTCGTGGTCAACCACTCATCGAACGCTCGCCAGACTGGGAAGTTCAGCGAAGCCAAAGAGGCTGAGTGAACGCGCCGTTGATCGCCACGTCCCACGCTTCGAGCCGGACCCACGTCGGTGATCCTTCGAGCGGCCACTCGAATTTCCGCCGGCCAAATTCGCGCGCATCGGCCACCGGGATGTTTCGCCGCCTCACATCGTGTCCATCCCAGGACACGATGAGGACTTGGGCAAGGGGAAACGTCCATTCCAAATCAGCCTGCACTCTCCCGTTCTTCACCTCGAAGGAATGGATCAGCACTTCGCCCGTGGTCGTGAAGAAATCGCCGCGGCGGAGCGCGCCCAAGACAGGCGACCAATCCTCGATCGTCGGTTTCCGCTCGAGCCTGAGATAGTTGATGTTCATGTGGCCGTAGAGCTCATGCGTGGAGTCGAGTTCGAAAGTGTCCACTTCGCCGGGGACCTGTTTGCGCTGTCCCCAGGTATTCATGTCATCCAGCAAGTCGAGCACGCGGACGCCCAGCCGCGGTTCCGACAGATCGGCCGGCATGGCCTTCCACGCGCCGCCCAGCCAGAGATCGTCCTTATACCAATCCTTCTCCCTGTAAACATCGGGGCAGGCAAACGACGCCTTGATGCGCGGATGGGCCGTCCACGCCAGCGCGTTCTCACGCCGGAGAATTTCAACCATGTCCGACTCGCTGCCGGCGTGATAGACCGTCCCGTAGGGGGCAATGTCTTCGGCGAATGGTTCGTTCTTGCCGCGCACGAGCGTGAGATAGACCGGCTTGGGAAACAGATACATCCAATGGCCCGGATGTGTTCCCTTTGGCGCCGGGATGTTAAGCTGGGCATTCGCTTCTTCGCCAGGGATGAACAGGATTCGGTCGTCGGAATACTTACGGCAGATTTCGAACATCGCCTGAAGTTGAGGCAAGCGCTTCGGGCCGGGGTCGGCCGGATTGCCGTCGCCATGGAACTCCGCCAGGTGGACAAGGTTCACGTTCATCGCCTTGAACACCTTTGCGACTTCGGCGCCGACCGGTTTGCCGGCCAGTTCATTCATCGCCAGCCGCACATGCCAGTGAGTCGTGAAGGTAAAACGTCCCTCCATCGGCTTGAAGGCGTCGTCGTGGGTGTAGCGCTTGATCCGTTCCAACGCAGCCTCGGGCTTCTCCACCGCAGCCAGAACAAACGCGCTCATCCGCTGCGTTTTGCCAGCGGGCGCGTCGAACCAGGGGATGTAAGCGCCTTGATGTCCGGGGCCTCCTGCCGGATCCTGCCGGAGGCCAAACCGATTCCGGCCGATTTGCGCGAACTTGAAGTTGACGGTGTGATCTCGCGGGAAAAAGAAGGCATGGGGCGGTGGAAAAACGGCCACTGAACCCGACCCGGTCTCGCCAAAGATGGCGCGGTTCCGCGCGCCGACGGCCCTCGGCGGTCCGTCAACCGAAGCTTGGACCCATCGGTCGGTTTCGTTATCTTTCCACGCGGCTTGTTTCCACTTCCCTTCGAGCTGAAAATCGTAGATGTAAGCGAGAAGCTTCTCCTCGTTCGTCAAGGCCGCTTCCACTTGGACGAACGGACTCCCTGAGTAAATCCGAACCACCAGTTCGCCTGAGAAAGGCCCTGCGGTCAACTTTGAGAAGCTTAGGGAGGCGCGGCTGCCTGTGCTTTCGACGCGCACTGCCTTGAGGTTGAGGGCGGCCTCGATGGTTGTCGTCGGACGCGAAGCCGGCTTGTCAAAAAAGATGTAGCGCTCGTTTGGTCGCTCAGTGCGCGAGCCAGTGGTCACGGTGAAGACAGGACGCGTGTCGCGGGCCACGGCCAAGCCGCCGGCTTCGAGCGATTCAAACAGCGGTTTCGAAGGATCGAGAGAAAAGACGGCGACAGCGGGTTGGTCTTTGTCCGCACGCCACTCGGCCCGGAGCGAAGAGGCGCGGCGTTCGATGTGAATTCCGCAAGCAGGATCGAACTGCGAGAAGTCAACCGACGCATCCAAAGCGAGGGCCAAGAACAAGGCGGTGATGGGCGTCATGATTTGGGAGTGGGAAGTTTATCGGTGGTGCGAGACTCCGGTCGAGCCCTGAAATCCTTGCCGGCAAGAGAGTCAGGGCTCGACAGCAGTCTTGCCCTACCGGGAGGCTCAAGGAGAAGCCACGCAAAACAAGTGTTTCTCGCCGCGCAGCAAGAGCCGGTTCGCCACCGGCACGGGAGAAGCGATCACGCGCTCACCCATGTTATTCTCGGCCAACAGCTCGAACTTTTCCTGGACGCTAGCGACGAACACGACCCCGTCTTCGCGCGCCGCGTACAGTTTCCCATCGGCGACCGCAGGCGACGCGTAAAAGCTGGAGCTGCTCTTCGGCAGGGCTCCGTTCCAAAGCGTCTTTCCCGTGGCCGGATCGATGCATTCGACTTCGCCGCGGTCGCGCACGAGGTAAATCCGGCCTTTGTACGCCGCGGGAGTGGGCACGAATGCGCCGGTATCCTCCCGCTTCCAAACGCGGTGGGAGGTAGTCACGTCGCCGGTGCCGCCGAGCTGGATGCCATGGAGCGTGGAATCTTTGTCCCGGCCGTAAGGGACGACGGCGAGTTCACCTGCAATGACCGAAGAGGCGACCACCGGCAGGTAACTCCTGTCCTTGGGATTGAAGTTGCCGCACGACCAAAGGATCTTCCCATCGGCCGCGTCGTGGGCAGTCAAATGCTGGGCACCCAGCACCATGAGCGCTTCTTTTCCGTGATGCCGGAGGGGGATGGGTGAGGCGTAAGAATGATCGCCTTCGACAGGCGTTTCATAATTGCGCGCCACCTTCCAGTGGATTTCGCCGGTGCGCTTGTCGAAGGCCGCCAGCCAGGAATCGCCGTGGTGCATCCTTGCCACGACGACATATTTCTCGGTGAGGACCGGCGACGTGCCGTAATCCCAGAACAGCGTATCCTTTCCAAATCGTTCCACCAGGTTGGTTTTCCAGCGCACCTTGCCTTCGAAATCCAGTGCGGCGAGATTGCCGCTTTTGAAATAGACGTAAATGTTCTGGCCATCCGTGACAGGCGAAGGATTGCTGCCTGACCCGTTGCGATGCTTGCCCGGATCTTCGGCCCCCAAGGCTGTTTGCCAAAGCCGCTTCCCCGACCAGTCTAATGCCAGCACGGCATCTTGGCCGTCCGCTGGAGCGGTCAGGAAGATCCGACTTTCCCACACGACCGGCGTCGAGCAGCCTTTGCCCGGGAGGGGCGCTTTCCAAAGAAGATTCGAAGCCGAATCCCACTTCACCGGATAGGATCCATGCTCATTGGAGCCGTTGTCATTCGGGCCGCGCCAACGGGGCCAATTGGCGTGGATCTCCACGGGGACGGTGGCGAAGGCGGCCGACGTCAAGACGAGCAGGGCGAAATGTCTATGGCAGGCTTGCATAATCTGGGCGCAATGTTTCGCTGGAGATTACCGGCGAAGCGGGCCAGAAAGACAAGCAAAACCCGTAGCAGCCGATGTGAGGAGGCTTGCCGGAAAATCCGAAATCCGAAATAGACGGAGCCTCCTTACGTCGGCTGCTGCGAGTCTTGAATGCAGCCTAAGGCGTGAGTCAGTCAGGGCAATCCGCCAGCGGATCCGGAAATGACACTGGCACTGGATTTCACGGTGTGGCAAAGTCCATCGTGTGCCGCGCAAGATTCGCCAGTTGGTTTTCGATCTTGAGCGAACGGGATTCTCGCCCGCTCCCCGGCGGAAAAGGTCCACAGCGCGGCGGAACCTCAACCGAATCATCTAGCCGCAAAAGAACGCATAGATCGCAAGGAATTCCAGTCTGCTCTTTTGCGTTCCCTGCGTTCTTTCGCGGCAACAAAATTCCTCGCGAAATTGAGTTACTTGGACGGACAGCAGTGCAGCGGAAGTTCCGACACCCCAAACTCGCCGGTTCCTTGATTCTGAGCGGACATGACGGTGACGACGCGAAGCATTGTCAGGAGAAACTCATCTGCAATGCCATCCACAAAGCCAACCAATGAAAGCCCAAGACCAAAATCTTAGATTTGTCCGGTGGGAGGAGGAGGATGGCTTGTACGTGGGCTACTGCCCGGACCTTTTCCCGAGGGGTGGTGTCTGCCATGCCGGCACCGAGGATCAGGCCTACCGCCAGCTTTGCGCGTTGGTCGCGGAGGAAGTGGAAGAATTACAGTGCGCAGGCAGAATACTGCCGCCGCCCAGTCCTCGACCCAGGCGCGAGGCGATCCCGGTCTAAACCCATGGCGCATGCCAGTCCAACTTCACCGTTGGGATTTCGAGAATGATTTGGCTGGTCCAAACGACGAGCGGGCCTGAACCGGGCACGGTGGAGACTGCGGAGCCTGAAATCCAGTCCCGCACTCGACCCAGCCAAGGGGATCCAGCCAACGATTGGCTCTGCGCCTGGTGTTTTAACCGAGTGGCTAGCGAAAAGGATCGATTTGCCTGCGACGGCAAGAGCGAGTTCACGTTCAAGAATCCGGAAGGCGTGCGGTTCGACATCCTCACGTTCTCACGGACGATCGGCTGCCGGCAGGCCGGCGAGCCGACCTTGGAGCACACTTGGTTTCCGAGCCACACGTGGTCCTACTGCATTTGCGACCGTTGCCGCATGCATCTGGGGTGGTACTACACCGGCCCGAGCGAGTTTGCCGGATTGATCCGGGACCGAATCGTCCGGGCTTCGGTGGTCATGAGCTGAAGCGCTGGCTCGTTCAGTAGCGATAATGCTCTGGCTTGTAGGGGCCTTCGACGGGCACACCGATGTAGCCGGCCTGCTTCTTGGTGAGCTTGGTGAGCTTGACGCCGATTTTTTCCAGGTGCAGGCGGGCGACTTCTTCGTCGAGCTTCTTGGGCAGGCGATAGACGCCGATCTTGTAAATATCCTTGTTTTTCCAGAGGTCGAGTTGCGCCAGACATTGGTTGGTGAAGCTATTGCTCATGACAAAGCTCGGATGGCCTTCGGCGCAGCCGAGGTTCACGAGCCGGCCCTCGGCGAGCAAGTAGATGCTCTTGTCACCGGGCAAATCGTAACGGTCCACCTGCGGTTTGATGTTCACCTTAGTCACACCCTTCGCGTTATTCAGGCGGTCCACTTGAATCTCGTTATCGAAGTGGCCGATGTTGCAGACGATGGCTTGATCTTTCATTTTAAGGAGATGTTCCAGCGTGATGACATCGCAATTGCCGGTGCAGGTGACATAAATGTCAGCCTCGCCCAGCGCGTCTTCGATGGTCTTGACTTGGAACCCTTCCATGGCGGCCTGCAAGGCGTTGATCGGGTCGATCTCGGTGACGATCACGCGGGCGCCAAATCCACGCAGGCTGTGCGCGCTGCCTTTGCCGACGTCGCCGTAGCCGCAGACCAAGGCGGTCTTTCCGGCGATCATCACGCCGAGGGCGCGTTTGAGTCCGTCGGCGAGTGACTCGCGGCAGCCGTAAAGATTGTCGAACTTGGACTTCGTGACTGAGTCGTTGACGTTGATGGCAGGGACGAGAAGCTTGCCGGCTTCGAGCATCTGGTAAAGGCGGTGCACGCCCGTGGTCGTTTCCTCGGAAACACCTTCCCATTCATTCACGGCTTGCGTGAACCAGCCGGGGCGCTCTTTCGCGCAACGCTTCAGCAGTTTCTTGATCACATCGACTTCGTGGCTTTCGGACGGCGTGTTGATCCAATCGTTGCCTTGTTCCATTTCGTAACCCTTGTGGAGAAGTAGTGTGGCGTCGCCCCCATCGTCCACGACAAGCTGCGGGCCTTTGCCGCCTGCATGAGTGAGCGCGGCGAGGGTGAAATCCCAGTATTCTTCGAGCGACTCGCCCTTGAACGCAAAAACGGGGACGCCGGTCTTCGCGATGGCTGCGGCGGCGTGGTCTTGCGTGCTGAAGATATTGCAGCTTGCCCAGCGCACGGAAGCGCCCAACTCAACCAAAGTTTCGATCAGCACGGCCGTCTCGATGGTCATGTGCAACGAACCCGAGATGCGCACGCCATTCAGCGGTTGTTGCGGTCCGTACTTGGCCCGGACAGCCATCAGGCCGGGCATTTCCTGTTCGGCCACGCCAATCTCGTTTCTCCCAAGTTCGGCGAGGGAGAGATCTTTGACGTGGAAGTCCTGCTTGGGGGTGCCATTGCCGGCACGGACCGTGGATTTGACGGTCTGGGCGGACTTTTTTCGAGAAGGGGGAAGTTTGACAGTGGGCATAGGGTGAGGATTTCGGATTTGAGAGTTCAGTTTTGAGATTATCTGACGGTGCGTTTCAACGCCGCGGCCTTGTCGGTTTTTTCCCACGTGATGTTTTCGGGATCATCGACCTTGCCAAAGTGGCCGTAGTTGGTGGTTTTGGAATAAATCGGGCGGAGGAGATTCAGTTGCCGGATGATGTCGGCCGGTTTGAAACTGAAGACTTCGCAAACGGCTTTCTCGATGGCTTCATCGGGCACCTTGCCGGTGCCGAAAGTGTTGACGCAGACGCTGACCGGTTCCGGATAACCGATGGCGTAGGCAAATTGAATCTCCGCGCTCGTGGCCAATCCGGACGCCACAATGTTCTTGGCCACATAACGGCCCATATAGGCGGCGCTGCGATCGACTTTGGAGGGGTCCTTGCCGGAGAACGCGCCGCCGCCGTGGCGGCCCATGCCGCCGTACGAATCCACGATGATCTTTCGCCCGGTGAGGCCGGTGTCGCCCTGCGGGCCGCCGACGACGAAGCGACCGGTTGGATTGATCAGATACTTGGTCTGCTTATCGAGGAGATGCTTGGGAAGGACCTTCTTGATGACCTCTTGGATGATGAATTCTCTAATCGTCCTGTGTTTGACGTTCGGTGAATGTTGCGTCGAGACCACCACGTTTGTGATTCGCACGGGTTGGTCGTCCACATATTGAACCGAGACTTGCGTTTTGGAGTCGGGACGCAGCCATTGGACTTTGCCGCTTTTGCGAATCCGCGTGAGTTCCTGGCCCAGTTGATGGGCGTACATGATCGGCGCGGGCATGAGTTCGGGCGTTTCGTTCGTGGCATAGCCAAACATCAGCCCTTGATCGCCTGCTCCCTGCTCGGCCGTTTCTTTGCCATCGACGGCTCGGGCGTCAACTCCTTGGGCAATATCCGGGCTTTGCTGCGTAGTCGCATTCATGATCAGGACCCGATCGGCGTGGAAAACGTCGTCGTCATGAACGTAGCCGATTTCCCGGATCGCCTGGCGGGCGATGGCATTGTAATCGAGCTTGGCTTTCGTCGTGATTTCGCCTCCGACGATGACCAGATTGCTCTTGGCGTAGCATTCGCAAGCGACGCGGCTGAATTTGTCTTGGGCCAAACAGGCGTCCAAGACGGCGTCGGAGATTGTGTCGCAAACTTTGTCCGGATGGCCTTCGCCCACGGATTCAGAGGAAAAGATGTAGTTTTTGCTCATGTTGATCGGCGGTGTGATCGATTTTGAACGTCACATATTGACATATCAGGATAAGAAGATATTTGACTTTCTTCAGGAGTCAATCTTGAATTAAGGAAATCGTGCGTCTGGCCGACGGAGTCCACCGGACTTGAGCCGTCGGCCATTTGTGGCCTAAAATGGGGTATGAGGAAAGCATCGCGCGCAAAGCGACCGCGCATCTACAGCCACCAGTGGATGGACGCGGTAGACCTGGCTATGTGTCGAGTCATCGCTGCCAAAGTGCGCCGAGATCCATCACTAATACGTATCGCTGAGGAGAATCTGCGTCGTTGGAAGCGGAAACTCCGTCCGTGGCCACGTGCGCTCCGTGAGTGGGAGGAGATTCTCGCACACAAGTCTCTGAAACGCGTCCTGGAGATTCTGACGCAGGACAGCGATGAAGGCCAGCGGCTGCGGCAGAGCGATCCTTTCGTCGGCATCCTTACGGAGCAAGAACGACTCTCCTTTCTCAGCAACTATGACAAAGACCCAGTTGGAGCTGGCGCTTCGGATGGCCGGTGAAATCGCGCGCGAGCACGATTTCATAGTCTTCGGCAGCCAGTGTATTCTTGGAGTTCTCCCAACTCCGCCGAAGGATTGTTTGACCTCGCTGGAACTGGATCTCTATCCGCGAAACTATCCGCAGACGGTGCCCCTGCTTGTCGCGAAACTTGGAAGACGGTCCGGTTTCTCTGTAGTCAACGGCTTCTTCGTTGACTGCGTAACCCCGGAACTGGCTGCGCTTCCGGATGGCTGGACTGAGCGTTTAATTCCCTTCCGCACCAAACGCACCGGCGGCGTAACCGGCTGGTGCCTGGAGCTACATGATCTCGCAGCCAGCAAGCTGGCGGCTGGACGCAAGAAGGACTTGGCCTACGTGCGCGCTTTGCTTCGCAGCCGCTTGATCAAGGCGATCGTCCTGGAGAACCGGTTGAAAACACTCGCCGTTTCCGCGAGTCGTCGCGAGGATTTCACGAAAGTTCTCCAGAAGTTGGTGGCGGGACTGCGCCGAAGAAAAGGGACCACACGGAAGCCGAAGCAATAATATGTCCGCTATCCTCAAATCCCTCCGCGCTCTGGCAGACTCCACCCGCCTGCGGATCATCGCGTTGCTGGAGCGCGAGGAGCTGTCGGTGAACGAGCTGCAGGAAATCACCCGAATGGGACAGTCGCGCATTTCGACACACCTTGGCTTGTTGCAGGAGGCGGGGTTGCTGCAATCCCGGCGAGAAGGCAAGCGAACGTTCTACAAGTGGAACCCGCAAGCCAACGGCGTCGTCCGGGAGTTCATTCAACTGGCTGTCCGAGGTGCCAAAGAGATGTCGGATTACGCCGCCGATCAGATCAATCTGAAGCGCATCTTGGCCCGGCGAACCGAGCAAGCGCAGGTTTATTTCAATCAAGTGGCGGGGAGGTTCGACCGAAGTTACGGGCCGGGACGCTCCTGGCAAGCGTTTGGGCATCTGCTGTTGCGGATTTTGCCGCCCTTGGTGATCGCGGATCTCGGCTCGGGCGAAGGATTGTTGAGCGAACTGCTGGCCCGGCGCGCAAAGAAAGTCATCGCGGTGGATAATTCAGAGAAGATCATCGCATTTGGGGCGAACAAGGCGAAGAAGAACGGCCTCAAGAATCTCGAATTTCGCCAGGGGGATCTGGAAGCGCCGCCGATTGATCCGCAGAGCGTGGATTTGGTGATTTTGAGCCAGGCATTGCATCATGCCGGAAACCCCGAACGGACCATCCAAAGCGCTTACAAACTGCTGGTGCCGAACGGGCAAATCATGATCCTGGATTTGCTGCAGCATGCGTTCGAGCAGGCCGCCCAATTGTACGGGGATCGCTGGCTGGGCTTCAAGGAAAGCGACTTGCAGCGCTGGCTTGAAGGAGCCGGCTTTCGGAAAATCGAGATCAGTGTCGTCGCCCGCGAAGAACAGCCGCCTCATTTTCAGACGATTTTGGCCGGAGGACTCAAGTGACCGATTCGCTCGACAAACGCCAACTGGCCGACTATTAAAGCGCATGTCGCTCCCCGGAACGGACTGGTCTTCCGGCACCGGAATGGTATCCGAACGGGACAATTGAACGACAACGACCCTGGCTCTCACGACAACGGGCAGAGGCCGACCGTGAAGAGCAACCTTCAACATGAAAAAGTACAACGTTGGAATCATCGGTTACGGGTGGGCAGCCTCGGCTCATATTCCAGCCATCAATGGCACCACCCAAGCCCGAGTCACCGCAGTTTGCTCCTCACGGCCACAGAATCCGCGGGAATTGAGCAGCAAATACGGCGGGGACATTTCCGTTTACAGCGACGTGCATGCCATGCTGGCGAACCCGAAAATCCACGTTGTTTCGGTCTGCAGTTTTCCTTACCAGCATACCGAGCACGTCATCGCGGCGGCTAAGGCGGGCAGGCACATTATCGTGGAAAAGCCCTTGGCTTTGTCTTGGAAAGATTGCCTCGCCATGGAAGCGGCGGTGAAGAAAGGCAAGGTCCGGACGTGCGTCTGCTTCGAAGGCCGGTATTCGAGCCAAATCCAAACCACCAGAGCCATCATCGAGAGCGGATTGATCGGGACGATTCACTATGGCGAGATCGACTATTATCACGGCATCGGCCCGTGGTACGGCCAATTCCGTTGGAATGTCCGGAAAGACGCGGGCGGCAGCTCGTTGCTGACCGCCGGTTGCCACGCCCTTGACGCCCTATTGTCCTGCATGGGCGGCGAGGTCGTTGAGGTCAGCAGCTTCGATACGAAGTCGAAAAGCGAACTGTTCGAGCCCTACGAGTACACGACGACCAGTGTCACGATCCTAAAATTCAAAAACGGGAGTGTCGGCAAATGCGCGGCGTCCGTGGACTGCTTGCAGCCTTACTATTTCCACACCCACCTGGTCGGCAGTCACGGCAGCTTGCTGGACAACAAATTCCACTCCACCAAGCTCGGCGGCCTCAATAAGCATGCTTGGAGCACTCTTTCCATGAAGCTGCTCGATTCCGGAGACGTTTCCGACCATCCGTATCAAACCCAATTCCAGTCGTTCTTCGATGCCCTCGACACGGGCAAGGAGATGCCCTTAACCAGCCTCGCGGACGCGTTAAAAACTCAAAAAGTGATCTTCGCAGCGGACAAATCGGCGGAGACAGGCAAGCCGGTGAAACTGTAGCAACAGAAGACGAGGATGGAGAATGGAGAATTGAACATGGCCGTGATGCGCTGGCCTGCTTCTCGATTCTCAATCCTCCGTCCTCCATCCTCACGATGAGCGCAGGTCGAGTGGATCAAAAGTCAACCGCCAGCCCTGGCCCCGCGGCCCTCGCCATCGGCGCGCATCCGGACGACATCGAATTCTACATGGCCGGAACGCTCTTGCTGCTGAAGCAAGCGGGATGGGAGATTCACTACTTGAACCTGTCGAGCGGCAACTGCGGCAGCGTCGATTTTGATTCGGCCAAGACACGCGCTGTGCGCAGAGCCGAAGCGAAGAGAGCGGCCGGCATTCTCGGCGCGCATTGGCATCCGCCTTTCTGCGACGATTTGGAAATACTCTACGATTTGCCGACGCTGCGCCGGCTCGCGTCTGCCATCCGCGCAGTCCGGCCGTCCATCATCCTGACGCACTCGCCGCAAGATTACATGGAAGACCACACGAACACCTGCCGGCTTGCGGTCACCGCGGCGTTCGCGCATGGCATGCCAAACTTCGGGACGATGCCGATGCGCGCGCCGTTCGCGAACGACGTCACGATTTACCATGCCATGCCGCACGGCTTGCGGGATGGCTTGCGCCGTCGCATCATTCCCGGAGCTTTCGTGAACACAACTTCCGTCCATGCCTTCAAGTTGCAGGCCCTGGGCGCGCACAAAAGCCAGCAGGGCTGGCTTGACGTGAGTCAAGGCATGAACTCCTATTTGCGCACCATGGATGCCATGTCGCGCGAGGTAGGCCGACTGTCGCGCAAGTTTCGGCACGCCGAGGGCTGGCGGCGGCATTTGCACTTGGGCTTCAGCGCCGAGGACATCGATCCGCTCCGAGAGGCGCTTGGAACGAATTACTCCGTTAATTCGGGATACGAACGCAGCCTGACGAAGGGCTGATTCAGGTCCATGGATGGAAAATCGGCCGGCGCATCGGAGCGGCAAAATCTGAAATCCGAATTCCGAAACAAATGAAAAATCCGAAGGCTGAAGAAATCCAAATCAAGATGACGCCGGTTTCGAATTTTGAGCTTTTGGCCTTCGAATTTGTTTCGGATTTCGGATTTCGAATATTGGATTTGGTAGTAATTCGCATGCCGATTCAACTCTCGTAGTTGCGACCGGACCGCAAGGCACTCCAACAGCAATCGCACCCTATGCCACGCAAACTCAGCTCCATTGCCCCCGACTGGTGGGATTACACTACGCTCGATGACGAAATCCTCAAAGCCGCGGCGAGGCTTACCCTCGACGCCATGCTGCAATTATCTCGTCCCGGTTTTCGCGTCGTGTTTTACGACACGCTCGAGGATTTCTACCTGGCCGAAGCACTCGAATACATTGCCGCCTGGCGACAATCGAGTGCTGATAATCCGGTCGGCATCTGCGGGCCGATCGGTCCGACCGAACAACTTCCCCTGGTCGCTCGCTTGGTCAACGATCTGGGACTTTCCATAAATTCCGCGCATTTCTGGGGGATGGACGAGTGGTATCTGGACGGCAAGGAAGCCTCGACGGACCATCCCTTGTCATTTGAGAAAGCGGATCGCGAGCTTTGTTTCAGCCGCATCCGGCCCGAATTGGCCATGCCGGATTCCCATCTCCATTTCCCGAAGGCCGACACGTCGAAGTATCGCGCCAGTTGGAACGGCGTCCGTTGCGCCGTCATGCAAGGCGGGCAGGGCGAGATCAAACACTGGGCCTTCAATGACCCGCCCCGGCGCGAAGGCGTTTACAGGAATGCTCCGCCGACGCCGGAAGAGTATCGCCAACTTACGACGCGTGTCGTCGATCTCCATCCGCTGACGCTCGTCCAGAACGCGCGCACTTCAGGCGGCGGCAATGTTGCGGGTGTCCCCCGCAAGGCGATCTCCGTGGGTCCGGCGGAGACTTGGCGGGCGGAAAAAGTCTCCATCTGGCACGCAGGCACGCACGACAATCCGTTCGGCCAACGGCTGACCGCCTTCATGATCTCGAAGAAACTCGCCGACACGTCAGTCCCGATGTCCCTGCTGGCGGACCATCCGGACGTGCAGTTCAACTACTTCCGGCGCGGGATCGGCACCTGCGACGTGGAAATGCACTGATTTGAGAGCCGCCGGCTTCTCCGCGCGCTGCAAAACGTTCTCCCTCTCCCATCGGGAGAGGGCCGGGGTGAGGGGAAGAAGGCCAGTCAAATTCCACGGACACCGAAATCTTGCCGAGGCGATCAAGGAGCCTGAACATTCTTGTTGATCCTCTCCAGCAGGAAATCCGCGATATGGAGGACGTGGACGCGAGAGGCGCCTGCCTTTTGGAGTCCGGCGCGAATCTGAAGTAGGCAACCTGGATTCGTCGTGACCACGATCTGAGCCCCGGTCTTGAGGATGTTCCCGATTTTCCGCCGCTGCAGCCGCTCCGCCATCTCCGGTTCGGTCAAATTGTAGCTGCCGGCGCTGCCGCAGCAGACGTCCGACTCCGGCAATTCAACGAAGCTTTCTCCTGCCACGGCTCGGATCAGATCGCGAGGTGGCTGAGTGATGCGTTGAGGATGAGCAAGGTGGCAAGCGTCGTGATACGTGATAAATTTCAAATTCGAAATTTGAGATTTGAAATCTCGAGGTTTGAGCCATTCGGTCAGGTCTTTGACTTTGGCGCTGAACTGCTGAGCTCGTTCCGCCCAAGGGGCATCTTCGCGGAGCAAGTGGCCGTACTCCTTCAACGTCGAACCGCAGCCCGCCGCATTGATGATGATGGCATCCAAATTCAGGCTTTCGAACAGAGCGATATTGCGTCGAGCGCATTGGCGCGCGCGTTCGAGCACTCCGGTGTGGGCATAAAGCGCGCCGCAGCAAGTCTGGCCCGGCGGAGTGAGGACCTCGTAGCCCGCCCTGTTGAGCAATTGGACGCTTGCCGCATTGGTCCGGCCGAACATCACGCTCATCACGCAACCCTGAATAAAACCCACCCGGCCTTTGAGGGGCGTCGTTGCCGCGGGAGAAACTTCGGGCAATCCGTCCGCGCTCGTGTCCTGCGGCACCAGCGTGAGAGCCTCGCGGGCGAACTTCGGGAACAGTGGTTCCAGTCCAAGCTTCCGGGCCAGCCGCGCCGCCCAAAGGACGGGTTTCATGCGCGCAGGAAATGGGAACACCTCCTCGATGGCCACGCGTCGCAGGAAAGTTTGGAATGCGGAGCGCCGAAATCGCTCCTCGATGTGCTCGCGGGCGGCTTCGAGCAGTTGGCCGTACTGAACACCGCTGGGGCACGCCACCTCGCACGCGCGGCAGCCCAGACACAAATCGACGTGCCGAACGGCTGCGTCGGCCAAGGCGAGCCGGCCTTGCTCCAAGGCGCGCATGATGTAGATCCGTCCGCGCGGCGAATCATTTTCGTTGCCCGTTTCGAGATACGTCGGACACGCGCCCAAACAAAGGCCGCAATGCACGCAGGCAAGCGATTTCGCCTCATCCAGGAAGCGCCGAGTTGGGAGGGCCGACGTCGTCACAAGAGCAGATCAGGAAGGATCCGGTTGGGATCAAAACCGTCTTTAACTCGCCGCAGGAGGGCCAAGGGAAGTTCGGTCTGGACCGGGTCGGGCCCGCCTCGATACCAGATCACGCCGTTTCCCGCCCGCGCGACGAACGGCACACCTCCGAGACCACGAACGGTGTTAGCGATTTCCGACGGCAGCACCGAAACTCGCCTGGCCTTCCCCGGCGACCCGTGGCGCCAAAACTCTCGTTCGTAATCCAGACCGGAGGGGACGCGAGCGCCGAGTTCTGCCGCCTGGCCCGATTGGAAATCGACATCTTCCCGCGCCCCGGCAAATCCGAGCACGACCGTATAGGTGCCGGAGGATGGGCCGTGAAGCGCGGCCAGATGATGCAGGTCCAGGACGACCGGGTTCAGGGCAGAGCCGCGAACAGACTCAAGAAACTGGTCCGCACCGGACAACGAATCAAACTCGGCTTCGACGAACCGCTCCGCCTCAGGCAGCGGTCTCAGCTTGAACGTGGCTTCCACAATCACTCCAAGCGTTCCTCGGCTGCCGATGAAGAGCTTGCACAAGTCATATCCAGCCACGTTCTTGACCACGTTCCCACCCGCTTTGATGATTCGGCCGTCCGGCAAAACGACCCGAATGCCGATGAGATAATCTCGAACCGTGCCGTAGCCGAAACGGCGAGGCCCGCTCGCGTCGGCGGCCAGCAACTCCTCGATGGTGAGTGAGTCCGGTTGCGGAGGATCCATGGGCAGCCATTGGCCTCGCTCTGCGAGCTGCTCTTGGAATGCCCGGAGAATCATCCCTCCTTCCACCGTGGCCGTCATATCCTCGGGCGTGTGCTCCACGAGGCGACTCAGCGCACCAAGCCGAACCGCCGAAATCTTCTGACGCGCAGCATGCGCCGCGGCCAGTTCTCGACTCAGCCCGTCGAGCGAATGTGGCTCGAGGATCATCGAGACCCACAGTAGGGAGACGGTTCCAGAGTCGCAAGTCTGGGGTTTGGCCGGACGCGAAGCGCCGGCGTTCGGCGGCGCGAAGGCCGCCTCGAGGGAAAGCGGTGTCGCGCTCTGCTTGCCACCGCAGTCCAGAAAGCCAGCGATGGACGCAGTGCAAGAAATACGGCTTTTCAAGCCTTGGTCTCCGGTGTTGAATAGGAAGCATGAAAACGTGGTTTCCATCGTTCGTTGCTCTTTCCGGTTCACTCCTGCTGGCCGCTCTGGCTGTCCCACAGGCAGACGGCGCAACCGTCAATGTGGGCACCGGCCCCAGTTTCAAAGGCCCGATCGGACTGCAGCTCTACAGCTTGCGGGCTGATTTCACGAACGACGTTCCAGGCACACTCAAGAAAGTGAGTGAGTATGGATTCAAAATCGTCGAGCTCGCCGGCACCTACAACTTGCCGCCCGCGAAGTTCAAAGAAATGCTCGCCGCCCACGGGCTCAGAGCCGTGAGCGGCCATTTCCCGTTCGACCGATACCTAACGGACGTCGAAGGCATCGCCCGCGACGCCAAAGTTCTCGGTCTGGAATACGTGGGCTGCGCGTGGATTCCGCACGAGGGCGATTTCGATGAGAAGGCCTGCCGCGACGCCATTTCAACGTTCAACCGCGCGGGCGAAGCGTTGGCCAAGCACGGGCTGAAATTCTTCTACCACACGCACGGGTATGAGTTTCGACCTCATGCTGCGGGAACGCTGTTCGATCTCATGATGGCCGAAACCAAACCCGAATTCGTGCGCTACCAAATGGACGTCTTTTGGATTCTTCATCCGGGGCACGATCCGGCAAAGCTGCTGAAAAAGTACGGCAAGCGTTGGGAATTAATGCACGTCAAAGACATGAAGAATGGTGTCAAAGGAGACCTAACCGGCAAATCGGATGTGAGCAACGACGTCGTGCTTGGCACCGGACAAATGGATTGGCGAGCCATCCTGAAAGCCGCCGCGCAGGTTGGCGTGAAATATTATTTTATCGAGGACGAATCGCCGACCGCGGCGCAACAAATCCCGCAGAGCTTGCGTTACCTGGAAAAGTTCAAGTGGTGAGTTTGCATTATTAATGAGCTCAGAAGTTGCTGCACACCCCTCAGCCGGCCTTCGGCCACGCTCTCCCCATCTGATGGGGAGGGGGGCGGGGCGAGGGGCTTCTTCATATCGATTTATTTATGAACTGATTAATAACCCCATGAGCGCGGTAAGGCCGCGTTCCACCGCGTCCGCGACTTTCCTTCCCTGGCGGCTGGAGAGATCAGAGATGGCGTGGAATCCGTCCCTACCGGGTTTTTGGAAAGAGATATTCTGAGGTTGCATATGCCGTCGTACGACTATTACTGCAGGAAATGTGGCAAAAAATTCACGCTCACCATGACGATGAGCGACCACGAAAAAAAGAAGGTCAAATGTCCAAAGTGTTCCTCCAGCCAAGTGGCTCAGCAAGTCGGCGCCTTCTTCGCAACGACTTCAAAAAAGAGCTGAACCTGCTGGGAGCGCCGGTCTCCGACCCGGCGCGTTGCGGGAGCTCAGTTCACTCGGAATCGTGCTGGATCGGACTTCTGGGTTTGTTTGTCGCAAGCTCGATTTGCGACTTTGCTGCCGAACCGCTGCCTAGAACAAGCTTGGCCGTTCCTTCGGTCCGATTCACAGTCCTTGAGAAGCCCTGCGTCGTGCTCCGCCGTGGCGAGATCGAGGCCGTCATTGTCGATAATCGGGCGGAGGAGGACCGGAGGGAATTTAGGCACGATCCGGATTTTCCGCTCACGCTGGTCTTCAACTACTCGGAGCACCGCTACGCCGAGCCATGGTACTTCGGCGTCTGCCGAGAGATGGCCTTCATTCAGATTTTCCGCCCGCAGGACCAGGTTCGATTTAGCCAATCGCCCTCGGGCGGCGGCACTCACAATCCGGCCTGGGATTTTCAATGGTTTATTCCGAATCCCCAAACCGGACGGCGTTACCAACTCATCATGCGGGCGCTCTACCGGAAGCTTGAATCCAATCCGTTGAATTCGTTCGAATCCCAGGACCATCTCCTGGGTCAAATCAAGAGAGCGCAGATTTTTCGGTAAGAATCCCGTAGTCACGAACATGTCCGAAATTCCCGTGCAACCTCCTTCCCGTGCGAAGCAATCCCAGAGCCCCTGGGCCAAGGCCACGGCATGGATGGTCATTGTGTTTCTCTTTCTGGCGGCCAGCGTTTATGTGTTCAGATCGCTGCGCACACTCCCCGGAGACGCCGTGGACAAAACGGCTGAAGTGGTCGAGAAGGTGGGTGACGCGCTAAAGGATATCTTGAGCGCTTTCAACCAAGGCACCATCACCACCTCGTTCGTCAGCTACGCAGCCAGCCTGAGCGCCAATCATTACTTGCAGTTCGCCACGTTGAGGCAGAGCGAAGTGTTCACCAGAAAGGACGAGGCGACGACTGGTTTTGGCTACATCCCGCTGCCGGATGTGATTGTCGAAGCGCGCGCGCCGGTGGCCTACACGTATTACATCGATTTCAATGCGAAGTGGGATCTGGTTTTGAAGGACGAAATCATTTATGTGCTGGCGCCGCCGATCCAATTCAACGAGCCGGCGGTGGATGCGTCGGAGATCAACTATGAGGTCCGGAAAGGCAGCATGTTTCGAAAAACAAAACAGGCGAAGGAAAACCTCAAAAAATCCATCATGCCCATGGTCCAGCGCCGAGCCAAAGAGAACGTCGGGCTCGTCCGGGAAACCGGACGGAAGGAAGTGGCTGACTTTGTCGAGAAGTGGCTGGCGAGGTCGTTTGTGGATGGCAACAAGTTTCCTGTGAAGGTCTATTTTGCGGACGAAGAATTGCCGGCAAACCTGACGGCGGTTCCGACAGTCAAGAAGCCCTCGGACTGAGTACCTGCGGCAGATTATTGGCCTGGCAAGCGAGGGAATCTGGGGATGGCAGGCGCGGGCACGCCAGGCGCCGAACCACCCGGAGGGGCCATGTCCGTCGTCGTAGGCAAGCCCGGGGTTGGGGGCAGCGTGGGATTAATTATTCTTTGCGCTTCCATCATGATCACAGCCTGAGCTGGATCGGGCAAGTTTGCAGGCGGGTCTGGCCGAGGCGGAAGATTGGAAACAGGCGCAGTGGTCAGGCCGTACCTTGCCGCCAGGGCTGGATCCATTTGAGTTCGAAGCGTGCGGGACGGAATAGTGTAAATCCCCGGCCCTGAACCTGGCGCAGGCGAGATACCCGTGGTGACAGGCATGATATTGGCACCCCCCGGCACCGTCGGAATCCCAGGAACCGCTCCAGGCATGCCCGGGGCCGCCGTGGGTGGAGGAGGACCGGTGGCTGGCGGAGCCACGCCGTGCGTGGCAAAGGTCATGAGAGTTTCGACGCCGGCGCTGCGAATCCGGACGCTCTTGGCGGCATCATCGATGGCCAGCACTTCGATCCCATCTTTCTTCTCATCGACACCGAGGCTGAAAGAATCGACCTTTTTGTCTTTGGGATCGATCGCCGTGAACCATGCCTTCAGCGATCCCCACGAGGTAATCCCCGTCAGTTTCAAATCATTCTTGGTTTGATCGGCCGCAGGCTGGGGTGGCGGCGCCGGGGGCGGTGGAGGTTTCAAGCCAAAGGGATTGCGTTCGACGATGGTTCGGTACGGGTTATCGGCGAGCCCGCTTTCATTTGCAGGCGCGTCCGCTCCGTATAGAGCCACAAGGCTGCCGAAGCACAAAACCAATTTCAGCCCAGTCCGTGTCATACGACCAGTATAGCTCACAACGAGGTCTAACACCACAGACAGATTCAGGTTGCGCCGCCAGCGCTCCCCGGTCAATAAGCCGCCTGCACTCCTTTCACGGAATGTTTCTTCATCCACGGCATCAATGAACGCAGGCGAGCCCCCACCTTCTCGATCGAGTGATTCTGCCCTTTCTTGAGGAGGCCGTTGTACCGCTTGTAGCCTGTCTGGTACTCCTTGACCCACCCTTTGGCAAACTTGCCCGACTGAATGTCTTTGAGCGCCGTTTTCATCCGCTTCCGAACACTCGCGTCAATGATCTTGGGCCCCATGGTGACGTCACCCCACTTTGCGGTCTCGGAAATCGAGAACCGCATGCCGCTGATTCCGGACTCGTTGATGAGGTCCACAATGAGCTTCAATTCATGCAGGCACTCGAAGTAAGCCATTTCCGGTTGATACCCCGCCTCGATCAGCGTCTCGTAGCCGGCCATGATCAGCGCCGTGGTCCCGCCGCACAAAACCGTCTGCTCTCCGAACAGATCGGTCTCGGTCTCTTCTTTGAAGCTCGTCTCGATGACTCCGGCCCGCGTGGCGCCGATGCCTTTGGCCCAGGCCAGCGCCACTTTCTTAGCCTGCTTGCTGGGGTTTTGATAAACGGCGATCAACGAAGGCACTCCTTTGCCTTCCGTGAATTGTCGGCGGACAATGTGCCCCGGCCCTTTCGGCGCGACGAGAATCACGTCCACATTCTTGGGTGGCACCACGGTCTTGAAGTGGATCGAAAAGCCATGGGAAAAAAGCAGCGTTTTGCCCTTGGCCAAGTTCGGCGCAATGTCGCGTTGATAGACGGAAGGCTGCTTGGTATCGGGCAGGGCCAGCATGATGACATCGCCGCGCCGCACCGCTTCCGCCGTGCTCACGACCTCGAATCCTTTTTCATTGGCCACCGGGATGGACTTGCTCCCTTCGTACAAGCCGACGATCACGTTCAACCCGCTATCCTTGAGGTTGAGCGCGTGCGCGTGGCCTTGGGATCCGAAGCCCAAAATCGCGAGCGTTTTATGCTGAAGATGGCTGAGAGTTGCGTCGTTATCCGAATAGACTTTTGCAGGCATGGGGCAGTTTAGGAGTTGAGGGTTGAGAGTTGAGGATTCGAGTTTTACTTCCGGGGCAACGCCACCTTGCCCGTCCGGGTGAGTTCGAGGATGCCGAACGTTTCCATCAATTCGAGAAATTTCTCGATCTTGCTTTCGCCGCCGGTAATTTCGATGGCCAGGCTTTCCGGCTGCACATCCACGATCTTGGCGCGGAAAATGTCCGTGATTTGCATCACCTCAGCCCTGGTCTGCGAATTCACCCCGACTTTCACAAGAACCAGCTCCCGATCGATATACTCGTAATCGCGAAAATCCTGGACCTCCAGGACGTCCACCAGCTTGTTGAGCTGCTTGACGATTTGTTCCAGCGTCGCGTCATCCCCGCGGGTGACCAGGGTCATTCGCGAGGTGTTTGGATCCTGCGTTGGGCCCACGTTCAGAGTGTCGATGTTGTAGCCGCGGCCGCTGAAGAGTCCGGCCACCCGGGTGAGCACTCCGAATTTATTTTCCACTAGGACTGAGATGGTGTGTCTCATAAAAAATTAAACCCGCATCCCTTCCGGAATTGCGGGCGACCTGTGTGCGATATGCCAAAGCCTCAGGCCGCGTTAGTCAACGACGACTACTACGACCAGCCTGATTGCTTCGGCGGGAATTTGCATCGGCGGGAAAGTAACAATCGGCCACAGCCCGGTCAACAGGTTTTTCGGAGGCAAAACAAACAGCAGTGCATCCACCGGTTGTCGGTAGCGCAGGCGTCTCGCCTGCGAGTTCGCCGAGCGTCCCGCTCGGACGCGGCCCGGCGGCGAGACGCCGCTCGAACTCGCAGCCGAGGAC
>JACQWK010000105.1 GCA_016209525.1 Verrucomicrobiota bacterium
ACCTCGTGTGATGACCGTGACCAGACCTGCTTGGATGAAATGCTCCTCCTCTCCCCGGCCCTCTCCTCCACTTCGTGGAGGCGAGGGAGTTACGCCGTTGGAGATTCGGCGGCAGTGTCAAGATACGCCCCCGCCGGAAGGGCGGAAGGGACTAGTGGATCGGTGGAGCAATAACAGAATCGTCATTCCAACTATCCAACCATCCACTAATCTATTCATCCAACACCCCTGCCTGGCGCAGGCCGTTGGTTGGCCCGGGTCACTCCTCGAGCGTCGCAGTCGCCTTTTGGAATCGGACAAGATCTCGATCGGCTGGCCTTTTCCCGGGCTCATCCCAGCTCTTGCGTTTGGCGGTCTCGGGCTCGATCCACTTCCAGAACTCCGCATGGCCATCGGCGAAGGAAAGCGTGCCGCCGTTGCCGTGGGTGCTGGCAGGCAGGTTCTGCCAGATATTCTGAAATCCTTTCACCGCGAAGTATCCGTCTTCGATCGTCCTGGGGCTTTCATGCACGAAGACATTGGCTTTGGACGGGGAAGGGCGGTTGATCGCAGTGTATTTCTTTCTGGGCGGGAAGTCTCTCGCTCTTGGATCCTGCACCCAACTCGCATCGTACGCGCCGTACATCCGATTGTCATCAGCGTCGCCGCCTCCCATCATGCCGTTCATGGTGTAGGTGCGCACTCGAGCCACCATCATCGACCCCAGCTTTTCCGGAGGGTCGTTCGGGCAGCGGTAAATCTCGACCGAAGTGTTGTAGGCATAAAGTTTTCCCTGGCGGATCAGATTCAAGTTGGTCATGCCCGGCGAACCGGCGCCAACGGCCTGAGTGCCGTCAATCCAGGCGCGCGTGTCGCCGACCCAATTCTTGACCAGCATGTCGTTGTGGTCGTCCGGATACATGATCCAGGCGAGGGTGAGCTGTTTGAGATTGTTGACACAACGTGTCGTGCCTGCCTTGGCTTTGGCCTTCGACAGCGCGGGCAAGAGCATCCCGGCGAGGATTGCGATAATTGCAATAACCACGAGGAGTTCGATGAGAGTGAAGCCGAACGTTCGACGGACGCATCGTTCGGGGGTCAAGTCATTGTTCTTAGCCAAACGCATAGATCCTTTCCGGCAACCATCACAGCGCCTTGTCCGGCGGGACGTAAGTGGCCATCCGAAACCGTTCGAGATCGCGATCGCCTTTCCGAGTATTGTTATTGACGCCCTTCAGCTTGGCTGTCGTTCCCTCGATCCAACGCCAATTCTCAGCGTGCCCATCCGCGAAGGATAGGATTCCGCCGTTTCCATGCCGACTGGCCGGGGTGTTCTGCCAATAACCATTGTTCAGAACTTTCGCTTGAACGGCAAAAAACCCGTCGTCGATGCTATCAGCGTTCTCGTCCACGAAAACGAAGGCTTGGGTAGGGTTTGGGAAATTGATTTCAGAGGTCTTGAGGAAAAAAGGAATCCCAGGGTTCACAAAATCGCAACAAGCGGGATCGCCGCCCATGCGGCCGCTCATGGAAAAGCTCCGCACGCGAATTACGGATCTGCCTCCAACCTTGAATCCGAGGGCGTCCCCCGGGCACTTGTAAATCTCAAGCGATTCATTGTAGCGCCACAATTGGCCATTCCTGATGTCGTTGATGTTGGTGGCACCCGGCAGGGACGACACATTGCCTCCGATCCAGGCTCGCGGGTCGCTGAGGTAATTTCGAACGATCCTGTCGTTGTGATCGTCCGCGTATAACGTCCACGCCAGAGTGAGCTGTTTAGTGTTATTCAGGCACTTGATGCCCGCCGCCTTGGATTTGGCTTTCGAGAGTGCCGGCAAGAGCATTCCCGCGAGGATGGCAATGATCGCGATCACGACAAGCAACTCGATCAGCGTGAAGCCAGGGGTCGAATAAGCGATCGGCTGACACCGTTTGGTCATTGATTTTGGGATGCGCATAAGACGTTTGAATTCTCTGATCGAGCTGACTCGGCTGTGCTCGGTTCCTCTGGCCGCTTTACCGGCCCAACTCCGTCCGATCCACAACGGTTTTCTGCAACCGCTGAAGATCGCGATCGACGGGTTTTGTGGCCGGAGCGTCGAGCGTTTTAATGCGAGGCGTGTTTGCCTCGATCCACTTCCACAGTTCGGCGTGACCATCCGCGAAGGAGAGCACCCCTCCGCTGTTATGCCGGCCAGCCGGGGCATTCTGCCAATACGGGGCGGTGTCAAAGCAGCGAACCGCAAAATAGCCATCGTCAATCGTGTAGGGGTTCTCGTCGATAAACACAAGGGCGCGCGCCGGAGCCGGTGAGTTAATGGCGCTGTACTTCGTGTGAGCCTTGACCCGGTCCATTTGAACCCAATCCGCGTTCCCGTTCATGTGGCCGCTCATCGAATAACTCCGCACGCGACGGACCCTGCGAGCGGCTCCAAGCGGCCAGAGTTCGTCCGCCGGGCACTTGTAGATCTCCATGGAGGTGTTGTATTTGAAAAGCACTCCGTTGGTGACGATCGTGATATTCGTCCAGCCCGGCGCGGAGGAGACCGTGAAGCGACCGTCAATCCAGGCGCTGGAGCTCCCGAGGTGATTGAGGACGAGGTTGTCGTTGTTGTCTTCGGCGTACATGATCCAGCAGAGTTGGAGCTGTTTCAGGTTGTTGAGGCAGGCCGTGCCTTGGGCTTTGGATTTGGCCTTGGCGAGGGCAGGCAGGAGCATTCCCGCTAGGATTGCGATGATGGCAATCACCACGAGAAGTTCGATCAACGTAAAACCGGCGATGCAGCGATGGCTTCGAGGAGAAATTCGGGGAGTTGCTTGAGAGATGCTCATAGGTTTCCAGGTTTTCTCTAGACGCATTTGTGGGCCTGGGGGTATCTACCCTTTTTGGCGTCATTCGTCAACCGTTCCATCGGCGTTGCCAGCAATTCTCATTATGACCCGTATGTAGTCCCGGCTTTAGCCGGCTTCTGCTTATCCGGTTGTTTCAGCAACCCACTGGCTGTGGGCGATCTTTCCGAGCACAGCCCCCAATACATTGGGGTTTGCTGAAACAACCGGATAAGCATGAGCCGGCTAGCGCGAGAAAACCGGCTAAAGCCGGGACTACAAGCGGGTCGCAGGTCGTGCCTGTCGTCAAAATGAGAACTGCTGCGGAGTTGCGGTGCGTTGACACGGCTGCATCAAGCTCGCAAACAGACGGTGAACCGCGAATGAAATGAATGCTGGCGACGGACGTTCCTCTGTTCTCTCTGTTTGCGTTGCTTCATTGTTCAGTTGCCGGATTCGGTATTGACTTCAAAGTCCGCCAAAACGGCTTACTCTTCCGTAGATTCGGTGTTGGCGGGAATCAGCCAAGCAATGAGAAGGCCCGCCGCGTAAACCAGACTGGTGGCGGCCCCCATTTTCGCAATATTCCCTTGAAAAACTCCACTGAGCGCAGCGGAACTCCAGACGGCAATGGCGGAAAAGATGCGGCCGAAATTGTAGGAAACTCCGGCGCCGGTCGCCCGAATCCGCGTCGGGAAGAGCTCCGGCAGATAATACGGAAGCCAGCCGAAGAAACTTGTGCTCACCAGGCCCAAGGCGAAAGTCGCCCATAGGAATTCACGGTCGGTCGGCGTCAGCGTCAGAAAGATATAACCGCTCAAGACCAACGATCCCAAGCTGATCAGGAAATAACTCTGTCTGCGGCCAAGGCTGCTGGCCACCCAACCACCCAGGAGCGAACCCACGACGGCACCAAACGCCCACAAAGTCTGCGTCAACGCCTTGAGCTGCGGCAGGCCCGCTTGCTCGCCGACTTGGCCGGCCCACGGGACAAGCCTTTGGCCCGATGCCCATCCCCCAAGCAGCGGAATCGTGCCCAAGGCGATTCCGAGCAAGGTTCGTTGCAGAAACGGCGAATGAAAAACTTCCGCTACCGGCGGAGTGGATGAGGACAACGCTTTGTCGCGCCCGGCCAGCCAGCGCGGGGACTCCGGCACGAGCCAGAGCACCGCCCAACCCAGCAAGATTGGAGTTCCGCCCAGCAACAGGACCCAGCGCCAAGATTCCTTCGTAATCGGATGGTAGAGCATGATGATTCCAAGCGCGAGGAAACCCACGTTCGCAGCGGTCCCGATCAAGCCGGCCAAGGCCGGTCGGGAAGCGCTGGGCCAAGCTTCCGCGGCGAGAGCCACGCCGGATGGCCACATGCCTCCGATTCCCAGGCACGCAAGAAATCTTAGCACCAGCAGCTCCTGCGGAGTCCGGGCGAAGTAACTCAGTCCCGTGACGACCGAATAACAGACAATGCTCCACCCCATCGCTTTGACTCGGCCGGCTCGATCCGCCATCCACCCGAAGGCCGCGCCCCCCACAGCCGCTCCCAGCAAAAAAGCCGCGATGTACCAGGAAAGCCATTGGTCGGCGCTGGTTTCGAAGTGTTTCAGTTGGTCCTGAGAGCTTCTTGGCGAGTTCGAAAGGGAGTGAAGGGCTGGTGCTTTCCCATCTCTCTCCCCATCTAATGGAGAGAGCTTCTGGGTGAGGGGAGACTCGGCTTTCGCAGACGCCTTGGATTCCGAAATGGCTGTTCCGGCCACCCTTTGCGTTGCGGACAGAAAATCCTGGATGGCGGGACGGGTGGCCGGGACCATGAGCGACATCTCGACTCCGGCGAACATCCATCCCAAGAAAACCGAGATGAGAATGACATAGCGGTCCCGCGCTGGGAGTGAAGTTGGCATCGCACTCACGAATTCCGAAATTGGATGAAAGCCGATGGCTTCATGGAGATCAAGGCTCCAGGAACATTAAACCGCAATTCTCTCCATGAGCCGCCTGGTTGGAACGTGGGCGACCCGCCCGCCAGTTTCTCATCCTCGTTCGAAAGTGCGGGTGAGCCGCCCGCGCTCCAGACCAATCCGCAGTTCATGGTCCCAATGCGCGCACGATGTGCTTGGAGGCTTTCCAGGTATCCACCGTCCCACGTTGGGACTCCATTTCGCCCGAACAATCTTTCTCTCAAACTTTGTCGCCGCCTTTGTCGAAGACACAGGGCAAAACAAGCCCGTCCGACGAAGTTTGCGACAAAGATTCGGAGGCTGAGCGGTTGGCGGCTGGGCGCTTGGTTAGCGAAGACTCCCTCCTATTTTCGGGGTAACCGCCAGGTAGGGCGAGTCCGTCCCGGCGAGCTGCCAGCTCACGAGACGGACCGTGTCGTGTCGGAAATTAGGCCGCGTCCGCCAGGCGGGACGCCCGCCGCCACGTCTGCGGGCCACTCGGACCTACGCAAGACATGGGGTTCCGGATTGTTCGTGGCTTGCCTGTGCTTCGCGACGTGCGGTAGCCTTTGCTCCCAAGACACCATGCAACTCGCAGATCTAAGTTGGCCCAAGGTTCACGCATTGAGCAAGGATACGCCCGTCGTCTTTCCAGTCGCCGCGCTGGAGCAGCACGGCCGGCATTTGCCCGTCTTCACCGATAGCCTGCTCCTGGGCGAAATCGTTCGCCGGGCGGACGAGAAAATGGCGGACCGGGTTCTCTTCGCGCCGCTGATGTGGCTGGGCAACTCCGAGCATCACATGGATTTCTCGGGAACATTGTCTGCGCCGCCCCGCACTTATCTCGACATGCTCACCGGTCTGATCGACAACTTCATCACACATCGTTTCCGCCGGCTCGTGTTCATCAACGGCCACGGCGGCAACGATGTGCCCGGTCGTCAAGTGGTGTTCGAGGTGCGGCAGCGGCACCGACACCGCAACGATCTTTTGCTCTTGTTCGCCACTTATTGGAGTCTCGGAGGGAAGCCGCATCTGGTCCGTGCCGACTTGAAACAACAGCAGATGGGGCACGCGTGCGAGTGGGAAACGTCGATGATGCTTCGGCTCGCGCCCCAGCTTGTCGGCGAAATCGAAGGACTGCCTGCGGTCGAGTTTGGCGAATCGTTTCAGCCCGTCACGCGCGGCTGGATCACAAAGGATCGAACCGAGCCAGGGCACATCGGATGCCCCAGCGCCGCGAACGCCGATAAGGGAGAAGTGTTGTTCAAGATGTTCTCCGATGATCTGGTCAAGCTGCTGGAAAAGGTGATTGCTTGGGATGGGAAGACCTGGAGTTGACGGATCGAAGAATCGGGCGTAGCGCGGATTTTCTTTCGGAAGCGCGCGGGCAGGCTGCCCGCGCTCCTTTCGTGAGAATCTTGAACCTGGAGACAGCAGTTCAGCCGAAAGAAACGAAAGAAACCAAAGAAATCGAATCCTTTGCGCAAACCCGCTCGCTCACCTTGCGGGTGAATGGCTTCTGCCTCAGAACTTCTTTTCTTTGGTCATTTTTCGTTTTTTTCGGTCATCCAACTCCCGGTTTAAGGTTGAATCAACTTCGGGGACCATCCCGGGGTGCATCAAGTTCCTCGGATCCTCCCTCTCCTCCATCGGATGGAGGAGAGG
>JACQWK010000121.1 GCA_016209525.1 Verrucomicrobiota bacterium
CATTGGGGCCATGAACAGCCCGGAGCGGGGGCGGGGGGCCGGCCCCAACGGGAGGGGCTTTGTATGTCCGAGGCGCGCCCCCCGCGCTCCGGGCTGTTCATGGCCCCAATGCGTGTTCGAAGAAACATGAAGCCTCTCCATGAACCGGAGCGCCGAACTCCGATTCGGCGCGAAGACTCAGCGTCACCGAAACGCGCCGGGTCGGAGACCGGCGCTCCGAAGCCTCTCCCAGACTAGCATGAGCCCACCCCCACCCCTTAAACTCGTCCGGATTCCGACGCTCAAGACCGTCGCCGACTTCCGTGCCCATGTGGCGTCGCTCGGCGTCGATCTTCCGTGCGAGGACAACATTCAGTCAGGCTCGGCTTCCCCGCTCGCATCGGCGATCACTTCGGTCGCCGTCAACGGCAAGAGGATCGGCAATCGCTACGCAATTCAGCCGATGGAAGGTTGGGACGGCACAAGCACGGGCGGCGCCACCGAGGAAGTTCGCCGGCGCTGGCAGCGTTTCGGCGAGAGCGGCGCCAAGTTGATTTACGGCGGCGAAGCAATGGCCGTGCGGCCGGACGGGCGGGCCAATCCCAATCAACTCATCATCGTCGAGCAAAACAAGAAAGACCTGGCCGAGCTGCGCGACCTTCTCGTCCGTGCGCACAAAGAGCGCCACGGAAAAGCCGACGATCTGGTCATCGGGTTCCAGCTCACGCACTCGGGACGGTTCTGCAAACCGAACGACAAGTTCCGCATGGAGCCGCGCGTGGCTTATCGCCATCCAATCCTGGACCGTAAGTTCAACGTTACGAGCGACGGCCAAGTGTTCGCCGACAGTGAGATCGAGCAATTGATCCAATCCTACGTCGCCGCCGCTCGAATTGCCTGGGACGTCGGCGCGGATTTTGTCGATATCAAACATTGCCACGGTTACCTGTTGCACGAGTTTCTCAGCGCGCACACGCGGCCGGGCAAATACGGCGGACCGTTCGAAAATCGAACTCGCATCCTGCGCGAGATCGTGGATGGGATTCGGGCCAGCGGCAACCGGATTGACCTGGCGGTGCGGGTGAGCGCATTCGATTTTGTTCCGTTCAAACCCGACCCCGCATTGTCAAAACCGGGCAAGCCGGGCGCTGGCATTCCGGAAGACTTCACACACTGCTTGCCTTATCACTATGCATTCGGCGTCAACTCGAGCCATCCGGTCGAGTATGACCTGACCGAAACGAAGCAATTCCTCGGACTCTGCGCGCAACTTGGAGTGAAAATTGTGAACGTCAGCGCCGGGTCGCCTTACTACAATCCGCACATCCAGCGGCCGGCCGCGTATCCGCCGTCGGACGGATACCAACCGCCGGAAGACCCGCTGGTGGGTGTGGCCCGCCAGATCCACGCCGTCCGGCAACTCAGAGAACATCTCAACCGCGTAGGCCAGGCTTCCAGCCCGGCCCTCCCGCGCACAGGCGGAAATCCCGCTGGCCGTCAAGATGCCAGTCTTGCCATGATCCTCGTCGGCACCGCCTACAGTTATTTGCAGGAATATCTTCCCCATGTGGCCCAGTACGTGGTCCGCAACGGATGGACGGACATGATTGGCCTGGGCCGTGTGATTCTGAGCTACCCGACCGTTCTCGCGGATGCTCTTCAAAGCGGAACGCTGAATTCGAAGATCATTTGCCGGACGTTCAGCGATTGCACGACCGCGCCGCGCAATGGGATGAAGAGCGGCTGTTATCCGCTGGACAAGTATTACTCCGGCAAGCCCGAGTTCCAGAAGTTGAAGGAGATTAAGAAGGGAAGCGCATGAAGCAATTGGGCACAATTACCGTCATCGGCCGCGACAAGACCGGCGTAGTCGCCCGCGTGACGAGTTTTCTTTTCGAACAAAAGGCGAACATCGAAGCGCTGGAAGAACAGGTCACCCGCGGCCAGTTCAGCATGACGATCCAGGCCTCCTGGAAGACCGGGCAGTTGCGATTGGACACGGTGAAAGACGGATTAGCCCGCCTCGCCCAAGCGCTGGCCATGGAGATCGGGTTCCACCTGAGCGAGGCGAATCGAAAACTGCGCGCGGCGATCTTCGTGACCCGCGAACCGCACTGCTTCGAAGGGTTGATGCGAGGATTCCGAGACCGCACGCTCAGCCAGGCCGAACCTCGCCTGGTCGTCGCGAATCGCTCCGATCTCGAGCCGCTCGCCGGCAAGTTTAGGGTGCCGTTCATTTGCGTGGATTGGAACGACCGGGTGAAAGCGGAAGCGCGCGCCCTCGCTCTCCTGGAGGAACACGCCATCGATTTCGTCATTCTCGCCCGCTTCATGAAGATTCTGTCGCCGACCTTTGTCTGGCGATACAAGAACAAGATCATTAACATCCATCCGTCGTTGTTGCCGAGTTTTCCGGGTCCTCAGGCCTATCGGCAGGCGTACGAGCACGGAGTCAAGATCATGGGAGTCACCGCGCATTTTGTCAGCATGCACTTGGACGAAGGCCCGATCATCGCGCAAGAAAGCTTTCGCATCCGTCCGCAGATGTCGCTCAAACAAATTGTCGCCGCCGGCCAGGGCCTCGAATCCAAGGTGCTCGTCCGGGCCGTGAGCCTCTTTCTCAAGAAGCGGCTCGACGTCTATTGGGGCATCGTGAAGCAGGTTTAGAGCGTGTCTCAAAAGCAGGGCAGGCATCTTTCCTGCCACCAAATCCTCTCTGAATTCTCAGCAAGCGCGTAGATCCTGGAACTTACTTCGGGGACTCCAAACGGCCGAAGAGGGGATAGGCACGGCGCGCCAGCGTTTGGAGTGCGCGCGATTGATCGCCGCTTTATGCGAGAGTCCAAGGCCAAGTCAGCCGGCTGCACGGTATTGGTTGACCGTGCGAAGCTTTCTTCGGCGACACCGGATGGCCCCTCGCCGTTTTGAGAGGGTTTAGGCCAACGCCGCTGACTAGAATGGCCGGATCGGGTCCTGTCTGAGTCGGAAATACAACACGCCGCTGGCGATGCTGTTGGTGTGCACTCGTTCGAGGCCGTTAAGTGCGCCCACGTTCGGAACTGCTCTCCAGCTTTTGGGATCAACTAAGTTAGTGCTCCATTCGAGATAATAACGCGTGGCTTCGGCTGACCATCGCAGAACGAGGTTGGTGCCCTGCCGATTATTCTTCAATTCCGGGACGACGCTGAAATTGCCAAATCGAATCCGGTAGTCGCCGCTGGAACCAACGACCTCGAGAGGATAAATCTGAACCTCGTAAACATATTCTCCGAATGTCAATTTCCCCAGTGAAACCGTCTCGCCCAGTAGCCCGATTCGGCGCTCAGTGCCGCCAGTCGGATAGACTTTGATCAGGAATTTATTGAACTCCTTTGAAAAAATCACTTCGGTCGGCTTGTACAATTTGGCTGGAGTACTGGGCGTTGCAATCGTGATTCGAAGCCGGGTCTCCTCTCCGGCTCTGACGAAATTGGCAGGCAGAACATCGACCTCCTGAAGCCAGAAAGCTCGGACCGGTTCAGAATTCTGGATCAGCAAAGAAACTGTGATGCACCATAATGGTCTCATGCGTTACCTCCTCAAAGCCCTGAGTGGCGTTTCTGCGTGTGGCCAAGTCGAATCGGCATTTGGCGAGATTTTGTGGCAAAGGTTAAGCCGATTCTCGTTGGAATCGCGATTTGCTGGACTCCCAGCGTCGGTTTGACTGACCAATGATGCATGCCGGTGGTAGGTTCACGGCTCGTGCGCACAATCATCGCCGCCCGCCGGGCCTCTCTTCTGCAGTACGATCACGACATTGTCGGCCAAGTAAAGCGAGCCAAGAAATCGCTCGGCGGCCGAGTAGAGGAGCTTGATGGGCCAAAGCAGCCGGTTCTGCTTCCACGTAGTCGTTTTCTTGAGCAATTGGGCGCGGTCCGCGTCGGGCACGCGGCCAGCCTTGCTCCTGAGGTCCTTCAAGATGACGATGGGATTGAAGTGCGTCGAGCCCAGCTTGATGAGTTCAAATGGCGCGCAGCTTGCGCCAAAGGCCTTCAAGGTGGCGGGCGTGAAGTAATTGAGATGATCGGGCATGATGTAGCGGTACCTCGAACCGAGGATTCGAACGGCGAGGGAACGCAAGTTCGGAACCAGAACGAAGCAAATTCCGCCTGGTTTCAACAGCGACGCCGCTTTGTGGAGAAACTTCTTAGGCTCGGCCAAGTGCTCGATCACAGCCCAAAAAGTGACCGCATCAAATGCGGCTTCGCCTGGAGAGAAATCTAAAAAATCGCCTCGGATGATCTGCACTCCGCGTTGTTGAGCATATTCCATCGCGGCGGCCACCACATCGGTTCCGAACACGGAATAATCTCCGGGATACTGTCTTTGCAGGCTCAAGAGGAACGCTCCCGTGGAGCAGCCTACGTCAAGCACCGCGCCGGCTTGGCAGTGGGCGCGGAAAAGGCGGATCTCGCGCTCGAAGCGGACAGCCGCGTGATCGCTCTGCAACTTGTCAGGGGAAAGATAAAAGGACTCTCCGCGCTGATCGTAAAACAGACCGGAAGCGAATTCCTGCCGGATGGGATCGGCATAAACCATCGAACACGCCTCACAACGGACGAGGCGGAGGTTCTCTTTCGTCCAAAGGGGGGCGGGCTGATCTCGATCGCACAAGGGACAGCATCGATGAAGCACGTGTTCTTGCATTAAGTCCGGTGACGTTGGTGTCGAAATCGGCAAGTTAGGAACCTGACCAAAGTTGGATCGCAGGCCGCTGAAACACTTCCTGACTCTCACTGGCTCATTTTTGCAGCCGATAGTAATTGTGATTCGAAGGTCGAGAACAGCCGGTTCGAATTGCCGTGTTGCCGGGTGGTTTTCATCCGCATCGTGCGGTCATGCTTGAACACAATCTGACTCGCGAGCGGCGAATTGGCAAGGCAGGTGTAGATGCCCAGAATGCCCCATCCGCAACGATAAAAAGTCCTGTTCTTCGCACAATCTTGTCGAAATCGCCAAAATCAAGAACTGGTCCCTTTCCGTCCGACGCTGGCGTAGTGCAATCGCAGCTTGCGTACTCGAGGCCAGCATGGATGCAAATGCAGTCCTTGACGCTCCTCAAGTTCAGCGCTTCGCTTCTCGGGATTGCCAGAAAGGCGCCTCATGGCTACTGTTCAGAGTAATGAATACCAATGTCATACGCGAACGGTTGGCTGAGGAGACCAAGTCGTTTTGTCTGAGGCTCTCGGATGGCCGCACGCTCCCGGTGCCTCATCCAGACGTTATCGCCGTCGGACAGAATGTGATCCTGGTCATTGGGGAAAACGACAAGGTTAGCCGAGTGGACCCCCATCATGTCGTCTCGATTGAAGAGGGTCCGCAGCAGAGTAACGGCCCGAGTAACTGACACGAATCATTGGCGGATTACCCGTTTCCTTTCTGTAAGTGGGAAGCTGAAACCACTCGCCACCGGTCCAGGCACGGTCCGCAATGGCCGATGTGTGAACTTGCGCCTCCTTCACGGTTTATGCGCAGTCGTACTGCTGCTTGCGAAACGATTCGGCGATGTTTAGCCGGTCGTCATGGAAACGTTGACGCTCCG
>JACQWK010000122.1 GCA_016209525.1 Verrucomicrobiota bacterium
CTGGCGCGGAAAATCTTCTTTGAACGGATGAAGCTGAAACCCAGGAGCCGCGTCGCGGGCCTGAGCAACAGCATCGGGGACGAATTGCTCAAGGTGCACGTGAGTTATGGACGGCTGGTAAAATCGCTCCTCCGCCGATTCAACGGCACGGCGCATGGGATGTCGCCAAAGGCCAATCGCCAATCGCGCGCCATCCGGGCTTTTGCCCACATTACTGGCGGCGGCTTCATCGACAACATCCCGCGCGTGCTGCCGAAGGACTGCGACGCGATCATCCGCAAAGGCTCGTGGGAGATGCGGCCGATTTTCCAGATCATCCAGGCCAAAGGCGGCGTGCCGGAGCCGGAGCTCTACCAGGTTTTCAATATGGGCATCGGGATGGTGGTCATCGTGGCTTCGCAAAAGGCTGAGGCGGCCTTGGGATTCATTCGTTCGCGGCAGCACCGAGCCTGGTTGATCGGCGAGGTGGTCCCAGGAAAAGGACGAGCCAAGATTATTTAGGGAATGACGGTCGTGTGCTTCACACGGCCGGAACGAGCCGGAACGTGTGGATCAAGCGGATCAAGCAGAAACCGCGTTGCGCGCGATCCATCTGATGCTAATCTTCCGGCGATAACCCATTGCAGCTACGCGTCCGACTCCGCGCGGCAGCGAAAACAGCGATTCTGGACATGAACACTCATCTGACGGCCCAATGTGTCCTTCGAACTCTGGTCGGTTTTCTGGCCGGAGTGTCCTTCATGGCACGGGCGCAATCGCCCAAGTTGAACGCTCCGCGACTGACACCAGACCGCGCCGTCGAGATTAGCCTGACGGGTTCGGCCGAAAAGACCTACCGCATCGACGCCTCTACAAATCTGACCTCGTGGTCTCCTCTTGGGATTCTTCGGGACACGAACCTCACCAAAGTGCTGATCGATCGCGCCTTGACCAACCTGCCGCAGCGTTTCTACCGCGCCCGCGAAGTCCAGCCCTTGGTAACGGTTACGGAAGTATCCCCCCTGACCGGCCGTCCGGGCACTCGAGTCGAAATCCTGGGTCAGTTTTTTGAAGCAGACCGCCCAAAAGACAATTGGGTGACCTTCGAGGGAACGGCAGCCCAGGTGATCGAGGCCTCGATGGTCCGGTTGGTTGTGGCCGTGCCGACCAATGCCAGTTCCGGCTTCATTCAAGTCCGGACGCCCCTGGGGACGGCCCGCGGCACGGATGCCTTCATGGTTAGCGGGATCGTCGAAGTGCGGGTGCAGCCTCCAACCGGAATGAGTTCAGTCGATTTCGTGGTTGTGAATACTTTGGGCCAAGCCGCCGCAGTATCACCTTCAATCACGGTGCGCCAGAACTCACCTCTCTTAACCATGGCCGTGCCAAAGGAGCCAAGCAGTTTTGCGGTTCTGTACGGAGTTTCCCTCACCAGCACACAGGCGCTCTCGCTCAGCGTCGAATCCACCGCCCAGGCCCTGGTCTTCATGAATCCCGCGTTCGCCACGCTCGACCCCCTCCTGGCCGAGCGCACCTTGTCGATCATCTTGCAAGATCCTGCCGTCCGGCAATTCGCGCGGTTGTTGGGCGAACTCTATCCGCAACCTGGCGACCCCTTCACTCGGCCATCACTGGTGGCCGCGTACCGTGAGGCGGTCATTTCCGTTTCCCAAGGCGCGTCGATGCGAGCCCTGGCGGAGTCGGTCCGGCGAAGAAATTCGCGGCAACTTCTCGCCCGGCCACAGTTTTCTTCGGGCGATTACCCGCTGGACATTGAATTTGTAGAAATCGCGGACTCGCAGGATGGGAAGCCGCTGGGCGGGAGCCGCCGTTTGATCAATGCCGGCGTCGGTCCTCGCTTTCCCTATCTGAACCCGGTCGATTGGACCGTGGTCATCCAGGAAATCCACGTTGATCGGGCTTTTCCGAATGGACGGCCGGACTTCAATTTGGCCTGGCGGGATAAAAGGACCTTGGAGAAATAT
The DNA here is from genome assembly GCA_016209525.1 of Verrucomicrobiota bacterium. GTDB lineage: Bacteria > Verrucomicrobiota > Verrucomicrobiia > Limisphaerales > SIBE01 > VHCZ01. The sequence continues at coordinate 1,965 of JACQWK010000122.1, forward strand.
CCAGTGCGTTCCCTCCCGTTCAAACCGCGCAATGTGACTGCGACCTTGATTACGGAACGCTTTAATCCGGTGAAATTCCTGACTGGAGCGCTCGCGGATCTGCTGAAGGAGTCGTGGAGCGGGCCGGAGGAGCCCTTGGAGTTCGAGCCAAGGGATGCGATTTATATTGTACGCGCGATCGGGCCTTCCTTCGGCCCGCCGGACGAGGCCCGTTTTGTCTTCGAGAATTTCCAGGAGGAGCGGATTCGCAGTGTGGCCGCCAACCTTGTGGCAGCCACGATGGATTTGTTGAGCGTGATGATTGATGGCGCGGCCATCGAGGTGAAGGAGGACCGGGAACTCATGGCCAAGCTGTTATTGGAAGCGATCAAGAAGGAATCCACTTTCAAGGAGCCGGGCGACCTTCCTGGAATCGCGGTTGATCTGCTGAAATTTGTCCTCCAGGAACTGGTCGATAAGTTCAAGGCCGAAGCTCTGGAAACCGCGGCCCAGCAAGCCTTCAAAAGGGGTACGGCAGAACTCGCCAAGCGGCTGAACTTGGTCGGGAGCACCTTGAAGTTCCTTGACGTGATCGGCGGCGCCGGCCAGGTCATTCAGCGCATGTCGGGTTTGGTCGCGACGACACCCATGGAAACGGCTTTCCTTGTTGTGGGTGACCCGTTCCAGTTGGAGATTTACACGATCGAACCCTCCGCCGCCGCGCCGGGAGCGCAGATCAAGATCGGCCTCCGGAGTTCCGCCGGTCGCCTCTTTGATCCGCAGAATGGGCAGGACCGAGTCAGTTTCGAGGGACCCGATTATTTCGACGCGAAAGTCTCCAGCGTGAGCGGCACGACGACGAATCAAATTCTGCTCGCGGAACTGCCGGTCGAGCCCACCGTGGTTGCCGACGGTTCCTATGTCCTTATCGTTAATCTCCAGGGGCGGCAAGGTCGGGCGCCCTTCCAGATCTCTTCGAAACCGGAAGTCACCGCCCTGGCTCCAGGACTGGCCTTTGCCGCCGTGGCCGATTTCCTCGGACGACCTTTTGATGGCACTCCGATCCGCATCACGGGACTCAACTTTGCCCCCACGGACACCTTCCTCTTTAGCGGTGTCGGTGGGAGCATTGAGGCAACTGATAAATCTGGCGCCGCCGGGGATGTAACAGTCCGCGTGCCGAAGGGTGCCCTCAGCGGTCCGATCACGATCCGGATCTCCCGGAATAACTCCGTGGTTGAAATCCAGACCCCGCGCCTGGAAGTGTTGGGGACGCCTGTAATCCATTCCCTTTCTCCGGGTGCGGCCAAACTGGGGGAGACGATCGTTCTTTCGGGCAGTGGCGTTGATGCCGCCGCCGGTCCAGTTTTCGTGCAATTCACCGGTGCCTCCCCAGAAACCGCCGGAGTCCGCGGCACCAACATTCTCGTCGGTGTGCCCTTCGGCGCGAAGACTGGGCCTGTCGTTCTGATCACGCCGGCAGGTCGCGCGGAACGGTCCTTTGCTCTTCTCCCTGGCATTGGCGGTGGCGGGACCGTCGAGGTTGGAGGCGATTCGGTGATCAGCCTGGGCAGCGCTTTGGCCTTTATCAAGGGCGATGCGACGCCTCTGGATGACGCAGACAGGGTCGAGAATTCAGACGGTTCGTTCACGTTCCTCGATCCGCCGCGCGAAGAGGGCGATTATGTGACCGATCGTATCCGCACCGGAGAAAGTCCGCGTTTTCCGGTGGGCCGAGGCTTTGCCGATACGATTCGGGTTTCCGGCACTGTGAGCGGGGACGGTGTCCTTGCCAGCGACTACGATCTGCTCCGAGGAGCGGGAGTCGAAGCGAGAATCGTCGGGAATCTCACCGTGAGCGCCAGTTACGCGGAAGTGAGCGGGATTACCATAGACGGGGATCTCATCGTCTCCGGCAATCACAACTTGATCGGTGGCGTGACCGTGCTGGGCCAGTTCATTGTCTTGGGTCATCAAAACACCGTGAACTCCGTCCTGCGCCACAGCCGAGGTCACGGGCTGGTTGTTCGTGGCCAGGCCAATCGGCTGAGGCTTACCTGCCACACCAACGCCGGGGATGGACTGCGCATCGAAGGCGGCAAACTGAACACGGTGGAAGTGAACGGCAGCAGCGGCAACGGTGGAAACGGCATCACGCTCACCGACGGAGCCGATGAGAACGACATCCTATTTCACACGGGCTTGAGAGACGCCGCCACTCGCCGGGCCGCTCGCGACACGGGCAATCGGGCCCATGGCATCGCGCTCCTGGGCGAGGCCAGGCGAAACCGCATCCGCCTGATCACCCTGGGTTGCGCGGGCAACGGAGGAGACGGCGCACACCTCGACGGACCGGGAGTGAGCGAAAACACGTTCGAGAACTTTCAAACGTATTACAACCGGGGAAACGGCATCACCGTCGCCAACGGCGCGATCGGCAACCGGTTCGGCAGCGCTGATTTTGAGACCCCATCGCTGTGCCTTTCGGAAAGCAACGACAAAAACGGCGTCTTCGTCAACGCCGCCCGTCGAACGGAGATTGCCGTTCACGCCTACGGGAACAAAGAACATGGTCTTCTTATCTCCGGCCTGGTGGATGAAACACGGCAAACAAAGATGGTGCTGACGACGACTGGGTTCGGAATGATTCGTGGCAACGCCAAAGCTGGACTTCGCCTCGAAAAGAGAACCACAGGCCTCGAACTGATCACTCCTAACCCAGGCCTGGAGAACAACCGGATCGGTTTGGAGATGGAGGGCGCGGAGGTGACCAACAACACCCTGCGCGTCTATATCGACAACTCCGTCTCGCACGGCGCCGTTCTGACAGGGGTGCAGGACAATGAGGTGACCCTCGACGTTGAAGCCTCCGGCGGTCATGGCATTGTGCTCGACGGAGCCAAGGAAAACGTTCTTCGCCTTTACGACTGCACAGACAATCCTCAAAACGGAATTCTGATCACCGGAGGCGCTTCCGACAACCGAATCACCGCCGCATTCAGCCGATTCGGGCTCGGCTTCACCGCGCTCGTGACCAGGAGCAGGAATGGAATCGTGCTGGACAAGGGCGCGCGCCGAAACCTCATCGAGGAGATGACTGTTTCGCAAAACAAAGAATTCGGAATCCTGCTCCAAGACACCGCCACGGACGCGAACCAAATTGCCGCATGCTTCGTGTTGGAATCCGGTCTCGATGGGGTCCGCATCCAGGGAGGCGCCAGCCAGAACATCATTGGGCTGGACCGCTCCGAGGTCCAAGAGCCGCTTATTTTCGGCGCCTTCAAGGAGGGCGGCGTGAATTTCGAGAGAAACAAGTCGGCAGCCGTCCGAATTGCCGGACTGGGCACGCGGGGAAATATTATTCAGCATGGCGTCATCAAGCCGAACCTCGGGACACAAGAGCACGGCATCATCGTGGAAGACGAAGCAGCCGACACGACCGTCGCCAACAATGATCTTTCCGACCATCTCCACGGTGTGATCGTGCGGGACCGGGCGCGAAACACTTTCATCCGGGGCAACCGGATTCTCTCCAGCACTCAGGCCGGCATCTTGGTGAGCAACGCCGTCGAGGTCTTTATCGGCGGCCCTCTGGAAGGGGATCGCAACGAAGTGGCGCAAAGCCCGATCGGCATTCAGCTCACGGGCGAGCGGACTCAATTCTGCGAGATTCGAATGAACCATGTCTTCCAGACCGGGACGGGCATTCTCCTGGCGCAGAAGGCTCCGAACAATCGGATCGGTCCGGGCAACGTCATCATCAACAACACCGTGGGAGTGAGCGTGTCGGGCGCTTTGAGCAACGTCGTCTGGCAGAACTCGATTCGGACCAACAAGACCGCCGGCATTCTCATCGATTCCGGAGGCGCGCAGAATCAGGTCGTCGGGAATTTCATTATGGGGAACGGAACCGGAGTTCGTGTGAGCGGGGGTTCCGCCCTGGGAAACGCCATTCTCGCCAACTCAATCACTGGAAATGCCCTCAAGGGGATCCAATTAACCGAGGGCGGCAACCGGTTGCTCCAGGCGCCAACGGTGCTGCAATTCCAGGGCTCCAGCTTGACCGGCGCGGCCGAGGCGCCCGACCAGAGCTTGATCGAAGTGTACCGGGACTCGGCTGATGAAGGTCAACAACTGCTGGCCAAAGGCCGTCTCACCAACCGCCGGTTCCGTATCTCGCTGGAGAACGTGGACCCCAACCAGGTCAATGTTTCCTTCCAAATCAACGCCACCGTCACCGCGCCCGATCACAACACTTCTGAGTTCGGTGGGCCGTTCCGCTCGAATCAACTCCGCCTGCTGATGGCGTTTACTTCGACTCGCGATGGGAATCACGAAATCTATTTGCAGGATAGCGCCAGCCCGATGCCCCGGCGTCTGACCGTGCATCCGGCCGAAGATACGAATCCCAAGCTCTCCTCGGACGGTTCCAATGTGGTGTTCGTTTCCAACCGCGAAGGCAATCGCGAAATCTACCTCCTTTCCACGTCCCCGGGCGCCCTGCCCACTCGCCTCACTTCCAGTCCCGAAGCGGATTACAGTCCCGTTTGGTCGCCCACTCGTTTGAAGATTTACTTTGTTTCGGAACGCGACGGATTGCCCGCGATTTTCAGGATGAATCCGAACGGCGCCGAGGTCGAAAGAGTCACGCCGGTTGGGATGCGTGCCCATTCGCCTGCCGTTTCTGCCGATGGCAGCAAAATCGCGTTTGTCTCGGATCGCTCCGGCAATCCGGACATCTGGCTGATCAACTCAGACGGCACCGGGCTGCGCGCTCTGACCACCAGCCCGGCGCCAGAGCTCCAGCCCACCTGGTCGCCCGAGGGCCAGCAAGTGGCGTTTGTCTCGTTGCTGGCCGGAGACCCGGAGATTTACGCCCTGGCGCTAGACGGTTCCAGGATCGCGCGGCTGACGGATAATCGTTCGGAGGACCTGAGCCCGCACTGGTTGCCTGGCGGACAACAAATCCTTTTCAGTTCAAACCGTGATGAAGGTTTTGAGCTTTATCAAATTCCAATGACGGGGGGAGATGCCACTCGGATTTCCGTCAGCCAGGGTGACAACATGGAGCCGAGTGCGGCCTTGATCTCAACCGAACAACAAACGAACTTCCAACCTTAAGGCCAGCGACCACTTGCGCCGGTGCTATTCATTTGCGCGGCCCGGCAAATGGCGTTTCCGCCAGATCACGTAGATGACCGGATAGATCAGGAGTTCGAGGATGGCTGAGGTCACCACGCCGCCGATCATCGGCGCGGCGATGCGTTTCATCACATCGGCGCCGGCCTGGGTGGCCGGAGACCACATGATAGGCAGCAGCCCGAAGAGAATCGCGCACACGGTCATGATCTTGGGCCGAATCCGCTGCACCGCGCCTTCGCGCACGGCTGCGTAGAGATCGGCCAGTGAGTTCAAGCGTCCGGCCGCTTTGAACTTGTCCCATGCGTGATCCAGGTAGAGCAGCATGACCACGCCGGTTTC
>JACQWK010000007.1 GCA_016209525.1 Verrucomicrobiota bacterium
CTCCTGGGGCGCAGATTTGCAGGCTGTCAGTATCGCCCGAAATCGTCGCAAGCCCCGCAGTTTTGTTGGTGGGGCGTGACTCCGGCGAGCCCCTGACTTCATTGCCAGCACGGGTTCCAGGGCTCGACAGAGTCTCGCCCCACCCAGTTTGGTTGCGGCTTCGCCGCGTTGCGCTGTATCGCCGATTTGCAATCGGCAGCGCGCCGAATAGTCCCCGCCCGCTGGAACTTGTCGGCCGCGCCGCAGAATGCAATTCTGCGAAACGGCAGATTGAAAATCTGCGCTACGAGACGAAGCATTCTGCCGTGCGCCAGCAACTCGCGGCGCGGTAAAAGCGGTTGTGTTCTGAAGGCCGGCTTGTTAAGGCTGGCCGGACATTCATGAAAGCCCTCGACACCGCAACTCTCGAGACCCTGTGGCACGACGCGGATGCGCGGGAAGTGAGGTTGCGGCAGGTCGTTGCCGATCGCCTGGCCACCCAGCCGCCACCGGTCATCGACGATCAAATTGTTGCCACTTACTTTTTTGCGCATCGGAGTTGGACGCTTCAACACGCTGCGCAGGAGATCAGCTATCACGCCACGAGCGGCACAAAAGACATCCCGCCCGGCTCGCTGCTCGAGCAATGCACCGGACACGCCGTTGGTGTCGATGCTTTCGACGGCACGGGCCGCCTCGGCTTGCTCCACATGGCTTACCCGCTGAAGATGCTGCTTCAGCTCGATGGCCACCTGACTTCGACCGATATTCTCCACACGGTGGCCGGCGCCATCATCTTCGACATCTATGAAAATCAGGATGTGCGCCTGGTGTCGCTGCAAATCCCAGAGGCCGTGCTCCGGACATTTCCCGGCCCCGCCTATGGCGGACGCGGGGTCCGCTCGCTCACCCAGTGGGACAACGCCGAACCCGCCTTCGGCACAATCCTGAAGCCGACCGCCGGCATCACACCGAATGAGATTGCGCAACTCGTCGAGGAAGCGGCTTCGTGCCCGCTTTTCCTGTTCGTGAAGGAAGACGAGAATCTCTATCCGCGGCTCGATTACTCGCCGGTGTCGGAACGCGCCCGCCGGGCTGTGGAGGCCATCCGGCGCGTCCAGGACAAGCGCGGCGGAAGGGGCATCATCTTCGCGCCGCACATCACCGGTGGCCCTCACGAAATCATGGAATCGCTTCACGCCATACTCCAAGCGGGCGCGTCCGGCGTGATGTTGAGCGAAACGTTCGCCGGCGGCGCCGTGCGCATGGTCCGCGAAGCCACCAAAGATCTGCGGGCGCCTCCCGCCATCTACGGACATAACGCGGGCATTGGCGTCAAGACGCGGGGCGGGATCTGGCGCGAAGTCATCGATCTTCTCGCCCGTCTCGATGGCATGGACTTTCGCCAGACCGCGCCAATCCGCCACGGACCGCCGTTGATCTATCCTTACGGAGACGAATGGCACGCTTCCGAAGCAATCCTCACCCGTCCAATCCCTGGCATCCGCCCAACCATGATCGCCCGCGCCGGCGGGCTCGATCAAGGCAACATCATTCTGAATCTGATCGACACGGAGGAGCGCGGCATCGCCGAAAATGTCTTGTTCCTGGCCGGCTCCGCCATCAATTCGATCAGGAGTTCCGATGGCAAACCCAATCCCAGACTGGGAGCCGAAGCCATGATGCAAGCACTCGAGATCCACCGCAGCGGCGAACTGAAGGGCGTCCCGGCGGAGACCCATCTGAAGGCGCTCGTTTCAGTGGCGGAGCGAAAGAAACTGAAAGCGCTGCGTCAAGCTTTGAGACAGCGATATGCCGAGCGAAATGACGGATGACGAGATCTCCAGCACGGCAAGGATGTCACCAACTCCGAAAGCAGTATGAAGAAAGACTCCCGCCTGCTCCGCCTGGGGATTCTCGGCTGCGGACCGATCGCGCAAATCGCCCACTTCGATGCGGCGAAGAAAGCTCGGAATGTTGACTTGACGGCCATTTGTGATCTCGCGGACGATCTCCGCGAACGAATGGCCGTCCTGCACCAGCCCCGGTTTTCCTATCGTGACTTCGACGAAATGCTGGCCAATCCCGGGATCGACGCCGTGCTCATTGGCGTGGCGGACCAATACCACGTGCCGTTGGCCGGCCGGGCGGTGCGCGCGGGCAAACACGTCCTCGTTGAAAAACCGCTGGGCGTCACGGTGGAGGAGTGCGAGGACTTGCGCCGGTTGCTCCAGACTCGGGCAGATTTCCAGCCTGACCAGATCGAAGGAGCTGCGTTCTGCGGCTCCCAGGGATCCAAACCGGGTCTGTCAACTCCGCCAACAGATGAGGCAGGCAAGATGTCTGCCCTACGTCCGCAAAAGCTCGTGTTCCAGATTGGTAACAACCGGCGTTTCGATCCTGGGATCGCGTTCGCGCGAAAATTCATCCAGGAGGAAATCGGCGGCCTGCTCTCGTTCAAAGCGTGGTATTGGGATTCCGTTTATCGCTACACGATGACGGATAATCTCCAGCCGCTGGTCGAGCAGAGCCCGCAAGCCAGGCGCCCGGAGGGAAATCCCAAAGCCGACAAACGGCGTTACTTCCTTTTGACTCACGCCAGCCACCTCGTGGACACCGCGCGTTTTCTGGGCGGAGAAATCGTGAGCGTGAGCGCGCGCTTGTTGGAGCGGTTTGGGGCCTATTGCTGGCATGCCGATCTCGAATTCGCTCATGGGGCGCTCGGTCACCTCGACCTCACGATTCCGGTGCGGGGGGATTTCGAAGAAGGCTTCCAGATTCAAGGCGAAAACGGAAGCGTCAAGGGCCATGTCTTTCTGCCGTGGTTCCACAAATCGAGCGTCGTCGAGTGTTTCTCCGCCAAGAACCGGCAATTCTTTCGGCCCGTCGGCGAAAATGCCCACACTTACAAGCTCCAACTGGAAAGCTTTGCCGACTGCATTCTCAGCGGCTCGCCGCAGACCGGAGCGAACATCGATGACGGTGTCGCCGCCATGAGAACTCTGGTGGCGATTACGCGTTCGGCGGAAAGCGGAGAACGCGTGCGATTGGAGGACGCGACCGGAGGTGTTTACTAATCAGTTCAAACGTTAGTTGACATGGAGAATGCCCCTCACCCCAGCCCCACTGCTGTTGAATTAAGAATGAATTCGATTCCATCCCGAGCAGGTCTTGCTCTTACTCTTACTCGTCATCTTAATCTCTCCAGGGAGTTCCGGAGTAAGAGTAAGAGCACGATTAAGAGCAAGAAACGGCCGGTTGACCTTAATTCAACAGCAGTGCACCCCAGCCCTCTCCCCATCCGATGGGGAGAGGGTGTCCGTAGGACGGGAGAGCGGTGGCTTTCAACTTCTGAACTCATAGATAAATAGCGATCCGCATTTCCATGCGCCTCGGTATCTTTGCCAGAACCTTCGCTCGACCGACGATCGAGGAAGTTTTCGACGCAGTGTCCGCGCACGATTTGCCGGAGGTTCAATTCAACTTCGCCTGCGCCGGTTTGCCCAGTCTGCCGGCTGAACTCGAGCTCGGAGCCTTGGAGCGCATCGGCGGCGCGGCCGCCGCCCGCAACGTCTCCATCGCCGCCATCTCCGGCACCTTCAACATGATTCATCCCGATCTGTCGCAGCGCACCGACGGCCTGCAACGCCTTCGCGTCATCATCTCCGCTTGCGTTCATCTTGGCGCCAACGTGGTGACGCTCTGCACCGGCACGCGGGACCCGGAGGATTTATGGCGCTGGCATCCGGAGAACCATTCACCCGAAGCCTGGTGTGACCTGATCGCCTCATTGGAAGAAGCGCTGGAGGTCGCCGAACTTCACGGAGTCCAGCTCGGCTTCGAACCGGAAATCAACAACGTCATCGATTCCGCCCGCCGAGCGCGCCAGCTCCTCGACGAATTGAGGTCGCCAAATCTGAAGATCATCCTCGATGCCGCAAACCTTTTTCACCCGGACGATCTGCCGAAAATGAAAGAAATCCTGGAGGAAGCCTTTGAGCTCCTGGGCGGCGACATCGTCATGGCCCATGCGAAGGAACTTGGACGAGACGGTCATGCCGGGAACCTGGCCATCGGGGCGGGTGTCCTTGATTGGGGGCGTTACGTTGCCCTGCTTCGCCAGGCTAAGTTCTCCGGGCCCTTCATTATGCACGGCTTTGATGAACCCGACGCCGCGGCGAGCGCAGGGTTTCTTCGCCTCAAGCTGCTTGAAAGCCGCAGTTAACTTTATGGCGGCCTTCACTCACGACGGAATAGAGTTCCACTACGAGGAGACTGGCTCCGGCCTTCCTTTCTTCTTCCAGCACGGCCTGGGCGCCGACGTGAGCCAGCCGTTCGGACTCTTCAAGCCGCCCTTTGGAATCCGGCTTCTCGCCTTTGATGCTCGCGCGCATGGCCGGACCCAACCTGTCGGGCCTCGCGAAAAGATCAGCCTGGCGACGTTTGCCGGCGATCTGCTTGCTTTAATTGACTTCCTGAAAATCCAACGCGGCATCATCGGCGGGATTTCGATGGGCGCAGCCATCGCGCTGAATTTCGCGCTGCGCTATCCGGATCGGGTGCGCGGATTGGTGCTGTCTCGTCCTGCGTGGTTGGATAGGCCGAATCCTTGGAACGTGAAGATGTTTGCCTTGGTGGCGCGATTGATCTGCGAGCACGGCCCGCAGCGAGGCCTCGAGAGGTTCCTGCAGACGCCGGCGTATGCGGAAACCGCGCGGCTCTTTCCCGACACCGCCAAGTCCCTGCGCTCCCAGTTCGAGCATCCGCGGGCCCGAGAGAACGCCGTCAATCTGGAAAGGATTCCACAAGACACTCCCGGGGCCGATCGCAGCCACTGGACCGGGATTCGGGTTCCGACATTGGTGTTGGCGAACCGGTCGGACCCGATCCACCCGTTCGAATATGGCGAGACCTTGGCCCGTATCATTCCCAATGCCGAATTTCAGGAACTCACCTCAAAGTCTGTGAGCGTGGAGCAGCATGGCCGAGACGTGCAACGATTCATCGAAGATTTCTTAGACCGGCAGTTTCTGAAGCGAGGCTGAAACAAGCGATTCGTACCGTCCGACGGGCCCTTCCCCCTCACCCCGGCCCTCTCCCCAGGGGAGAGGGAGAAACGTTCGCCATGCGCAGAGACGCCCAGCCGCCGTAGATTGGCCCAAAGCGGTGGTACTGATTCCCTCTCCCTGAGGGAGAGGGCCAGGGTGAGGGGAAACGCGATGTCCGAAAGCCAAGCAGTACACTCTCTCTCCGGGGGTTGCTTTGTAGAAAACTAGGGCAGACCGGTGACGAAGCTTGGTGAGCTTATCTTGTTCTCCACATTCGGCGCGCGCTAAGTGACAATCCGAGTTCACGGCAGTTCGAAATGTTTTTCCTTTCCCGCATAATGGGCTTTATCTCCATGCGTCTTGCCACTAAATCATTCGCCAGTGCTGAAATGTTCCACATCCCTTTGGTCGGCCGACCTCGCCAATTTGGCCGCGGAGATCAAGCGCGTGGAACCTTACTCGGAAAGGTTCCATATCGACGTTGCCGACGGCCATTACGTGAGAAACCTGCTGTTCTTTCCCGACCAGATCAAAGCGCTGCGACCGCACACGCGGCTGCCGTTTGAGGTTCATTTGATGACGACCGAGCCCAGGGTGTGGATTGAGCCATTCGTCGAAGCCGGCGCCGATGCGATCATTTTCTGTTTGGACTCGACGAACGAGCCGTCTCAGACTCTCCAATCGATCCGTTCATCCGGCAAACAAGCGGGCGTGTCGCTGCTGATCCATGAAAGCCTCGACTTGCTGGAGCCATTGTGGGAATTCCTCGATATCATCACAATTGTCGGCACGGCCATGGGAATCAAAGGCGCTTCCATGGACGCCTCGGTCCCTGGAAAAGTCCGGCAGGCTCGGCAAATCATTCGCAGCCGGGGGCTCAAGACACTCATCGAAGCCGACGGAGGAATCCGGCGCGAAACCGTCCCGCTCCTTCATGCCGCGGGCGCAGACCTCATCGTGCCCGGTTCGCTGATGTTCCGGGAGGATCCCAAAGCCATGCGGCAATGGCTGGCTTCGTTATGAAGACTTCGCCGGAATTCGACGTCCTTGGCTTGGGGTGCGCGGCGGTGGACGATTTGGTGTACGTGGAAACCTATCCTCCCGCCGACGCTAAGATTTCCGTGCTCCGCACGGAGCGGCATTGCGGCGGGCTGAACGCAACTGCGTTGGTGGCGGCGTCGCGCCTCGGATCACGCTGCGCTTATGCGGGCGTCCTGGGGACCGACGAACTCTCGCAGTTCGGGATCAACCGGATGCGCGAGGAAGGGATTGACCTGACGCATCTCCGGCGCCGTCCCGAGGCCAGAATTGTCCATTCCTTCATCGTGGTGGACATCGCGCACAACACGCGAAACATCTTCGCGGACCTGAACGGTGTTGTCGGCGCAGATCCCGATTGGCCGCCGGAAGAAGTGATCAGAAGCTCGCGCGTTCTCCTGATCGACCATTTTGGCCTGCCCGGGATGATCCGGGCCGCTCGCATCGCCCGCAACGCGGGCGTCCCAGTCGTTGCCGATTTTGAAAAGGCGCCTGGGCCGGAGTTCTCGACCTTGCTCGAACTGGTGGATCATTTGATTCTGTCGGAGCCATTCGCAAGGAAGCTCACCGGAAAATCGAGCGCCGTCGAGGCGGCGGCGAGTCTTTGGGCCGGCCAACGGTCTGTCGTCGCTGTGACTTGCGGCAAAGAGGGGTGTTGGTACTTGGGCCGGCCGCACAGTGGCGGGCCGAAACACCTGCCGGCGTTCGCGGTCAAGGCCGTCGATACGACCGGCTGCGGCGACGTCTTCCACGGCGCTTACGCATCGGCGCTCGCCCGCGACTTGAGTTTAGAAGAGTGCCTGAGGTTCGCATCCGCAAGCGCCGCTCTCAAAGCCATGCAGCCAGGAGGCCAATCCGGGATTCCCGGAAGGCCTGCCGTGGAGGCTTTCTTGGCAAACGGCAATCCGTCAACACCAGAGGCTTGAATCGATGATTGGCCCAATGCCATCCGATACTTCCGACATCTTAGACAAACTCTGGCCACTCGGCCGGCGGATGCCTCCTTCCCCCTCACCCCGGCCCTCTCCCGCCTGGAGAGGGTGGACCGCTTCCCATGTCGTGACAAATCCTGGCGCGTCGGTTGGCCAAGCCGGCGGACGAGGATTCTCCTTCTCCCGGCGGGAGAGGGCCGGGGTGAGGGGGAAGCGAGGGCCGACCGATCTGCGCGCCTCGAATATGACCGGGACTATCGAATGCTGCCAGTCCTCAGGCAAGTATCCCCTTCATCCGGAAAATTCACAAACTCGGAGCGCAGATTTTCAATCTGCCGTATCGCAGGCTTGCAGCCTGCACCGGCTCGGACTCTCCGGACCGACCGGAGCGTTCGACGCCCTGCTCCAATACGCGTTGGAATGGGGCTTCTTCACGCGTTGCCAATGGGGAGAGTTCGACACCGCGCTCTATGAATTGGAGCGATGTTGGGGCCGCAAGCCGGAAAGCCCCTCTCCGATTGGCGCCGGAGGCCGGCCTGCGCCGGACCGAACGATTCGCAGTTTGGCGGACGTGCATGCCGCCGTTGAGCATTACGTGAAGAGCATTCCCTACGGCCGAGTGCTGGCCACAGCCACGCATCTTTCCACGGATATCGATTACCGGATCGTGAGCGACAAAGAAATGGAAAGAGCCCTGACACGCCGCGCGCAGGCGGAGGCCGCCGAACGTGACCTCTACGCCTCGTATGTCCAGGAGGCGTTCTTGACGGCGCTGGAGAAGCACGGCGGCGAGATCGTTTACCAATTCAGTTTCGGCGCCGAACCGCTCCCGTTCGAAACAGGAAGCCGTCTCACCCAACGCGCCATCGCCCAACTGGCGGAAATGGTCTCGCGCCATCCGAAGTTGCGCTTCCAATGTTTCTTGGCCAGCCGTCATGCCAATCAATCCCTGTGTACGCTGGCTCGGGAACTACCAAACTTTAGCCTGGCCGGTTACTGGTGGCACAACTTCTTTCCGACGGTCATCCGGCAAATCATCGGCGAACGTCTCGATATGGTGCCCGCGAACAAACAAGTGGGATTCTTCTCGGATGCTTACTGCGTCGAATGGACCTATGCGAAGGCGATTCTCGTCCGCAAACAAATGGCGCAGGTGCTGGCGCAAAGGATCGAGCAAGGGCAATACACGCGCGAGGAAGCCCTGGCCATCGCGCGCGCGATTCTCTTCGAGACCCCGCAATCGCTGCTGGGCATGACGCCGCGACATCCGCGGTCATAATCCTCGCGAGAATAAGTCACTCTGACGAAGGGCAGACAGCCAAACAATTCTTCGGGTTCTATTGTGGCCGCCAGTTGGCGAGCCGCTTTCCATACGGGCCAAGCTCCGCGGGTTCGCCGTGGCGTTTGACGTAGTCCGCGTCGATGAACACGGCGAAGGAGGTCACATGACGAATCCCCAACTTGCCATAGGTGTCGAGATCCGAGGCGAAAACGGTTTCGTTCCAGGGCAATTTGACGGAGGGCCGTTTCCACTTTGAGAATCGCGACACATCCAGCCAATATTCGAGCACCTGCGCGGTGTCGGTTCCAAAGACGCGCAAGTTGGCTTCGAGCGCCATGAGTGTGTCCTTGGCTTCCGGTCTGCGCTGGTTGCGGTAGGGGATGTCGTATCGCCGGTTGATGGGCGCGTACTCGAGGAAAATCCCTCGCTTCGGCTTGATCTGCGTGGGCGGCCAAAGCGTGTTGCTGTAGGCCAGGTGAGCGAGCTGAGCCTTCGGGTCGAAGGTGCGCAGCGCGGTCACGAGATGATTCTCCAGGATCAGCGCCTGGTCGCTTTCTGAAAAGTCGCGGCACTTCGGACAAAGGCACCAGGACTTGGCGTCGTCACTCCAGTAGAAATACCGGTGCGTCGTGGGGCGGAGCACTTTGGCCAACGCGATGGCCTGTTCGGATGCGATGGCCAACGCCTCCGTCGAGTGAACGCACAAGTTGGCGTCCGGCGTGCGGTCTCCTTTCTCGTTCATTCGGAAGAGCTGCGGATTCTTGGCGAACAAACTTCGCGGCAAGAGTTCTTGCACCGCGTGCAATTCGTATTCGATTTGCAGGTTCAACTGACGACACCGGGCAAGGAACTTCTGGCCATTCTCAGAGCGGATGAAATCCGCGACAATTCTTGGTGCAACGCCGTGGTGGAGGCCAATGGTCGTTAAGCCGGCGCGTTGTGCGCGCTCAGGCCAATCGCGGAGAGTCAGATCTTCGGGCACCAGCACGACGCCGCGTGTGCGGAAGAATGGCTGGGACGAATCTTCTGTGCCTCGCTGCTCAGAGGAGAAACCTCGCCGTCCCAGCAGGCACGCCGCTCCCAACGCGAACATCCTGGCCGATCGCTGAAGGAATTGTCGCCGGGTGAAATCTGTCAGAAAGGTGCTCTTTGCCTTCATCGCAGCATCCATGAGTCAGCGCTTGCATCGAGCCAAGTTTTTCCATAGCCGCACGCGACGCTTCACGATATAAACCGAGATCAACAAATCAATCCACAGGAATTTATGAAGATCAACCGCCGCCAATTATTGGCCAAAGCCGGGCTCGGGCTCGGCGCTCTTGGAATGGTGAACTCTGCCGGCTTCGCCGCTGAGCTGTCCCCTTCCTCGGGAACCAAAAAGGCCCAAAGCAAAATGCGCTTGGGCACCGTGACCTATAATCTCGCGAAGGACTGGGACATGGCCACGATCATTAAGAACTGTGAAGCGGCCAAGTTTGAAGGCGTCGAATTGCGAACGACCCACGCCCACGGCGTCGAAGTCAAGCTAAGCAAGCCGCAACGCGAAGAGGTCAGAAAGCGGTTCCGCGATTCCAAGGTTCAACTGATGGGGCTGGGCAGCGCCTTTGATTATCACACGCCCGACCCAGCCAAGCTCCGGCGGGACATCGAGGCGACCAAGGAATATCTGGTCCTGGCGCATGATGTCGGCGCCTCGGGAGTCAAGGTTCGGCCCAACGGCTTGCCCAAAGAGGTTCCGGTGGAAAAGACGTTGGAACAGATTGGCAAATCCCTCCGAGAGTTGGGCGAATTCGGCGAGGGGTACGGTGTCCAAATCCGGCTCGAGGTTCACGGCAGCGGAACGTCGTTGCTCCCAAACATTCGAAAGATTTTGGACGCGGCTCACCACAAGAACGTCGGCATCACTTGGAACTCGAATCCGAGCGATCTGGAAGGCCAAGGCTTCGACTCCAATTTTGACCTGGTCAAAGACAAGATTTTTTGCGTCCACATGCGGGACTTGTATTTGGAAGATTACCCCTTCCGCCGCCTGCTGCGGCGGCTGAATGAAATCGGCTTCAGCGGCTATTGCCTGGCCGAAGTGCCCGAAAGCGCCGATCCCGTTCGCGTGATGAGATACTACCGGGGCCTTTGGCTTGCGTATCAAGATTTGATCTGAGATCAGTCCTCGAACTCCAAAATCCCGAAGCGAGCCGGAACGTGGAAGGATTTCGAGAGTGTCGGGTTCCAGGCGAGGAAGGCGTTGTTCGCCCGGTCGCATCGATAGAAATTGATTCTCCAACGCGTTCCAGACGCAGGTTTCGAATCGCTGAGGGCTCGCAAGGGGATTCGCATCTCGGCCGTCCAGATTCTTGCTTTGTTGTTGCGATGCACTTTGCACTCGAAGCGGCTGCTCCAATCGAAATCCTTCCTGGGCGGATCAAGAAGGAGGTCCAGCTTTTCGCCGTTGGGCGCGAGCTCAAATTCCGTGTAGTGGTCGATCTTCCCGGCGTCCGTTCCGATAAAAGCTTCGACGACGTCGCGATCCCAAAGCCCCAATCGTTCCTTCTTCAACTCCGCAGGTTCAAACACCTTGATCTCGGTGAAAGGACACTCATATCCGAGATAGAGATACTGCTCAGACCAGAGCACGCGCACCGGCGTCGATAGCTCGGGTCGCGCGCCGCCATCTTGGGTGACCGATTCAAGATAGACAGGGCGGGCTTTCATCCAGGCTCGGTGGGAAAGGTCGCCGCGCAAAGCAAAATCCTTGGCCACACGAGCGGCCTTGGCCACCGGCGACGGAAGGGATCGAGCCAGGAGCCGGCGTGCGTTGTCGAAATAGATCTTTCTCAGAACCGAAGCGGGCAAGCCGATGGCGTTGATCGTCCAGTCGCCTTGAATCGGCGTCATGTGCTCCCAATTCCGGTCATTGGTCTCCAGCCACCGCCAATGCTTTTCGAAAAAAATCTTGGCGTTGCCATCCGTCGGCGGCGGCCCGCTCCCGCCGGAACCCAGCGTCAACTGGTCATAAACCTGGAAGTCCGTCGCGAAGAAAATGCGGTCTTGATGCTTGACGAAAAGGCGGCGGACTCTCTCCGGATCATGACGGCCAATTTCTGGAATCCGTGCCGCTAAATCCGCGTTCATGTTGGGATAGCGGTCCAAGGATTTCTCGACCCAGTCGAGGTCTTCGGGATTGTTGGCGAAATGGACGCAGACAAAGGTGGTGTTCGGGTGGCGCTCGATAACCCGGTTGAGCGCCGCCAGTAATTCCTCGTGCGGCGGATAGACCGAAGGTTCGCCGAACCACCAGTTCCGATGGTCTTTGAGCTCCTTCCAGCGCTCGTTCTTGTCGTTGTAAGGAAGCCAGAAGGCCTTCGGGTCGGCGACGTGGATGGAAATGGGCATGCCGAGTTCGCCGCAGCGCTTCCAAACGGCATCGAGCTTGGGATCGTCGATCTTGAGCAACTTGCCGTCCTTGTCGCGCAGATAGAGGCCGAGCCGTTTGAATTCCTTGAGTCCGGCCGCGCCCAGACGATAACCTTCTTCGACCTGCCAGACGGCGCGCTCGGTGAAGTCCGGCTCGTTCCAGCGCGAGTAATCCAAATTCATGTAGTGGAGGAAGCGACCCGGAAAGCGCTCGTCAGCCAGCCGCTTGTTTCGCTCGAAGGCGGAAGGCGCGTCATTGGTCCGGGTAACCGTGCCGCCGCTCAGGTTCACCTCGATCCCGATGCCGGCGGCGTCCATGATTCGCACGGCCCGGCTCAGGTGCGGCTCGGTGTAGTTGACGTGCTGGTGCAAATCGATCAGGCGATGTTCCGCGCGCCATCGCTCGGCTTGGCTGCGGACGTCATCGGTGGCTGCGGTCAACGCTGTGGCAAAGGCCAGGAAAAACGCGGCGCCTGCGGGAAAGGGCTGGAGGGGTTTTGAGTTCATGCGTCTGAGTAAAGTTCGCCCTTCATGAATAGGCAAGCCACGCCGGCAAGTCGGCGAGACAGGGTAACACAGCGAAGCGGCGACCAAGACGGAGCGCGGCTGTGGTCGAAGACCCAGCCGCAGCACATCTGAATTGTCGAGCCGCTGTGGCTGGTGCTGCGCACACAGCCGCGCTCCGGGCAATTCGCGAATCTCGCAACGATTCTGAGTCAGATCGATAGATTTGAAGTCTGCTCCATAGGGGAGTCGTCGCCGCATTGGGCCGAAAAAAACGTTTGAAATACCCGGTCTAGGAGCGAGCGCGGTTACGGAGCCACGTACGCTTGATCGAGCGCCGCGTGGAACTGGCCGAGTTTCTCGGCAAACGATTCCGGGCTTAACACCGGGCTGGCATCCTCCGTTGGGATGTCCGATGCAAGCTCGATCCAGGACCTGCAACCGCCATAACTTGGAAGCATCGGCAAGGTGACCGTCTTCCGAAGCCGACAGACTCGCACGGCCAGAGCGTGAATGTTCTTTTCCTTGCCCCAGTCGAAACGCTGGCGAATGACCTCATCGCGCCAGAAGTGCTGGCCTCGAAGCCGCTCCGCGACCGCCAAGGATTCGAGACGCCGCCAACTCACGACTTCGGCAAAATAATCCAGCCGCAACTGCGATGGATCCGGAAAGCGCGGCGCGATCTCATCAAAGCGTTGCTGAGCGGAGGGAATGACCGATTCGCGTTGTTGGTGAAACAAAGTTGGAAACAGTAGAAACTGCGAGTGCTCGACCTGAAAGCCGCCGCGGTCTTCTCGAATTCCGCCTTTGCGCAGGATGATAATCTGTTCGCCGGCGCCAAGGACGTCCACAATGATCGCCCACTCTTTGAACGCGATGCGCACCCCGGGAGGGTAAACGCCGAACCGCTCAATGGCAACTGCGGCCCGCCTCTTAGCTTGCAAGGCTTGGAGCGATTCCGTAAGTTTTGCGGCACACCAAACCTATGAATAAGGCCGTCCGCACCAAACTGTTCCTCATGATGGTCCTGGAATTCTTCATCTGGGGCGCCTGGCTGCCGCTGATCTACGGCTATCTGCCTAGTCTGGGCTTTTCTGCGGCGCAACAATCCTGGATTCTGAATACGTTCCCCATCGCGGCCATCGTCGGCATGTTTTTCAGCAATCAATATGCGGATCGTCACTTTGCCGCAGAAAGGTTTCTTGCGTTCAGCCATCTGGTTGGCGGTCTGGCGATGATCGGCATCGCAATGATCAAAGCGCCGGCGGCGGTGCCTGGCCTGGCTCCTGGAGAATCGAACCCTAACGCGCCATTCTGGCCCTTCTTCGGTTTAATGTTGATCCACTGTCTGGTGTACGTGCCGACTCTCTCGATCGTGAACTCGATTGCCTTCGCCCACATTAAGAACGCACAAAAGGAGTTTGGCATTGTCCGGATGGGAGGCACGATTGGTTGGATTCTGGCGGCTTGGCCGTTTACGTTCATTTTCGTGGACTGGGATAAAGTCAGGTCCGTCAACCCGCAAGGCTGGATCGACTGGCTGGGAACGGTGCTCGGTTCCGGCCTCACGGGCGAAGCGCTCCAAAAGGGCACGCGATGGACTTACATCGTATCGGCGATCGCTTCCTTCGCCCTGGCCGCGTACAGCCTCGTGCTCCCCCACACCCCCCCGAAGAAGGTGGCCTCGGGGGAGGACCGGTTTGCTTGGCTGGAAGCGACCAAATTGTTGCGTCATCCCTACATGCTCGTTTTGTGGATCGTGGCTTTCATCGACGCCTTTGTGCTCTACAGTTATTTCAACTGGACGGGCGTGTTCCTCGGCAGCTCTCAGGTCGGGATCCTCGGGAACTGGATCATGCCGGTGATGAGCATTGGGCAGGTGGCAGAGATCCTCACGATGCTCATCTTAGGCGCGACACTGAAGCGGTTGGGTTGGAAGACAACCATGATTATTGGCATCCTCGGCCACGTGGTGCGTTTTGGCGTGTATGCGTTCTACCCGCAGCATAGGGATTGGATCATCCTCGTCCAAGTGCTGCACGGCATCTGTTACGCTTTCTTCTTTGCGACGGTTTATATTTTCGTGGACGAGTACTTTCCGAAGGACGCTCGAGCCAGCGCGCAAGGGCTCTTCAATGTGATGATCCTCGGCATCGGGTCACTCGCGGCCAACTCGGTCTGCCCTTACTTGCTGCAACGGGTCTTCACGCAAAACAGCGTGACCGATTTCCGCGGATTATTCCTGGTGCCGCTGGGCTTCGCGCTCTTCGCGGCCTTGCTCCTGTTCGCCTGCTTCCATCCCCCTCGGAAGGAAGAGGCCAATCTGGGGGCTGAGCCGGCGCCAGCCAGCTAGTCCTGTGACAAAGAATGATCGGCTCATGCGCGGCAAGGAATTTGTCGGGCCGCCGAGGCGAGATTGACCAAAGCAAAAGCTGATGCACTCCTCTCCCGTTCCCCCTCCCCGCGCCGGCGAACGCGAAGCTGGTGAATTAAGCGGGGAGAGGGATCAAGGGTGAGGGGCTCCGAATCAAGCATGTGAAGAGGATTATCCAACGATTCATCGCTTGACCCGCCATGGTGGCCTTGGAAAGCAGTCGATTGTTTCACGGACTTTCCGAATCGGAACTTCGCGTTCTGAACGATGCGGTCCAAATCCAGTCGTTCCACGGAGGAAAGATCATTTTCACCGAAGGCGACCTGGGCGACGGGATGTATCTGGTTCGATTGGGTGCCGTCCAAATCTCCGCCTTCGTCAACAAAGATGAGCGTCGGCCTTTAAGCCGGGTCGAGCCTGGCGACTTTTTCGGGGAAATGGCCGTGGTGGACAACGAGCCGCGTTCCGCCACCGCAACGGCCGAGAGCGATTCGGAGGTCTATTTCATACCCCGCGAAGTGATGTTGCGAATGCTGGAGCGCTCGCCGAGGCTCGCGGTGAATTTGACCCGCGAATTCAGCCTTCGGCTGCGGGAGTTCAACCGCCAGTACATCCGCGAGGTGTTGGAATCCGAACGCCTCGCCTTGGTCGGCCGGTTCGCCCGGTCCATCGTTCACGATTTCAAGAATCCGCTGAATGTGGTCGGCATTGCTGCGGACTTGGCGGCGATGGAGAATGCGACCATCGAGATGCGCCAGATGGCTCGCAGCCGCATTCGACGGCAGATCGACCGGCTCACGGCCATGATCAACGAACTGCTCGAATTCACCCGCGGTTCCGAAGGCCCGTCGATATTGGCGCAGACGAACTACCGGGAATTTGTGACGCGGCTGATTGAGGAAATCCGGGCGGAAATCGGCGCGCCGTCGATTTCGTTGGAGTTCGAGAACGAGCCGCCTTCAATTCCAATTCTCATCGATCCTGTTCGTTTGAGTCATCTTCTGATCAATCTCATCAACAATTCGGTCGATGCCATGCCGGACGGAGGCCGGATCAAGCTGCGCTTTGCCGTGTCCGAAAAGGAACTCATCACGGAAGTCGTGGACACAGGGCGAGGTATCGCGCCGGAGATTTTCCCAAGGTTGTTCGAAGCATTTGCGACGTATGGCAAAAGCCAAGGCACGGGGCTTGGGCTGTCCATCTGCAAAAGGATCATTGAGGATCATCAGGGTCGAATCGAAGCCCGGAATGAGCCCGGCGGAGGCGCCGTGTTCAGCTTCGCCCTTCCCCTCCCGCCTGCCGGAGATCGGCAGAAGTAGTATTTGCTGCCTGCGAGCATCTGCCAAATCCGAAATCTGAATCTCGAAATCCGAAACAAATTCCACGCCGGAAAAGGTAAAAATCCGAAACGAGTGCCATTCTGGTTTGGATCTTTCGGGCCTACGGATTTTGCATTTGTTTCGGATTGCGGATTTCGGATTGCGGTCGTAACGACGCCGAGCCATGTTCATCCAAGGTTTCTCCTTCTCCAAGTGCCGGATTTAGGCTGAGATTTCGCCATGAACCGAATTCGCCTCCTGCCTGAGCAAGTCGCCAATCAGATCGCGGCCGGCGAAGTCGTGGAACGTCCGGCGAGCGTGGTCAAGGAATTGGTGGAAAATGCGCTCGATGCCCAGGCCACGGCGATCACCGTCGAGATTCAGGCGGGAGGACGAAGCGTCATTCGGGTGATCGACAATGGTTTTGGGATGAGCCGCGATGACGCGCTCCTTTGCCTGGAACGGCACGCCACCAGCAAGATTCGGACGGCGTCGGACCTGGCCTCGATCAACACCATGGGCTTTCGGGGCGAAGCGCTGCCGAGCATCGCGAGTGTGAGCCGGATGACCTTGACCTCGCGAGAAAAGGATTCGGACGCGCCCGAAGGCACTCAGATCACGATTCATGGCGGAAAAATCCTCGAAGTCCGCGCGGCGGGCTGCGCGCCGGGGACCCACGTCGAAGTGAGGCAATTGTTTTTCAATCTGCCGGCCCGGCGCAAATTCCTCCGCAGCGAAGAGACTGAGCGGTCGCACATTCAGCATTACCTGACCCTGGCGGCCGTGGCGCACCCCGAGGTCTCCTTCACTTTTTCTCAGGAGGGCCGATTGGTTTGGCAATGGCCCGCGGTGGGTCCGGGGAACCAACCGGACGGCCGCATTGCCGCGCTGCGGGAACGCTTGCGCGCCGTGCACGGAGGCGAAACCAAGTTCATCGCCGTTGATTTCTCCACGCGGATCGAACCGCCCGCCGAACCCGCAGAACTATCCGATGAAGCCCCGGCTACGTTGCGCATTTGGGGTTTCATCGGCGAGCCCGGCGTGTCCCGCGCGAACCGGGACGAGCAATATCTTTTCGTCAATCGGCGGCCCGTGGAGAATCGCGGGCTGAACTATGCGCTCTTGGAGGGCTACCACACGGCCTTGATGAAAGGCCGGTTTCCAGTCTGCAGCTTGTTTCTTGAGATCGATCCGGCGGCGGTGGACGTGAATATCCACCCGGCCAAACGCGAAGTGAAGTTTCACCAAGAGCACGCCATCCGCCGTCTCGTGACGCAAGCGATTCGAGAGGCGTTGCTGAATTTCCACGGCGCGCCGGGGCCCCGCTCGACAGCGCAATCCGCGCCTGCGCCGGCCGTCAGGAGCGACGATTCCGGCGCAAATCACCCTCGGGCAACATCAAGCCGCACAAGCCATGAGATTCAAACGCCTGAGTTGCCCAGTTTGGGGAAGGCGCCTCTTCCCGAAATGCCAGCCGTTCCCTGGCCAAACCTCCCGCCCGCGCCTGTCGCACCAACAAGTTTCGCCCGTCCAACAGAGACTTCCTGCACGCCGAAAGTCCCCTTGGTGCAGAGCCCCGCGGCGCCGCCTGTCGCGGCACCATCGCCGGAGGCCGTGCCGCTCCTGCACGTCCCGCTTCGATTGGTCGGCGTGGTTGGAAAGCTCTACGTGGTCCTGGAATCGGATCGCGGGCTTGTGTTGATGGACCAGCACGCCGCTCACGAGCGCGTGCTGTTCGAGCAAATGCTCCGCCGCCTGGAGCAAGGCCAGGCCCCTTCCCAACGGTTGTTGCTGCCGGAAACCATCGAGTTGTCGCCGCGCGACGCGCAATTCTTGAGAGAGCAGCTCGGCGTGCTCAACCGTCTGGGAGCGGGCCTCAGCGAGTTTGGCGAACGCACGTTTCTGCTCGATGCCTTGCCTCCCTTCGTGAAAGTGTCGGACGCGCGCCGGTTCGTGCTCGAGCTGGTGGATGAATTGAAAGCGGCGGGCGAGAATGTGAATTCTTGGCGGTTGGGCGAACAGACCGTCGCCAAAACCGTGTGCCGTCACGCCGTGAAAGCCAACGATCCTTTATCCGGCCGCGAGCTGGAAAACTTGGTCTCCGATCTCAAACAGTGCCAGATGCCGTACACCTGCCCCCACGGACGCCCAACTCTCATCGAGATGAGCTACCGCGAGCTGGAGCGGAAGTTCGGACGGATTCAGTGAGGGAGAACGTGGGGCAGACATCCTGTCTGCCGCTTCGCGGGGCATCGTTGCCCCGTCTGAGGAATAGGGTCAACTCCTAACAATTAACAATTGCCGCGCTCAAAGGAAGGCTGCCTCAGCCATTCGGCATGGCAAGATCGCGGCAGATCGAGCGAGTGCCCCAATTGTTAAGTTGTAAGGAGTTGACCCCAGATCACACTTCCCTGAGCCAACGCATCAGAGGTTCATTGTCAGTTTCAATCAAAGTTCCAGCAGAGACCGGAAGCACCAAGGCGTCGGCCTGATCGGGAAGCCACCAGGTGAAACGGCCCGACTCATCAGCCTTCGCGGCGAAGGAGCACGGCTCCTGTCCGAGTTGGGCCAGAGGAATCTCTTGCTCGGCGTCGGTGGCCGCCGAATCCAGCATCGTGAGGGCCAAGGCGGTCAGCCTCGCCCAGCTTGCCACTGTGTGGGTGATGGACATGATCGCGCGACGCTATGCAGGCTCGATACCTGCGTCAATGCGCTCGTCTCTTGGGCTGATCGCCTATTTTCTCCTTCGCCCGCAGGCGTCGGTGTATTTCCAGAATCGCGGTGACACCAGCCGCACCGATGCCAAAGCGGAAGACTGACTCGTTTCATATCCCCGGTTGGCTCTTCGTTCGGAACGCAGCCGAGCGACGTTGACGCGCAGATTTCAGACGGTTTCCCCTTGAATCATGCTCACGGTCGACGAAGTCGAAGCCGCGCTGCCGCAGTTGACGACGGAGGAACTCCGGCGCATCGAGGAAGGAATTGACCCGTTCTCGGAGCGTGCCGAATTACTTCGACCGGCGCGGAGCGATCGAGGCGTTCGAGTCCGTGTCCATTTTTCAGGAGTCGATAACTCGAACATGGCTTAACTCGGTATGCCCAGGCGCTTCTTAATGTGGCGAGCCAGGTGATCGTCGATCTCGACGCGCCTTGGAACGGGCTGGCTTTGGCCAGTCGCCGGATTGAAATAGATATCGTGCTTCGCGCCGGGCCGGAGCAACCGACACCCTGCGGCGGTCAGTTGCAAACCAGCTCGCGTCGCTTCCTACCAGGACGCCTTTGACCCGGTAACCTTTCGGCACATCGGCTAACGCCATCATCTGAAAAGCGTCTCTAACGTTTGCCTCCAGTTCCTCCAAGGTGCGTCCTTGCGTCATGATCTCCGGATGTTCCAAGAGCTTTCCCACCCAAAACTTCTTCGACTTCCAATAAATCAAGGTCATCTGCGAGCCGGGCATCTCTTTGCTTTTCATGCTTCGATGTTAATGGCGCGCCGCTGAGGCGCAATCCAAGAAACGGCCCAATCCACGGAATAGTGCCGTGCCAGCGTTTGCGCTCCTTCCTTCAGTACACGAGCACCAGCACGGCGGCTTGTTCGGCGGACTTCACCACGTCCTCGAACTTGCGGTCGCGCGTGTTCGGCTCTTTGAGCTTCGCGGCCACTTCCGGGACGGATTCGAGGAAGCTGAGTAGGAAACTGCTCTTCATCGCGCAATTCACATTCTCCGGCAACGCGACGACATTGGCCTCGGTCATCTCGCTTGAGCGGAATCAAAACTGACGGTCGTGATCAAACGCGCGAACTCAACAACAATCCGATCTACCAAAACTTCCACCAAGGCCGACGCAATGCCCGCTCCGCATGAACGCGCCCCTGAACCTTAGAATCCGTGTCCATCAGTGTTCATCCGTGGTTTCCGTTCTTTGGTTACTCCTGGCAACTTTGCCCCTTATTTCACTTTGGCCAGCAGAGCGAAGTATTCGTCGCGCGACAATCCGGCGGTTTTGAGATTGTTGCGGATGATGAAGACCGGAACCTGCTTGTAGGTTGGGATCACCACAGGCCGAGGTACGCCGGCATGGAAGGATTACACGGGGGCGAGGCAACTGCGTTGCTCAATACACAACCACGCGGGACTGCGCCATTCCCGACTGACGCGCCGGTAGCCGGAGTCCTCCAGGACTTCTTTCAGTGTGCCGTGTTGAGCGGCTGTGCTGAGGAAGAGGCGCACAGCCTCATCGACTGCCTTGCGCGCGGCTTCCGGGGTCGAACCTGAACTGGCCACGTCCAAAGGCATGGCATGCGCGATGAACTGACCCCCTTCTTTCCAGACTTGAACCGTGTAATCGACTTTCACGACGCCATCGTAATTCACCTCGCTCTGTCTGGCAATCAGCAACGGGTCGGCAACGGGTCGGTTCCCGGCTATTGGCCAGCCCTGCCGAACTGCGAGCTTTGTTGCCTCGGTCGCGCCGTTCGGATTCGTGAAGCTCTGGACTTCGACGAAGCCCGCAAGGCATCTTGCGCGGAGCAGGCTTTGCCTTTCCTTCGACCACGGATGACGCGGATGACACGGATGACTCGCGGAGAGGGTCAATGGGTTCGATACCTCGTCCGCCGTCAATCTTCACGCGGGCGCAATACAAAAGGTGTCGCCAGAGGCATCGACAGCAAGAGGTCTCGAACGGCGTTTAGATAAGGCTGAAAACTCTACTGGACAGGCCCTTGCGGTGAAGTGATTTCCAGCGAATCCATAGCCCCTTGTCCCGGAGGGACAGACGAAAATCGCCCAGCGTTTCAACGCTGGGTTTGAATGACCACGAGAACGAGTCCAGGAGGGACGGCTGACTCAGCTCTCCTCAACAGCCGCATTCAGCCGCCCCTTCGGGACTCGGCGCGCCAACTCCGTCAACCCAGCGTTGAAAACGCTGGGCTTTTCTCACAAGTCCCTCCGGCACGAAAGGTGAGAGGGGAAACCCGTAAAAACGCGCCTCCTCTCCCCCGACCGTCTCCTCCATCCGCTTCCCCCAGACTGACACCCGGCACACGCAGACTGGCCTGGACGGATTTTGCCGCGCGATTGGCGGAGCACTATCCTGCGCCGGTCAGGAGCCCCACTGCCGCTGACGCGGGGATTCCTCGCAATCTCAGTAAACCCCTTCGACGATCTGCTTTTCCATCGCACCAAACGAACTTTTCTAATTGCCTCCTGGCCGATCGGCATTCCTATCGGCCCGTCTGCCCTGCGATAAAGCTGGTATCATGCAGTTGTGGGATCGGAATTGGAGCAGTGCGATTTCATCGCCGCGCGTCCAGTCCTCCATCCGTCGCTTAGGCGGCGTCGAGCGGGCGCAAGAAGTGGAACCTCAGTTAACACACCGGCTCGGCATCATACTCACTCAATTCGGCGATTTGGCTCAAGCCTTGGCGCGGTTCCTCATGCGCGTCGGTCTGCTGGTCGATATCCCGCCGTTTCGCTAACCGCGGCCCGAATCAACAGCCAAAAACCACCCAAGGCTGCGCAATTCGCAACGCAGGACGGAAGGATCTCGTACTCCAGGCCTTCGCGCAGCCGGTTCGATGATTCGAGAACAGCGACGATCTCCAGCCACACGGACGCGTTGGGCGGTGGCGCCGCAAAACCCGGAAACATCAGCATGACGGTTACGGCGGGGGGGATTTGCGGGAGCTTCAGACAGATATTGGCACGGAGGGTCTCAACCATGCACCAGAAAACCACCCACCGGGAACGCGCCGTACAGGCGGACGACAGCGGCGGTGTGACAGTGCTTGCGAGCCGCGGGATGGCTTAGCGAAATGGCGAGCCGTCAACAAGAATTCACCAATAGCTGGGACTGACTCGTTTTATGACCCCGGTTGGTGAGGAGGCATTGGCGCGTCGCCGATGGAGAAGTCTTCCATCAATGGCGGTCATCCCAGCCTCCGTCCCCACTTTCGCGGTGTTCGTCACAAGGGGCCAGCCCTTGTCCCAACCACGTAGGAGTCGCCCGGCGGACGAGGCATCGTGCAGCCATGGTCAAGAACGACCAGAACAAGAAACCTCTGAATCGAAACGAATCAAAAAACAATGAAAACGAAATGCCTGTTGCTTGGAATTGTCGCGCTGCTCGCCGTGGGGTGGTGGGTTGGCCGGGCCGTCTGGCGGGCGCACCGTCAACTCGTGAGCCTGGATGTGCGTAATGCCACGCTGGCCGAGGTTTTGCGCAAAATCGAACGGCGGACCTGGAAGAAAATCCGCGCGGAAAAATCTGTGGCCAACGCGCGCGTCACCCTTCACGTCACGGACAAACCGCTGAACGATGTGCTGGACCGGCTGGCCGAACAAGCCGGCGCGCGTTGGTCCACCCTTTACGCGGTTTATGATTCGTCGCGCGCGCTCAAGGCGCTGGACTCCGCCTTGCGCGGCGACGGTAAAATCGAGCCTGCCGGCTGGATGAAAACTGCGCCGAAGCCGCCCGAGTCGGGTCAGCCAGTGGCAAACGGCACAGACTCGGACTTCCCGCCCGTCCCCACCCCAGGCCCTCCGCGGCCAATGCCAGGTGGTGGCATTGGCGGTGCCACAGGTCCGGGGCCGATGCCAGGGAGGGGCGGGATGAGGATGGTCAGACGCGGACCCGGTGGCCCGATCGTTTTCCAAGGCGACCCGAATGGCCCAATGGAAATCTGGTCACCAGAAGAGCTGCTCATGGAATCTTTGCTGCGCCCGCGACTCGGTGACGACCGCGCGACACAAGACAGCGCAGCCACACCCAGAGCGGCTGCAGAAACCGCGCGAAAGGTTCATGGCCGCTGGACAACTTATCTGGCGTTCCGCAAATCGAGCATGGGAGTCGGCTTCGGAGTGACGACACCTGCTCGGCCTGGATTGAGCAGCCAGCCATTCTCCGGGCACGGGCCCGTGCCAAACTCGAACGAACGCTTCGACAGGTTGACGCCCCAACAGCGGGTCCAGCGTGCGCGCGAGCGCCGTGGGTTTCCCGAGCCATGAACTGCCGCACTCACTTGTCCGATTGCAAACCCTATTCACACAATGAAACCATACGACCAATCGCCCATCACCAATCGCCCGCCCTCGGTGGCAGCCAACCGATCAGGGCCGATCTTGGACGAATCGCGAATCTCCGAGACCCAGGGTGAATCTAAAATCGCAAATCCAAAATCTAGAATTCTCCTGGCCTTCACTCTAATCGAATTGCTCGTTGTGCTCGCGATCATCGGCATCCTGGCGAGTCTGTTGTTTCCCGCCATAGGCCACGCGAAAGCCAAAGCGCATAGCGCCGTCTGTGGGAACAATCTTAGGCAACTGGGGATTGCCACACGTTTGTATTCCGACGATAACAACGAACGGCTGCCGGGCGCTGAAATCCTTCCCACCCAGCCAGTCGATCCTCAAAATCCTCTGCCGCGCATCTGTGATGTGCTGGCTTCGTATGTTGGCAGGACTGCCGGAACGAACACGAACAGTGCCAGTGTATTCAAGTGCCCCACCGATAGAGTCAGCTACTTCGCAACCCAAGGCTCCAGCTATGAATGGAACGCGGAATTGAACGGCCATCGCATGGATGAAACCAGAACAGCGAACGGGCGTCTGGGGATCGTACGTCAGGGACGTGTCGTCCTGGACACCAACTTCGTGCTGCGTTTTCCACCGGGAACCAGCCCGCTCTTGCTCGACTACGAAGACTTCCATCCTCGGCCGCCGAAATCCGGCAAGAACGTTGTCTTTATGGATGGACACGTTGCTCCCCTCAATCTCGCATCGGATTGAAGGCCACCAGGACGGATATGAGAGCTGAGAAAGTGATGGCAACGGGAGTGGGCATCCGTCCCTACTTTCGCGGTGTTCATCACAAGCGGCCAGCCCTTGTCCCAACCCCATAGGAACAACCCAGCGGACGAGGCATCGTGAAGCCATGGTCAAGAACGACCAGAACAAGAAACAAGAAAGAACAGAAAGAAAGAACAAAATTATGAAAACACAATGCAGTTCAATGACTCTACCAAGAGCGGTTCCCCTGCTCGTAGCTGGCTTGCTCACTTTGAGCCATACGGCCAGCGCGCAACAGCCCATCGGAGGGAGCACCGGAGGATCTGGGCGTGGCGTGGCCGGTCCGGGTCCGCAGGGTGGCGTGGCGTTCGCGAGCCAAGCCGAACTTGGCGCCTTGCTCATAAAAGGGTGCGACGCTAATCGAGACGGTGCCGTGACGCCTGCCGAATTGAAGGCCGCCGTCCAGACTTGGTTTCAACGGGCGGATGCGGACACAAACATCGCGCTCAGCCAGATCAAAAGTGCGGCTGGCCTTAAGCAGGTCTTTCCTCCGCCACAACTTCCGCCAGGAGTTCCGGCGCCGCCCGAGGATTTCCATTTGCATAATCGCCTTGGCAAGAATCTCAAGGCATCCATTGCACGACGTTGAAGAGAAAACCCATCAAGAACAATGAAGACGAAATACCTGCTGCTGGGTATGCCCGCATTAGTGGTCGCGGGCGGGATGTGGGTCGGTCGGGCGGCTTTAGTCGGAGGCGTCGCGAGTGGCTTCCAGAGGCGCCACGTGCCCGTCCATAAAGACAACATTCTTGCCGGGTTTGGGCGGACGAGGGTGAAACTCGTCGTAATCGAGAAGGAGCGGAGTCGTTCCCGGAGGAAACGTCAGGACGAAGTTCGTAATTCCGCCGGAAAAATCCCCCTGTTTCCGTAACCGGAACGCGCTTTCTGTTCGGGTTTCATCAATGCGATGCCCGTTCAATTCCGCGTTCCATTCGTAGCTCGAGCCTTCGGCGGTGAATCGACCCTTTTTATCGACCGGGCATTTGAAGACCGTTGCGCTGTTTGTGTTCGTGCCGGCGGTTCTGCCAACGTAACTCGCCAGGACATCGCAGATACGCGGCAACGGATGTTGGGGATCGATGGGTTGCGTAGGAAGGATCTCCGCACTCGGCAAGCGCTCCTGGTTATCATCGGAATAAACACGGGTGGCAATCCCCAGTTGCCGAAGATTGTTCACACAAGCCGCGTTATAGGCTTTGGCCTTCGCTCGGCCCAAAGCGGGCAGGAGCAGGCCCGCCAGGATGCCAATGATGGCGATCACAACCAGCAATTCAATGAGAGTAAAGGCACGACAAAGGTACCGGAGGGCCGATGGGTTGCGCACTCCTGCGCAGCGGTTCGACTCAGGATTTACATCAGGGTGTGTTTTCATAAGCAGAGCCATTATTCAGTGATCGGTGATCGTCGGGTTGGGCTGTTGTTTCTCATCCTCCGGGGCCGTGCCCCTGTCTCGCGAACTGGACCCGTTGTTCTGGAGTGAAGTCCGTAAACCGCCGAGAGGGATCGGGAGGCGCGAGCCGCGCGGGCGGATTGAGCATCTGGCCGGACTTGGGTCGGCCATCTGGCGCTTTAAAGCCGACGTCCATGCTCGATTTGTGGGACGCTTGCGTGCGCCAGGCCGTCCGGGCGAGCCACAATCCACCGGCGGCGAGCAGCGCCGCTATTCCCAGGAACAAATGTTTTCTTTTCATTGTTTTTTGCTTTTTGATTTAAGGTGATGACTCATTCGCTTTCGCTACGGCATTGTGCGCGGATTTCTGGCGAGTTGGCTTTCAATTTGGAACGAAGGCGGGGAATTCTGGTACGAAGCGCCAGCGAGCAGGAATGAACCTGATCCTCAGCCGAGTCGATTACATTACGTTGAGATCGCCGTCAGGAGCACACCCACTGCAACGTAAAACACACAGAAACGGCGCAGATTAAGGAAGGGCTTGAAACCTTCCGCGAGATGGAAATCTCAGGCTCTATCGGAATTCCAGTTTTTGCTGGATTTCGCGAATCGGACGAAGTGGATTGGCCTGGCTAGGACGATCGATTAACCTGCGGCCAACGCATGGTGCAACTGCTCCTCATGCCGGATGCTCGGCTGGCCAACGCGGAAAATTAAATCGATTATGGAAATAGACTACAAAGCGCTCTTCGAGCGATTGACCAGACGCTACGGCGGAATCACGCCTCAAGCCTTGGAGAGCATTCTGTGTCCAGTTCTGATTCCGATTCACACGCTCGACAAGACAATCATCAAAGTTGCCGGACAAAGTCACTTTCGCGGGAGCTTCACAATTAAGCTTGATGGAGATTGCGAAGGGCTGATGACTCCGGGCCGAACGGGAAAGTTTGTGCCGAAGTCCTACAGAGATGGCGGCGTCTGGCGCGAACTAGCCAAGGGCAGGATTTTGAAAGTGGACAGGGTTGCCGGCGTTGCTGAAGGAGAGGTTTACACAGGCGCAGGCAGCAAGAAGTCGGAGCTCGAGAAAGCGTTTCTGAATCTCACCGAACACGATTTCTGGGAGGTTGACCAATACGGCGCGTCGGCAAAAGTTCTCAGCGGCCTAGTCGAGTATTCACTTGTGCACGTCTTGAAGCAGGCCGGTTACTGCATTCGCCGAATGCCCGAAGACATGGCCAAGCACATCGGCGGATACGCATACTACGACTTCGAAGTCGAGAAAGGCGGCATCATCAAGAAGCTCGAAGCGAAATCTTTGTGGGGGACGAATACGAAGTTCGCACGCTTGATTCACAGTCTGACCGATGGCTATCCAACGAGCAGTTGCAAATTCGCCACGCAGGATTTCTTCGCGGTCAGTTTGTTTCTCCGCACGGGGAACATTCAGGACTTCGCGTTTGCCCGGTCAGTCCCCAAAGACGACGTCAAGCCGTATGGCCTGCCTCGAGCGGAAAAATTTCCTGAGCATGTGAATCAGAATCCGACCTGCGAGATTGGCGACGGGACGTGGTTTGCGTCGTTGGACGAGGTTTGGAATCTGGCTTAAGACTCAACTGCCGCCACGCCACGCCTGCATTCTCGATAGATTCCTTGAACTGTTTTCGAATTCCGTAAAGACGCTCCTCAAGTTCAGAAATCGTTATCGCTTGCTGTCGTAGCTTCGGCAATTCATCTCGGCGAACCGGCAGCAGCACGCCTGACAGGCAACTTTCATCAATTGCCGGATAAGCGATGCCCACGTTGTTTCGCATGAGTTGGGTAATCACAAATTCGGTTTTGAGCAGGTAAGCCAACGTCAATGAATCAATGTGGGTTGGGCGCAGCACCGCCAACCCTGTCGTGCAAACTGAACCATCTTGATGCGACCCGACTACACCCACAGTTCCGCGCTCCGGGCGAACCGTTGAAACCAGCACGTCGGCCGCCTTCACGAGTTTTCTCGCGCGACTCGGCGTGGCGGAAGTTTCGATGCTGTTGGAATACACGACGCACGTCTGCGAATCTATGTCCGAAATCTCGATGTAGTTGAATTGCTTGTCTCCCCAACGGCGTGGATCGGCGCGTTCGTCCACAAGCCCCGCGACATCCGAGACGTAAAGGTCTGCGTCCGACTTGCGATTCAGTCTTTGTTCTACCTCGGCTGAGAGCGACGCGTGATGCTGTGCGTCCCACCGCTCAAGAAGGTGTGCATCTTCAAGCCACCGCACCAAGTTCGGTTTCGGGGGAGGCTCTGCAATCTCGTTTAGAATGCGCGGCAAATCGCCTTCGCCTTGGACCATCTTCATCCGCTGGTTGGCTTTGGTGGAAACGGTGAAGCCGATGTCCTGGCAGATTGCGAAGGCCGTTCGACGAGACGAACCGTTCGCCTTTGATTTCTTGCGAAGGTGAAGGATGGAAGTTTTCGTATTCGTGCCTGCAACGCCAAACGTTACGCTTGGGAGAGAAACGACCGCGCAAAGCTCCACGTCGTTTGCAATGCCACGCCGCAACTCCTCGAATATGGCTTTGTTTGTCAAAATACTGTCCGGCACAACGGCGATGAGTTGGCCGCCGGGTGCGAGCCAGTCGAGGTATCGCTCCATGAAAAGAATCTCGGAATCCAGACGGCCCGGAAAGCGCCGCGCCCATTGCGTGGCGACTTTGTATTTCACCAGGTCGTTTCCTTGGAAACACGCCCCGAAAGGCGGATTCGTCAGAATCAGCCTGACCTTGCCATTCAGACTGTCCGTCAGCTTGGCGTCAGGTCCGTTTCTGGCAAGAGAATTGGCGAGATGCAGCCGAGCCATTGGAAAGCCGAACATGGCGATATTCGTCAGCGCCAGCCGAATCATTCGCTCGCTCTTGTCTATCCCAACAACGACACGACCGAGAATCGCTTTCAACCAAGCTTTTCTTCGCTCCTCGTCCTCCGTGCGCTCGGTCATGCGCTCACGAAGTTGCTGAACCGTCTCGGCAAGGAATGACGCAACGCCGCAAGACGGATCAAGAATCAAACCAAAGTCCGCACATCGTTTAGGGTCGAAAAGCATTTCGAGTTCGGAATCTGAAATGCCGTGCATCGCGAGGCCAACCATGAACCTGACGACTTCCGGCGGAGTCAGGTATTGGCCAAGCTCCTTCTCGTCAATGAACGAGTCAGCGAGAAACTTTCCAAAGACCTCGTTCAAAATGTCGAATCCGGAAAAGTTGAAAGAAGAAGTTTGCCGTTGAAGTGTTTCAAAACAATCAATCAACTCGCTGGCCAATTCGTTTTCTTGCGGTTTCAACTTCAGCTCGAAATCTCGCGTGTCCACGGAATGAGCGAGAGACTCCGGCAGATGCTCGCGAACTACGCTGTCCACATGCGCCTTCAAGGCCGCTGCCAGGCTGTGCCCATTGTGCGCGGCAATTTTCCGCGAAATACCACCGCGGCCGTTACGCTGTCCTTCAACGTGTGCGAACAGAAGTTTCGACAATTCATCAAGGGCTTGGCTTCGAGAGGACAGATGTGCGCGTTTGTGCAGAATCTCGCGAATCGATTTCAGCGTGGCGTCCACGGCCTCCGTTATCATCGGGTGATGAGGCGTCACCCGGTAAGGCGTCGGCGTTTCGCGCAGTTCGGAAGCTCTGTTTGCAAGTTCGGAGTAAATCTTCCGCAGCTTGGCCTCATATACAGGGCGAGGTTTGGCTGCGCCACTCACCCACCTTTGCACAGACGCGGGGGATGCTTTCAGTTGGATGGCGAGTAGTTGCGGGTCGCCTGCGTGGAAGTCCAAGACGGCTTTGAGCACTTTTTCAACGGAATCCATGGCCAAATTGTATTTTTGAGTTTAGGTTGTGTCCACACATTTCTACACGGCGTGTAAAAAAATGTTTTCCGTTCTTGCATGCCTGTGTTTCATTCTGCCCTGCTGAAGCGAGACGATGCCCAAGCTTCGGAATGAGATTCAAGCCCGCCATCGGACAACCGGTGGTTGGCAAGCCGAGGCAGGGTCGCCCCGGCAGGGTGCCGGCCAGGCTCGCGACTGGATTTGTTCGCGAGATGGAAATCCCAGGCTCTATCGGAATTCCAGTTTTTGCTGGATTTCACGAAGCGGGCGCGTGGTGGGATAGCTCTTTCCGTTCTTCAGCACAACCAGGTTTTCGCCCATGAACGTCGCTTGAAGCTCCTAGTTCGACCGTTTGTTGGTTCCATTCCTCCGTCAATCCCTGATGTGGGGCTGTGAACGGCGGCGTGAAAACGGGGGAAAACCGCCGGTTTGAAATTATTGTTTCTTCCACCGTATGAAATGAAAAGCCGCCACGGTAAAGCGGCGGTTGGGTTTTGGGGTTCGTGCCCGGTTATTC
>JACQWK010000108.1 GCA_016209525.1 Verrucomicrobiota bacterium
AATGAAACGTGTGCAACTTCCTCTCCACCGATCTCAGTGCTTCCAATTCGCGTCTATTAGCGTCCAGCAATTCTCATTTTGGCCGTTTGTAGTCCCGGCTTTAGCCGGCTGGGTGCGGAAAAACTCGGAAAACCGGCTAAAGCCGGGACTACAAACGGATCGTCCGTCAACGCCCGGAGTCATAATGAGAATTGCTGATTAACATCCATTAGCGGTTGACCACCTGAATCGTTACAGCGAAAGATTCACGCCCCGCTTTCCATTTCCACCTTGAGCCACGTCCGCGCGAAGGCCCAGAGCCGGTCGGCTGTGCGCGGGGAGACGCCCAGAGCTTCCGCCGCCTCGGGAAGCGACATCCCAATGAAATAGCGAAGCTTCACCACTTCGGCAGCGACCCGGTCCTGGCGGGCGAGCCTGTCGAGCGCTTCATGCACGGCCAAAACTTCATCGGCCGGGCGTTCGAGAATCCAGTGCTCTTCCTTGAGTTCTTCCCGTTGAGCTCCAGCGCCGCGACGTTGGGCCTGTTTGCGCCTCGCAGACTCAATCAGGATTCGTCGCATCGCCTCGGCGGCGGCAGAAATGAAATGCCCGCGACTATTCCACCTCGGGCCGTCATCGTCGGCCAATCGCAGCCAAGCCTCATGGACCAACGCCGTGGGCTGAAGGGTTTGACCGGGCGCTTCGCAGGCCATCTTGTGCGCGGCCAATCTGCGGAGTTCGGCGTACACCAGCGGGAGCAACTCTTCTGCGGCCTTCGGGTCGCCTCGCTCAATCCGGTCAAGAATGCAGGTGACGTCGCTCACGCGGGCAGCCTGCGAAATAGCGCGCCCAAATCCTTGATGCCGGTCAAAGTCGCCTACTTGTAACTGCCAACCGGCGGTCGCGGCCTCCCTGAGACGCCGCTGGAAATCCACGTCATCAACCTCGATGGCAGGGGCGACCGCGTCCTGTTCAGTGTGCCGAGAGAAAAGGCCAAGTTTCACAACCTCCATCTCTCATGGCCGGACAAGGTGAACGATTGGTTCGTCGCGTCGTTTTTTCCGTCAGCGTCAACGGGAAGTTCCGGTGCTTCCGCGGTTCCTGCGGTCAGGGCACAGTCTCCCTTCGACGAAATCCTGCGGCTCAATCTCGACGGCACCTGGAAATACCTCGCCCGGACGGGGACCACCTACTCGCGCACCGGCGAGCGCGGTGGTTCGGCCGACATGTTCTGGGCGCAATCCCTGGCCTCGCCCAGCGCCGATGGCCGGCGCATTTGCTTCAATTCAAATCGTAGCGGAACCATCGACCTGTTCATCCTGCGCAACGACGAATTGGGCGCATCGCTGAATCAGCGCGGTCGCCGGTAGCGTCGTAGCGCAGATTTTCAATCTGCCGTATCGCAGAATTGCATTCTGCGGCGCTGCGAACGTGCGGGGCGGGCCGGAACCTTCGCCGCCCTGCCGATTACAAATCGGCGATACGGCAGACTGCAAGTCTGCGCTACGATCGCCTGCCAGCATGTCCTCGTTCGGAGATGCGCCCCGACGAATTGAAGCGATGATGCAGCGACACATGGTTACGGCTCGGTAGAATTGCGCTCGTAGAAACGCACGTAATCGGCCACCAGTCTCGTCCGGCTGGTTTCGCGGCTGCCGTAGCCTTCCACAGGAATCTTTCCCGCCCAAGCGTCGTCCTTCACTTCCGAGCTCAGGATGATGTACTGGTTCCGCTTCGACACCGGCGCGGGCGCAGTCCAGGAGAGCTTGTCGTCCACGTAGAAACGGTATTCGGTCTCCGTCCATTCGACGCCGATCGTGTGGAAGCCGCGGTCCAGTCCCAGGTCTTCCGTGAGGTGAGCTTTGCTCTGAGTGCGTTTGTCAGCGTCGGCCCAGTGAACCGTGTGCTGCGCCTGGCCGGCCAGTTTCTTGCCCTGCCGGTCCACGGCGCGGTGCTCGACCACATCGATTTCCGTGCCCGCGGTGGCCGGGTCGCCGGGCGCTTGGCCGAAGGTGGGTGTCTGAATCCAGAAGGCCGACCACATGCCGGGCGCATCCTCGAATTTCAGCCGCGCTTCCCAATAGCCAAAGCGGCGCTCGAACTTGCCTTGAGTGCCGATCATGCCCGTGCGGTGCTGACCGTTGGTCGTGTAAGTCGTGATGGTGAGATGCCCGCTGGCCACCGACACCGCGTCGGTCACGTTGAGAGCGTCGCGGCGCTTGCCCAGACCACGGTGGCTCCATTTGTTCGTGTCGGGCGCGACGCCGTCGAATTCGTCCGACCACGCCAGGCGATAGCCGGGCGGCGGAGCGGCGGAGACGATCAGAACAGTCATGGCGCACACCAGCCCGAAGGTCAGTAACGTCGCACTGATAGAAAACGCTTTCATGAGTTTTGCACACGATCGAGCCGTGCTCGGTGCAGCCCCGAGTGGCTGGTGCTTCCTGGACTCCGGCGGCAAGCAAGGCGCGACGCCGCTTTCGTGGCCAGGGCAGCAGACGCGCCTGCGGAATCCAAAGCGCCGGCGCCGCTTCGCTCCGCCGGCGCAGTCCATGTTCGTTTTCGTCTTCATCACGGCAACCGGCCCGTAACTCGTCGAAGCGCCGGCGCGGCGGCAATTTCTTTGCCGTCGCCGAGCACTCTCAGCCCGGCCACGTTCACTTTCGCTGGTTCTCAAACCAGACCGGGCCGCCCCATTTGCCGGTCACGATGACGTCCGTGTCGCCGTCGGCGTCGAGGTCCACAGCGCAGAGGTTCACGCCGGAACCAATGCCTTCGTTGAACGAGATCGCGTGTTTCGTCCACGTCGGCGCAGGACTGCGTTTGAGCTGGTAGTAATAGACTCCGAGCGGACCGAACTCATCCGGGTCGCTGCCGTTGTGAGCCATGAACCGCTTGCCCGTGATTAATTCGGGCGTGCCATCGCCATCCAGGTCCGCCAACGCGAGGCTGTGCGCTTGGCTCCAGGTGTCGTCGATCAGGTGTTGCTTCCAGCCGGTCTTGCCCGCGGCTCGGGTCTGCTCATACCAGAAGATGCCATGTTTGTGCGCGCTGCTGGTGATCACGTCGATCCATCCGTCGCCGTTGACGTCGAGCACCAGGATTTCCGGCGTATGGTCAGCTTTGCCGTCCTTCGCGCCGAGAGCAATGTCACCCCACGTGCGCTCGATCCATTCTCCTTTGCGCGGGTCCGCCGGGCCTTCATACCACGCGTTGGGACGCAGAATATCCGGGCGGCCGTCGCCGTTGAGGTCGCCCACGCCGCCGCCGTAGTCGAACGCCCGAGCCGAAACGACGTGCCGGATGAGCCCGCGCTGGCCGGACGGCAGCGTGCCGATTTCGAACCACTCCGTGCCGGTCGCGTGCGGGAGGATTTCGTTCGTCTTGCCGTCGCCGTCGATGTCGTGAAGATCAGCGCTTTCGTAGTTGCCGTCTTTTTCTTCCTGCATCATCGGCCACTCTTCCGCCCGGCCCAGCGTGTTGCGATGCCACTTCACGCTTTTGGAAAACCAACCACATGTGATGAGGTCCGGCTTCCCGTCGCCGTCCACGTCCAACGGCCGGTTCGCGAAATCATCGTAGTAACCCTTGCCCTGGTCGTCCACGGAACCGGCCAAGGCGCGAACCCTGACCGGTTTCCAATCCGGGGCGAGGTAAAGATAGGCGCCAGCCAGCACGTCGAGCCGTCGATCACCATTGAAATCCGCGAGGCACAACGTCTCGCTGCGGAAACTTCCCAGCCGATGTTTGACAAACCGAACCGCCGGCGCGTCCTGGGCGGCGCAGGCTGGTGTAGCTGCCGTCACTATCCAAGCCGCGACCGCCATGGCCGGGACGGTCCATCTCGATCGGAGAACGATTCGACGCATATCAATTCTTTCCTTTGAGAGTTCATCCGAACCGGGTGACAAGAAATCCAGCCTCAATTGCAGCACGATTTCTCCGTGAAGAATTGACCCGAATCAAAATGAATCCCATCTTGGAGGCCCGGAAGACCATGAACCAACTCATTGGTAGGGCGGAGAAGGGCGATTGGCCGCCAGCCCTCACAACGCCCAACCTTGGCGAGTTGTGATTTTTCACGGTAATTTCTCCGGTGCCTTTCCGGTGCTGGCTGCTGTGAGTTCAGGTTGGTTCCGGAATTCATAAGGTCAGAAGACGGACTTTGCAGTGGACCGTGAACCTATCCATCATGGAAAAACCCACGCAATGAAGTGATCGCATGGACATTTACGGGTGACTGATGCGCTCTGCGCCAACCTGATTGGTCGCGCCGATTTCAGATGGTAGGATGACCTGACCGGCCAGGCGAACGGCGGGGGAATCTTCGGCGGGGACGACCGCAACGCGCTCTCGCTCGCCTTGAACTTGATTTACAAATCCTTCATTTTCCGAAATCGTTCCCCAAGGGCCTTCATTTCGTTGTTCATCGGGACCCTCCGCACTTCGCTGACTTTATTGGCGCGTCCGGCAGGACTTGAAGCTGCAACCTTCTGATCCGTAGTTCTGTCCATGACTGTTCGCAACAGTTCGTTTAAGTTCGCGGAAGTCCGCACAGAATAAGCATTTCAACCAATAAAACGGCATTCCATGAGCGACACAAAGGAACACAAAAGAACACTTGAGAACACCCAGAAGGGGACAGAAAGGGGACAGACAAATCGTCTGTCCCCCGGCGAAAGAGAGCGTCGGCTGTCCAAAACTCACGCCGACTACTGGTTCGCCCGACTCAGGAAACGGAACTACACGGACCGCAGCAGCAAGACGGTTGAAATTCCAGACTGGCAAGTACGACTCAAGAAGGACGGACGCGAAGCTTGGTTCAACCTTGGCACGCCGAATCAGGCCGCCGCAGCAAAGAGGGCAAAAGAGGTCTTCACCTTCCTTGAGGCAAACGGCTGGGAAGCCACGCTCGCCAAGTTTAAGCCAAACGGCGACTCCACTCAGGGCAACCAGTTGACCGTTGGCGAATATCTCCGCGCTGTGCGAGACACCGGCAGACTCCGGTTCCGCACGTTCCTGAATTACCAGAACTGCTTTCGTACGATCGTGGCAGGAGCATTCGGCGTGGGAGGTGGGGACGAGAAGTTCGACTACAAATCCGGTGGCAATCAGAAATGGATTGAACGGATTGACCGAATTCGGTTGGAGCGCGTGACGCCGGACCGTGTGACGGCGTGGCAGCGGAAGTTTGTCGCGCAAGCCGGCAAGTCTCCCGTCGCGCTAGCCTCAGCCAAACGCACGGCAAACAGTTACGTTCGCTGCGCCCGTAGTCTGTTCAGCTCCAAACTCACGAAGGCTCTGAAAGGCGTCACGCTTCCCGAACGACTGCCTTTCAACGGCGTGGAACTGTTCGGGACCGGCTCGATGAAATACATCTCCAAGGTGAACGTGCAATCCCTCATTGCTGCCGCCAGGGGGGAATTGAAGGAAACCGAAACGGAGGTTTACAAGGCGTTTCTTCTCGGTCTGTTTGCCGGGATGCGAAAGGGCGAGATTGATTTGGCGGAATGGCGCATGGTGGATTGGCAGAACAACCTCATTCGTTTGGAGGAAACGGAATGGCTTCACCTGAAAACCAAGGACAGCGCCGGGGAGATCATGGTTGACCCGGAAATGCTCGCCGAATTGCGCGAAATGCTGCCGCGCAGTCAAAGCCAGTTCATCCTGACCAGCGACCGCCCGCCGCGCAATGACTCGGCCCGGCCGTACTACCGCTGCGAGCGAATTTTTGACCGGCTTACCGAGTGGCTGCGCTCGAAAGGCGTGAGAGCTAACAAACCGTTGCACGAACTGCGGAAAGAAATCGGTGCGCTCGTGGCCACGGAGCACGGCATCTATGCCGCCAGCCGGTTTCTCCGACACTCCGACATCACGACAACGGCCCGCCATTACGCCGAGCACAAAGCGCGGATTTCCGTTGGGTTAGGGAAACTGCTCGACACGGACATCAAATCCGCTTCCACCAAAGCGGCAGGGGGTGCCGCGTGAAAGCCAAGCGCCACAAACGGAAGGCTATCACGGAGATGGCGCCGGGCGAGGAAGAAAAGATAGCCGCGCTGCACACGATATTTTCGGGAAAAACTCCGAAAGAGAGAATAGCCGCCTTGCGTACGGTACGCATCTGGGGAACTCCAATTCAGGAACCGAAGGCCGACGCGGAGATCAAGAACTCCTTCGACCGTTGGTTGGAGAAAACGCGACCGCCAGGCATCGGCTTCAAAGATGAACGTGGAAAAACGCGGCCCGAAATCTGGAAAGCAAAACTTGATCGGCTGGGGAAACTGCGACTCGCCGGACGAGCAACGCTCGCAAAAATTCCCGACCGATTCCCGGAGGCGGCTGAATATTTCGGCATCAAAAAACACTTGTCCGGGACTTCGCAAGAGCGAGAGTTTTACAAGGACATCAAGAAAGCGCAGAAGGACCCAACTGAATCAATTACAGGACTCAATACCGTCAGCAGAAAATCTACCCTGCTATTTGCCCGACCTGAAGGACTGCTTCCAGCGTCGCATGGTTGAGGACGTTGCCTCGCGGTTGAGCCTGTCAGCCCGCGACAAGACACTCAATGCCGACGCCCTTCTCCGTGAGGCCGAGGATGCGGTGCATTCGCTGCGCCATTGCGTCGGGGCGAATCAGCTTCCCAAGATTTGCGACGCCTTCGAATTGCTTGCCGCGCCAATCCCGGCGCCGCGTGAGGTGGTGTGTGGTTTGCTCCATCAGGGAAGCAAGCTGAGCATCAGCGGAGGATCGAAGGCATTCAAGACGTGGGTCCTCACCGACTTGGCCCTTCCGGTGGGCTTTAAGAAGCTGTGGATTGGGCTCGTCACAAATCCCGGCCGTGTGCTTTACGTCAACCTAGAACTCCAAGAATGGAGTTTTCAGAAGCGAATCGAAGCGGTAGCAAGGGCGAAAGGCATCGCGGTTTCGGCTGGACATCTCGACCGCTGGAACCTCCGGGGACACTCGGCTGATTACCGAACACTTTTACCGAAGATCAAGGCCGGGGCCAGGGAATGCGGCTACGTGCTGGTCGTTCTCGATCCGATTTACAAGCTCTACGGCTCCGAAACGGACGAGAATTCTGCCGGTGACGTTGCCGGCCTTCTCAACGCAATCGAGGACTTGACAACAACGACTGGTGCCGCCGTCGCATTTGGTGCGCACTTCTCAAAAGGAAATCAGAGCGCCAAAGAGGCGATCGACCGGGTTTCAGGGAGCGGGGTGTTCGCCCGGGATCCCGACTCGCTGTTGGTCATGACCCGCCACGAAGAAGAGGGCGCGTTTGCGGTCGAGGCGACGTTGAGGAATTTCCCGGCGATCAATCCCTTCGTCGTTAGATGGGAGTATCCACTAATGAGACGCGACGACACCCTTGATCCCGCCAAACTGAAGCAACTACGCGGACGTAAGCGAGAACACGGTCACGCTTGAACTGTTCGACGAGGACGGCCAGCCAAGGAGTAATCTCATGAACCACTACGCCCCATTGCCCGAAACCTTCCGACAGGATGGATTCGACTTCAAGATTCTGACCCGCGAAGGCCGCGTTGTGTTGCTGGAGAAGAGCAAACAGGAATTCCCGACACGGCACTTTGAGGTTGTAATCATCCGACAGCATGACGCCCGCGAAGCGTTCAGCAAATCCTACCCGCCTCGCGAGGGTGTGCCGCCTTCCGAGGCATGGGGCAAGGAAGGCTGGTCCTACAGCAGCGAGGAAGAGGCGCGGCGAAAGTTTGCGGATTTGTGCTCAAGACCAGCCTCTAAACCGCCCCGCTTTACTCTCGCCAATCCTGTACGACGCGCCGGAACACTCCGGGCGGCTCAAAGTAGCGGACGCGCGGTTTCGACGCGCCGTATGGAACAGGTAGCGGTTGCTTCGGTCTGACGGTGAAGCAAGCTCCGAAGCCGGTTCCTGAAGAGGAATTCCGCACGCTCGGTCCACTCATCGGCCAGGACCACGATTGCAGCGGTCACAGCCAAAAGCTCATCTAAGGTGACGGCTTGATGACGCTTTATTCAGCCTCCTTCCGTCTACGGGGCTCGACCAAATGACTCCGGCGAGCAATACCACCGGCCAAAGGAAGTGGGGCGGCGTCCACAGCCCGGACCCGAACCCGGACCAGAGCCAGGCCCAGCACCAGTACCGCCGCCACCGCCCGGCCCGCCGCGACCGCCGCGTGAATTCACCGTCATTCCGCTCGGGGAGAAGGAGGACACGATTCGCCGCCGCGAACTCATTCACGTCGGTCCGGAGGGCAT
This sequence comes from Verrucomicrobiota bacterium, assembly GCA_016209525.1. Classification (GTDB taxonomy): domain Bacteria; phylum Verrucomicrobiota; class Verrucomicrobiia; order Limisphaerales; family SIBE01; genus VHCZ01. Next base: position 8,245 of record JACQWK010000108.1, read on the forward strand.
GGCGATTGACCGCAAAACGTATCAAGACGGCTGGTTCAAGCGGATTCAGGAATTGCGCGACACCGATCCCGCCGTGCGCAAAATCATCGCGGGCGAATCCCTGACCGAAAACGAATGGGACGAACTCGCTCAGAAACTCAACTCGCCGGAGTTCTGGTTTGACGAAGCTGCGCTTCGCAAAGCATTCGAGCAGCCGTCCGGGTCGCTGTCCGATTTCATCCGCGCTGCGCTCGGACTGCATCAGTTACCCACCCGCCAGCAGCGCGTCGAGCGCGCGTTCAATGTCTGGGTCGCCGAACATTCCAGCAGCATCAATCACGACCAGGCACGTCTCCTGAGTCTCCTGCGAAACGTCGTGGCCGCCGCCGTGACCGAGACGAAGTATGTTCCGCTTGTCCCCAGCATTTTCACGCGTCCGCCATTTACCTACCAGGGCGGACGGGCTCGCGCTGAAGCCCTCTTCGGTCGCGCACGGCTCGCCGCCATCATGCAGGAATTGAACGACCTCATTGCTGCTGTCTGATTTCATGGACAACGCCTCGCTACAAAACCTTCTCAAGCGCCTCTGCAAAGTGATGTGGGAAGCCAACGTCACCAATCCCATCACCTACGTCACCCAGATTTCCTACCTGATCTTCCTGAAGATGCTGGAGGAAATGGACGCTGAGCACGCGGAAAATCCTAAGAACGGCGGCAACAAACGCCAATCCATCTTCACCAAAGTCAAAATTTCCGGCGATTGGGTGGACTTCGGAAAACTCCGCTGGTCTGTCCTCACTTCCGACCCCGACAACGCGCGGATGCTCGAAACCCTCCGCACGCTGCTCCCGAAGCTCGCGCTGCATCCTGCGCTCTCGCCCGCCGCTCGCGCTTTGTTTGAAGATTCCTCCGTCGTCATTCCCGATGGGGCCACGCTGCGCAAAGCCGTGGACTCGCTCAAAGACGTTCACTTGTTGAGCGAGGACGCCGACGTGAAGGGCGACCTCTTTGAAATCCTCGTCAACGACCTCGGTAGCCAGAAGAAGGCCGCGCAGTTCCGCACCCCGCGCCATCTCATCCGCGTCATCGTCGAAATGGTTGCCCCAAAGATCGGCGAGACTGTTTGCGACTCAGCGGGTGGCACTGGCGGATTTGCCATTGCCGCCTTCGAGCACATTCTGCTGGCCAACACTTCGCCCGAATTCGTCCGCGAAGTCGTCGCGCCCTACGGCCTGCCGGTGAAACGCGGCATTGGGGACCGGCTCAAGCCTTCGCAATGGAAATTTCTGCAAGAGGGCACGCTCCACATTTTCGAGGCGGACAAGGACATCATTCGCATGGCCGCCATGAACGCCGTCCTCCAAGGTTTTGACCGCTCGCCCATCGTGCGGCGCGATTCCATCTGCGGCAGCGAGGACAAATGGGATGAAGTGCAGTTCGACGTGATTCTGGAGAACCCGCCGTTCTCCGGGCAACGCGGCGATGCCAAACGATCCCTGCGCATCGAGAAGGGCGACAAATATGTGCTCTTCCTCGCGCACGCGCTCCGGAGCCTGCGCCCTGGCGGACGCGCCGCCATCGTCTTCCCCAACGGCATTTTGTTTGGCGACTCCAACTCGCACACCGAGGTGAAGAAGCGCCTGTTGGCCGAGTGCGATTTGCAGGCTGTCGTCACGCTGCCCAAGGGCATGTTCGAGCCTTACACGCCCAACCCGACCTGCTTCCTCGTTTTCCAAAAGACCGGGCGGCCCACGAAGGAAACGTGGTTCTACCGCGTGCAGGGCGACGGCTCATCGCTCAAGAAGGCGCGCAAGTTCGGCCCGCAATTCCCAAACGACTTTCCCGACCTGCTGAAGAAATGGCCCAAGCGCCAGACCGCCGACGGCGTAGCGTGGCGCGTGCCTGCCGAAAAAATCATCGCCAACGGCTACAAGATGTCGCCCGTCAGCCTTGGTCTCGTTGAGCCGGAGAAAACCGATCACGCCGAACCGGAGGAAATTCTTTCATCTGTGTCCGAGAGGGAACGGAAGATCATGCGCATCGCCGAGGAGATGCACGCTACAGTGAATCTTGCTTTCAGTGAGCGCGGCGATGGCTGGGACACCGATACGGTTGAAGCTCTGTGCGGCAAGCCTCAATACGGCTACACCGAATCCGCCGCCGCTTCGCCAATCGGGCCACGATTCTTGCGAATCACTGACATTCAAGCGGGCAAGGTAAATTGGGAAACCGTGCCTTATTGTCGGTGCAATGAAGTGCAAAAGTATCGTTTGAGCGACGGCGATATTCTATTCTTACGCACCGGCGCGACAACCGGGAAAAATTACTTGGTCAAAGACCCGCCGGAAGCTGTGTTCGCTTCCTATTTGATTCGCATTCGTCCGGGCAGCAGAATTCTGCCGGAGTTTCTTTGGTGGTATTTCCAATCTGGGGATTATTGGGATGCGGTTTTTTCGGGCACTGAAGATGGCAATCGCCCAAACATGAATGGTAGCAAGCTAGCCGTTCTTGAAGTGCCTTTTCCGAAAAACAAGACTGAGCAACGCTCCATCGTCGCGCGGTTGGATGCGTTGCGGGGGAAGCTGGACGAATTGCAGCGATTGCAGCGGGAGGTGGCAGCGGAGTTGGCGTCGTTCACGCCCGCGCTGCTGGCCAAAGCCTTTCGCGGCGAGCTATGAACCAGCTTCCGGCTTCGGGGCGGGCCGCCGCAGGATTTGCGCGACATCTCCGTAAGCCGGGCGCGGTCCACACAGACCTTCCAGCAGGTGGTTGATGTCCCATTGCGGACCGAGTTTGCTGGTCCAACGACCGTCCGGCAATTGCCGCGCCGCGTGCGTTACCCGGCCATGCTGCTCATCCACGTTGAGAACGACTTTCTCAAAATCTGGTTCCAAGGTCAGCGGAGTCACAGCACTCGTAGCCGAAGGCTGCAAATGCGGCGATGAACGAGGGGATTGACTCATCAGCGCGAGTTCCGGTCGGCCAATAGCGTCCGCCCGGCCACCACCAGTTTCGATTGTCGCCTGCCGCCCAGCCAATACAATTGTAGTCCGTCGTGCGCGGGCTTGCGACCTCGAAGGGTTCGTTTTGGAGGCGGGGGAAAATTTGCGGGATGACCTCCTGGGCAAGCCGAATCTCGTCAACAGTCATATCCGTGGTCGCGTCCCCAGCGCAGCCAATCCTGCCGCATGGCTTCCATGTTGCCCGCGTGCTCCGGCGGCACTGGCTGATCTCCGGTGATGGCCACCAAAGCTTCGAACCAGAAGTCAGCCTCGCGGTCCAATTGTTGGAGAATGAGCGGAACGGCGCGCCTCCCCATGCCAATGATGCGCTGGTAAGCCGGGTGTGTAGCCATCCGCCACGGGGAGGATTCGAACAAAGTGTCGTGCTTCCACTGGCAGGCCAGCATTAGGAATTGAAATTCTAACGGAAGGCGATAGGAAGTGAGCCGGTCGAAACTGAGAAACGCGTCGCGTTCCAGGCGCGAAAGCACGCGCTGCTCATCACTGAGTGCGACCGGAGCGCGCCACGGCGGAGCAATGGGGACGGTCTGCTCCCACGAAGGGTAGGGAGCATTCTCCCGCCCGTGCAGGAATCGAGTCTGTGAAATGACTGCGTTCATCGCCGGAATAGTTCTTTTGCTTTTTCAGTGAGACTGGCATCGAACACATTGTTTTTCAAGTCGCGAAGCACCGCGAGTTTGGACCAAATGGCCTCTGTGTCCACATTCAGCGAGCCGAAAACATAGGCCGCTTCGTTGTCGAGAATCAGATTCAGCACCATTGTGCCCGGCGTCGGCGGTTCAAATGTCAAGGTCACGATGGCAGCTCACGGCGCGTCCGCGACCGGCAGTGCGACCCGCAGAAAGAGTTCGCTCATGCCTTGCGGCAGTGCTGGCGGCAGGTCCGGGAACAGGAGGCAATATTCGCGAAGATCGTGCAACGGAAGAGGCAGTGCGATTCGATTCAGATACTTCAGTGCGACGCGTTGAACGGAGGAGGGACGGGCAAGCGCGACGTATCGCTCCCAAAGTTCTTTGGCCTCGGCGCTGAAGGTTTCCCAATTGGAATACGGTCTCAGTTTGTTGAAAGTAAAGCCGTCACGTCGAGCCTGCACGATCTTCCCGTCGGCTTTGGATACAAAAAGGTAGCCGTCCACCGAACGGGAGCTCCGCATTGCGTGAGTGTCGCCTGTGCCAGAAATCTGAAAGCCCTGCTGCCAGGAAATGCGCTCTTGTCTTTCCGGAAAGCGGGCTTCGACTCCTTCGTGGAACTTTGTTAAAGTCTCAAGTTTCACATCACGCGGCAACGTGACTTGAATGTCGATCACGGCTTCCTGAATCGGCGGATTCTTGAATTGTTCCACTGGCGAGAAGATTCATTGAAACGAGTTTGAAAGCAATTCCAACGTGCGACAAACTCTGCGCGGCAGATTTTGATGCACGTCGAACATATCCACCAAATCAACGAAGGTCCGGGAGACTTCGACGATCTGTTCAGGCTTTGGAAACGATTCAATGCCGACGGCACTGAGGTTTGTTTTGACCTCCATTGGTGTCGCTTCCTTCGCCAAAATTCCGTTGCCTTTCTAGGCGAACTGGCGCGACTCATTGAGTATCGCGGCGGCCGCGTGCAGTTCAATTGGGAGATTCAAGACTCTGCGGTCGCCATGAATCTGGCGCAAAACGGGTTCATGGCGGCGTTCGGCGCTCCGCGTCAGCCGTGATCGGGCAATTCCATTCCGTACCGCGAGGATTCGTGGCTCGACCCGCACAGATTTGAACGCTACCTGTCGGAAATGTGGCTGGGTCGCGGGTGGGTGAACGTGAGCACGCCGTTGCGCGACGCCATCGTGGGCAACATGGCGGAGGTGTACCTGAACGCTTTCGAGCATGCGCAGTCGCCCATCGGCGTTTTCACCTGCGGCCAGCATTTTCCCAATATGCAGGAGTTAAATTTGACCATCGTGGATTTCGGCGTCGGCATCCCGTCCAACGTGAGGCTGTTCAAGGCCAATGAGTTCAGCCCGGAACAGTTGACGGCGGCAAATTGCATGAAATGGGCGTTTCAACGCGGCACAAGCACCCGCCAGGAAAGTCCCGGACATGGCCCGTGCGGGCTTGGCCTTGACCTGCTGCGGGAGTTTGTGCAACAAAACGGAGGCCGATTGGAAATGTCCAGCCACGAGGGGTATGTTCGGGTGGCTGATGGCCGGGTGTCGTTCGGGGAACGGCCCACGTTTTTCGAGGGCACGCTGGTCAACATCTCGTTGCGATGTGACGAAAAATATTACTGTCTGGCGTCGGAATTGAGTAACGAACCGCCGTTCTAAGCCGATAATGATGCTATGAATGTGAACATCCAACAACTTGTCGGCCCGCTCTGCATGACGTACGAAGACGGGGAGAAGCTTCATGCCGCCTATCGTCCGGCGTTTGACCGGGGTGAGACGATCTTTCTGGACTTCTCGGGCACGCGGATTTTCGTGTCGCAGTTTTTCAACGCGGCGGTCGGACAGTTGTTCAAGGAGCACGGCATCGAGGAAGTTCGCAGCCGGCTCAAGTTTCAGAATTTGCCCGCCGCTGCCAACGCGCCGTTGCGCCGCTCGGTGGAAAATGCGGAACGCTACTACCGCGACGAGAAGTATCGTGAGGCGCTTGATCGTGTGCTGGCCGACCAAGCTGTGGAGGCTTGATGCCGGTCAACTGCGTGGTGCAGGCGCAGGTAGTGGACTTGCGCACCGACACCCCAAAACCAGCAGACAGATTCTTTGTTGATACGAACGTCTGGTTCTGGGCGGTGTATCCGCGTCTGGGTTTGTCCCCAAAGCCACCTAATCAGAATCGGGTAGGTATTCCACCCCACATATCTCAAAGCTGCTTTGACCGTCGGCTCTGATCTGCGGTGGAGCGGCCTTTCACTATCGGAACTCGCCTATCGCATTGAGAGAACCGAATTCGACATCTATCGAAGAACACCGCAAGGGAACCACCTGACAGAGGCACAGTTCAAGGAATATCGCCACAACATTCCGCCGGAGCGCCAGCGAGTGATACAAGAAGTGGAAACGGCCTGGCAGGCTGTCGAAAGCATGGGCAAACCGATCGACAAGCCGGTCGTGATTGACAGCGCAGAGACATCTGAGGCGCTTCAAGACTTAAAAACCCATGCGCTCGATGGCTACGACGTATTCGCTTTACGCGCGGCGCTCGCAAGTGGAATCGCGCAAATCCTGTCAGACGACGGGGATTTCTGTGTCGTGTCGGGAATTCACTTGTTCACGGCCAACCGAAATGTTGTCGCGACCGCTCAATCTCAAGGCAGGCTCGTTGTACGCTGAAGTGCCCGCGATGCTGCGGCTGTTTCTGTGCTGCAAGCACTGGAATCCTCGTTTAGTAGTTGGTGGATAGATTGCCCGTACGACTGGCGATTGTGGAATTGTGACTGGTCAGTTTCCGTCCGGCGTGAATCTCCCGGCAGAGCACGCCGGCATGGGCGGGAGTTCGTACGTTCCGTGTACCGCGTGTTTTTCTGCCGCGCCCGCTGTCCTTTACCCCATCCCGTGAATCAAAACGCTTCCTGGGGCGATACGTCACCCCAAAGACTGCCATCCTTGGCGACGATCCAATCGGGCCGCGCTTGACTCCCGGATGCGGCCAAAACTTTTTCGGGAGCCCGATACACCCAATAGGCGCAAGAGGCGATGCCAAAACCTACCCCCCCGGAGGCGACGGAGAAGCGGGCGAAGAATTCGAATCATCTGGTTCACCCCCGGTCTCTGGATTGGCGAAGGTCGAAAACGAAAACCATGCCCCGGTCCAACGTGGCACGATGAACGTCGAGCGGAGGCTGAATCATTCTGACCTTCCGGCTGGCCAGCCTTCGCTCACAGTTGACCGTGGAGCGGCGTTTGTGAACGGCGGCGTGAAAACGGGGGAAAACCGCCGGTTTGAAATTATTGTTTCTTCCACCGTATGAAATGAAAAGCCGCCACGGTAAAGCGGCGGTTGGGT
>JACQWK010000008.1 GCA_016209525.1 Verrucomicrobiota bacterium
GTCTTGCGGTCTATCAGTATCTGTCGAAATCGTTGCAAGCCGCGACGATTTTTCCGGCGCGCGGCCTTCCAGGCCACAGCGGCCGCACACGGAAGGCGAGGCTCGGCGATTTTCGGGCACCTCGGACTTTTGGAGCCGCTGAGGCCTGGAAGGAGGCGTGGTCTGTTTTGCCGCCATGTCAGTCTTCAGGCGCGAAATATTTCTCAAAACGCTTTGAGGTGTGCGCTTCAATTTTCTCATCCGGGGAACGGACAATGCGAGCGGCGACGCCTGGCGTGGTTTGTGCCAATTTCATTCCTTTCTCCGGGCCCAGCACGCTGATGGCTGTGGCCAGGCTGTCTGCGGTCGTGCTGTCGCGGGCAATCACCGTGACCAGGCTGTGATCGGTCAGACCAATTCCCGTCCGCGGATCGACGATGTGGGAATATCTGACCCCGCCGATTTCCAGGCGCTGGGACAGATCGCCGGAGGTCGAGATGGCCGCGTGCTTGAGCAAGACGAGGCGGTTGGTTGGAGCGTTCGGCACGTCCAGTGTGGCGATCGCGATCCGCCAGCCAGGTTTTCCCGGAGGCGGCGCGCCGACACCAATGTCGCCGTCGCCTGCCACCAAGGCCCGGTCGATCCCAAGGTTTCGCAGCACTCTCAGGGCCTCATCCACGGCGTAACCCTTCGCAATGCCTCCCAAGTCCATACGCATGCCCGGCGCAAGCAAACGAGCTGTTCGCGTTTTGGGGCTGAGTTGAAGTCGCTGGTATCCGACTGACTGGCGTGCTTCAGCCAGCAGCGCCGGGCCTGGCAATTGCCGGCTCCGGCGCGCCTTGCGCCAAAGATTCACGAACGGACCAACGGTGACATCGAAAGCTCCACGGGTTCGTCGCGCGAGGGTCTGGGAGCGATTCAACACCGTCCAGAGGTTCGCGCTCAAAGGAACTTCGACACCTTGGCCGGCCGTTTGGGAAAGCCGGCTGAGCTCGCTCTGCGGATCATAGTCGCTCATGACGCCGTTGAGTTCCTTGATCCGAGCGAACGCCGCCATCGCTGCGCGCTCGGCCACTGACGCATCCGGAGCATAGAGCACGACTCTAAAAGCCACTCCCATCTGAGGCCGAGTGAACTCAAAGCGCTTCAGGGCTTCGGGGGTCGGGGCTGTGTCCAGATGAGCACACGATACGGCGACGAATATCGTGAACAAAAGCAATAACCCTGTAGTTCCTGCCCCGAATATTTCACACGTTTTTCGAGCCGATGCAGCTCCGAGGCTCTGTGGCGCAGACTTATAGTCTGCTGTATCGCCGACTTGCAGTCGGCAGGGCGTGGAACGCTCCAGCGTGTTCGTAGAGGTCGAGCCGGCGCAGGCTACAAGCCTGCGATACGGCAGATTGAAAATCTGCGCTACGAGTTTGTGAAAGTTCCGGGCTAGACCCTTGGCCTGAACCTGAACCTGCGAGAAACACGCATGCCAGTGATTTGGCTTCATTGCGTCTGGTGGAGCAAAGCGCGAAGCTGTTCGACCGGCGCCGTGCCCGTGGTACCCAATTGATGGATGACGATCGATGCGGCCAGCATAGCAAGTTCCAGACATTCGCCCAGGGTCCCGCCCGACGCCAGCGCCGCCGTCAGATTCGCCGTGACCGCATCTCCCGCTCCCACGATGTCAATCTCGCCGCGCACAGGAAGGGCCGGAACATGTTGGGTCTCTCCCGATGGATCCGCGCCGACGATGCCACGCTCGGCCAGAGTGACGAACACACGCTGGCCCTGGTCTCGCGCAACGGCCGCGGCGCGCTGCTGCACGACTGCCAGGCCGGAGGTGGGAGCCGAACCGGTCAATCGCGCCAATTCGACCGCGTTCATCTTAAAGGTGACCTTCGGAAAATCGCGCAAACCGCGGCGGCTGTCCGCCAGGATCAGCAAACCCGGATACTGCCGGGTGATCTTCGCGATCATCTCCAACACCTTGGCCGAGACGACGCCGGTATCGGCCAAGTCCACTTGATCCAGGAGAATAAAGGCGTCCACACGGCCAGCCAAATACCAGGCCGCCTGCTGCAGACACTCGACCAAGGATGGCGGTGTTGGGGTCCAGTTCTTGACATCGAGACGATTCAACTCCTCCGGCGGCTTCGACGAGGACATTAACAGGGGCTTGGTGTAGGTGAACGTGCGCCGCTGAAGGGTGGGAACGAAATGGTCGAGTTGAACATGGCGCTTGGCCTGCAAGGCCCGCCGCAGTTCCCATCCTTCGCCGTCCTCACCGCAAAAGCCGACGGCGTAAATCTCCTTCAATCCCAGCGCCACCAAATTGTTCAGGATCGTGCCGGCGCCTCCCGGTTGCGACCGGATGTTGACGACGTTATGGACCGGCAAACCGGTTTCGATGGAGGTTTCCTTTTTGGCCGGGTCAATCTCCAAATATCGATCCAGGCAATAGTCGCCGATCACCGCCATCCTGAGCTTCGAGTAGCTGGCGGTGATCGCGTCGAGTCGTTCCAGGTTCATGCCGGATGCAGAGCAGGGAGTGTTCCGCAAAGCTGATGGTAAAGTTGGTGGATGAACGCCGCATTATCGCAACACACATATTGCATCGCCCCGCCCATGCGCGAGTAACTTTTGCAGAACCGCAGATAGTAAGCCGGATCCGTTTTAGGCGGCTCGCCCTTCGTCCAGTCCCAATTCCCCGCCTCCTGAATATCGATTACGTAGATGCGGTGATCGCGGACGATGGAGCGCCCCGTTTGCAGGCGCAGGTTGTTCACGCAGCTCAGGCTTTTCTCAAAAACCTGCGGTCCCATAATCGCGGAACCGATGGAGAGGACCACGCCACCGTCCAACTTCTCCACGGCGCCCGCAAATTGACGGAAATCCAACTCGGCCGCGCGTCCAATCGCAGCCCCATTGAACAACGGGTGGCAGGAAATGATGTCGTATCCAACGCCAGGATGCACCGTCAGTGCAGTCCCATGAAGAAACGCCTGGGCAATAATCGATGCGTGCTTCCATGGGTGTTGGACCTGAATCCTTCCAGACGGGAGCTGATGGAATCGCATCGCGCGCAGCAGATCGGCCCGTGCCGGCGCGAGCGAATGTCCAGGCTCGGCTTGGATCGCTTGTTCCAGTGATTCTGCGGACGGCAGCGTGACCCCGTCCTCGGCCATGAATCTACCGACAGCCCGGCCGTAACCTTCCCCGCGCAGCCCGCCGGCAAGCAAGGCCAGATGGATGTTTCGTCCCGTCTCATCCCAGGCGCCGAAGGTTCCGGTCGCAACATTTTCCTCCACGCTCTCGGTCGATGCTCCCAGGAAAGCATATTCCCAGTCGTGGATCGAGCCAGCCCCGTTGGTCGCGAGGTGCGTCAACCAACCGCGAGCCATCATCCGGGTCAGAATCAACGCGGCCCCATTCCGCAGCAAGTGAGCGCCGTAGATCAGCATTACGCCGGCCCCCCGAGCCCGCGCCGCTCGAATTCTCTCCGAGCATTCGCTGATCACGGCGCCGGCGTGTGGAGGGCATGGAGCCGGCGGCGAATCCGGCGGAATCAAAATATCTTCCACTCGGGTCAGGCTCTTCCGGTCCGCGAGCGGCAAGACCTTCAGGCGGGAAAGATCGAGTGGCGGAGTGCTCAAGGGAATAATTCCACGCTGCTTTCAAGAGGCGACGAAGGCCCTTCACTCCGTCCCTCTCCCCATCCGACGGGGAGAGGGCGTCCGTGGGACGGGTGAGGGGCTTTCAGGAATTGCTTTCACAAGGATCAGCCTCGTCGTAGGCCCTCATGGAAATAACACCTGCAAGAGCGGTTCGCAATCCCGATAGTCCGGAATGCAGATGTCAGCTCCCACTCCCATGAGCCGCCGGCGTTTCCATTCATCCATGCGGCCGGAGCCGTTGTGCGCTTCATCGCTCGCGACGGCGACGGCGAGGCCCCCGACCTCTTTGGTGTTCTCGATCTCAACGTAGCCGTCACCGAAGGCCAGCAACTCGGCGCCTTCGATGCGGTTTTCACGCAAGATTCGATCGATGACCATCTTCTTGGAAAACGTTTTGTAGTCGTCTTTCGCTCCGTAAATGTGTTCGTTGAAGTAACGGCTGAGGTCGAGAAGTTCGGCTTCTTTTTTTACGAAAGGCTCGTCCGTGCCGCTGGCCAGGTACAGCTTGAGTCCCCGGTTGGCCAGTTTGTCCAGCAGCGCTCGGGCGCCGAAGACGAGGAAATCGTCGCGTTCGAGCGAACCCTTGGCGATGCCTTCGATGCGATGGAGGATGCGTTCGTCCAAACGGCGCAGGTACTCCTTCTTGTACCAGAGCGGATCTCGCGCTTCTCCTCCCCGCTCTTTGACTCGCTCGGAGAACTGGATCATCTGGTAGATCGTCTGCTTGCCGTTCAAACGCATGATGTCGTCGAACAGCATTTGCCGGACTTCGTCCTCAGCCTCGCCATTCTTCTTGGGCAGCATGTCCACGAACATCGGAAGCATCACGTCGGGCCACCCTTGTCGGATCAGCGAGAGCGTGCCGTCAAAATCGAACAACACGTGGCCGATCAGGCGGCGAGGAGCGAAACTTGGGTTGAATTCCACCAACCCGCGGAACGAGGCCGTTGATACCATCGGGAGTCTCATACGGAGGAACAACGATGTTGTCAATCCGGCGGAAGGCACACAGGCGTGCTTCAAGCTCCTCGAATCCTCCCTCTCCTCCATCGGATGGAGGGTTGGGGAGAGGAGGCGTGTTTTTATTGGTTCCCCTCTCCTCGGTCCTCTCCCCACTCGTTCCTCGCGGGGCGAGGATGAAGAGCTTGTTGCAGCCCTGGAAGGCACAAGGTCTGCATCCAGAGCATCCGCGAGTCGTCGATGGTTTTCGGCGCGCGGCCTTCCAGGCCGCAGCGGTTCCGTTCTGCCCGGAGGCCACGGAATAGTCGAGCCGCGCAGAATGTAGGAGGCCGCAGCAGCCAGGACGACCGCGCGCCGCCACCGACAACTTCGGGACGCACCGGTTTTGACTGAGCGCTAGGGCGCTGCAATTCTAGCGAGTAGAGATCTGCGGTTGGAAGGGGTTATCACTTTCTTCGGGACCACCCGAATTTCCAAAAGCGCTTTCTCCACTGCGATGGCGGACCCGCGCGCCTCCAGGCTTTGATCTTCGGCAAATCACCGGCTCCTTGGAGCCTACTACCTTGAATCGGCGCGTTCTACACCTTGAGGCTCATGGAGATTTAAGGCTTGATCGAGCTGCCAGCCGCGGCCGCCTGATCTCGCCGAAGCGCCTCTCGTTGCCGATACAATTCATCCAACTGCTCCAAGGTCTCGCGGACGAGCAGACGAATGGACACCGCAATTTGTCCTCTGGTCGCGGAAATCGAGTAGGCTTCGGCTCTTTTTTGCAGGTAGTTCTGCACGGTCTGGCGATAGCGTTCGACCAACGAAGCGATGTCCAGGGGACAATTCACTCGCAAAGCCGCCAGCCGAGACGTCAAATGCTCCAGCGCGACTCGTTGGAGCGGAAAGTCCCATTCGGAAATAATCTGTTGCGGGGTCACATAAGTGCGGATGGGCAGAACATCCGGAGCCAGGCGGACTTGCGCCGGGATCAATAAAATCTCGTCCAACTTCTCCAGGCAGATCTCCGGAGACCACACTTGGGTTGGATCGCGCCCCGTGAAGCCTGTCAGAGTCACCATCCACCATTTCTCCAGATCGAGCAGGCGCGGAAAATAAGCGTGGAAAGACCGCAAAAAAGCGGTTTCCCAATTCCAGCACGACGGCAACTCGCGCAAGAGGTTGACAAGGCACCCTCGGCCATTCGGCAGCCGGGAAAGTTCATGGACGAAAAGCTGCGCGGAGCTTTGGTACCGCTTTAAGTGGTCGCCTTTGAGGTTAGCCAAGTCGGGGTGCCCCAACTCGGTGAGGGTCACAGCCGGCAAAGCTCGAAGCATCGTCCGTGCTTCACGCAGCGTATCCAATCCCCGCAAATCGCGGATGGTCCGGACCATCGACCCCACCGAAACCGAGGACAGAATCAGATCCGGTCCCACCCAGTTCTTGAGCTGCAAAGAAAGCCCCTCATTTAACCAAGTCGGGATCTCCGCAGATTTGGGGCGCTGGCCTCGGTTGGCCAGTTCAAGCAACAAGACCTCCACCATCCCGCGGATGAACTTCAATTCCCCCACCTGATCCGGAATCTCGACCCGATATTGCCAGCCATCGGCGTACGAAGTTGACACAATCACGATGTCCTGGTCCGCCTCGGAGGTCCCCTTGAGGAGCAGGAAAATTCTCCCCCAACCGCGAGGAGAAACGTCCAATTCCCTGCAAAGCGCCCGCTTGATCCGCTCTGCCGACAGCGCAAGCACATCCAGATCGAGCGTGACAATCGGCTGTTCTCCGCCGGCTTTCAAGTTGGCCGTAGGTCGTGCCGCGGCCCGAAGGTCTTGGACAACGAAGTTTTGAGCCCGTCGAGTCGGCGGGATCGTCACGGCTCCCCAAGTCGCCGCTACGAACATCAACGAGCAAACCGACATTGGAACCGTGAACCTTAGCCGCCGACGTGAAGCCGTGGACTCCAGTTTCGGATCTCCAGCGCCCAATGCAAAATCCGCAATCCGAAGGCCGAAATCCGAAAGAAATCCTAAGCTCGAAATCCGAAAGCATCTTCCCTGACGGCCGCGCGGCAGTTCGGATTTCGGACTTCGGGCTTCTTTCGGCATTCGGATTTCAGCATTCGGATTTTCAATCCTCCCTCGGCTCGGGAGTCCCGCAGTGGCTTCTGGATTTTCGGCTTTCGGACGCGACCCGCTCCGCCTCGTCACCTCGGCGGTTACGAATCCACACTTGATGACATGGACGCTCACGGCTTCCGCATGGTTTCGGGTTTGGACACGGGATAGGTGTAGAGTCTCAGTTCCAGTGCGGGGCTCGTATGGTTGGTGCGGAGCTCAATCATGGGCAAGCTGGACAGCCATCGAAGTCGATCGAGAAACAACCGGTCGATTTCGCCGAGTTCGCCGTGCACGACTGGCCAGAGTCGCGTGGGCACATCGAAACTCCCGACGGACATCGATTTTGTCTCGAGAACCCAGCCGTCTTTGCCTCGGCCAAACTGAACGATCCGCCGCCAGACCACTTGAACGGGCCACCCGAACAATCCTTTTCGCACCCAACAGTACCAGATCAAGTGCTCGGGTTTGAGCTGGAGGCGGCAGTCCACCAACCGCACCGAGGACATCGCCGCGCTGGCTGCGTTCGTCTTCGCATCTCCAAAGTCGTGTCGCTGCAGAAACGAGTTAATCTCAACCTCGGACAGACGGATAAAACCCCGCTCCGCCCCCGCCAGCGCGTTCTTGTAGATCTCGATCTTGCGATCAGCCTCTTTCGCGTCCAGCGCGTTGGGTTCCTTAACCGGACCCACATCAACTTCCGCCGTCAACCGAAAATAGCCATACGCCAGAATTGCGACCGCCACAACCGCCACCAGAACGACCATGGTGATGAGCCTGCGAACCCAGGCGGGTCGCGCCTTCATGGTTCAAGGGGATTTCTTTTCCGCCGCCGGTGTCGAACTCGTTGACTCCTTTTTGGCGGAAGCAGATTTGCCGTCGCCCGACGGAGCAGGGCTCGGTGAGTCCTTCTTCGCGGCTTCCTTGTACTTGTCACTCCGGTAATCCGTGGTGTAAAAGCCGCTGCCTTTGAAGATTAGTCCCGCGCCGGCTCCGATAGCTCGTCTGACTTTCCCTTTGCCCCATTTCTTTTGCTGGCACCGGTCCTCGGGACAAATCGTGATGGGTTTGTCACGAATCGATTGAAACAAATCAAACGTCTCGTTGCACTTCGAACAGATGTACTCGTAGGTCGGCATATTGCGTCACAATGAACCATATTGCGAAAAAGGAATCAATGCTCCTGTTATGAGGTGGTGCGGAGTTCGTTCCTGACGGAGCTAACGGTGAGCAACTTCGTAGGTCCCGTCGTCAGCAAGCCGGTTGGCCTAATGGTTCGTTTCGCGGACAAACCTCGGCCGATTCTCGAGTGATTTGCGGACAAGAGTGGCCGCGTTACGTGGCTATCCTCCGATGCAGCTCATGGTTCGTTCGGGTTGGACGAACTCAGGCTCCCCGATGTGATGGCGGTCTTCCTTTTGCCACACAATCGCCCGCAGTTGCTCGGTGAGTTCGGCGTCCGACACTCCAGCCCGCATGAGTCCCTTCATGTCATGTTCGTGAAGGCTGAAAAGGCAAGTCCGAATCTTGCCGTCCGCGGTCAAACGAATTCGATTGCAGTGCCCGCAGAACGGTTCCGTGACCGGCGCGATGATCCCAATCTCTCCGCGTCCGTCCGCAAACGACCAGCGACGGGCGGTTTCCGCAGGATTCGAGGGTAGGGCGGGCTGAAGCGCAAATTCTGCCTGCAGGCGAGCCAAGATTTCTTTCCCTGGAACCACGAGTTCTTTAAGCCAGGCGCGGCCAGAGTCCAGAGGCATGAACTCGATGAATCGGAAGCTCAGGTTCCTGTCCCGGGCGAGTTCCGCCAGCCGCTCGATCTCATGGTCGTTGATTCCACGGATGACCACGGCATTGACTTTCACCGGGTTCAGACCGAGTTCTTGCGCGAGAGCGATCCCGGCGAGGACTTCCTTGAGCCCGTCGCGGCCGGTCATCTTCTTGAAGTTGTCGCGATCCAGCGAATCCAAACTGAAGCTGATTCGATGCAGTCCGGCCGCCCGGAGCGCCTCGGCTTTCTTCGCGAAAAGAAAACCGTTGGTGGTCAAGGCCAGGTCTGCGATGCCTTCGATCTTGGCCAGCTTGGCGACGAGAATTTCGATGCCTTGGCGGAGAAGCGGCTCCCCGCCGGTGAGCCGGATCTTCTGAATTCCCAGGGCGGCGGCCAGTCGCACAAAGCGCTCGATTTCTTCGAAGCTGAGAATCTCCGATCGAGGCTTCCATTCCGGCGGGCGCAGCTTTGCCGGGGCCGGGTTGCGGAGCGCGTCAAACTTGCCGCGGTAAAAGTTCGCGGCTTCTTCAGTTTCCGGCAGGCAATAAAGACAACGAAAGTTGCAGCGATCCGTCAGGCTCACCCGCAAATCGCGCATGCTGCGGCCATAAGAATCGGAAAGCTCGGTCGGCCGGATCATTTGCGCGGCGGGGCATTGGTGGCTGCGGGCGCGTTGGTGAGTGTGGAGATCACCCGGACGGAACCTTCCCGAGTCAGTTCGACGTTCAAGTTGTAGTTGGTCTGGGGGGGCGCACCCGCGAAACCTTCCTGAAGTTTCTCTCCACCTTTCCGGAAGGTTCCCCAGAGCCCGCGCCGAATCCAATCCAGCCGGCGGCTGATCGACAGCTCGTCGCGCAATCGGCGGACTTGTTCCCGGAGCAGCGCCAGATCATTGAACTGCCGCTCGAGTTCGGCCTTCTCCGCTTGCAAGCGTTTCAACTCCGCCAGCAGGAACTCGCGGTCTCCCTCGGACGCTTCCAGCTTCCGTTGTGTGTCTGCAATTTGCGTTTCGAGTTTCCCGATGGAACTCGTCAAGTCCGCCATTTTCTTGCTCAAGCCGTCCCGCTCGGACTCCAACTCCGCGATCTTGGCATCCCGTTTGAGCATCTCGGCTTTCGCGGCTTCCGCGGCGGCTTTGGCGTCGTTTTGAGTTTTCTCCAAATCCGTGCTGACCGCGGTCAGACGGTTGGAATAGGTCCTCAGTTGTTCGGTCTGCGTCGCGAAGTCGCGCTCCAAACTCAGATTCACCGCTTTCTGCTCCTCCAGTTTCTGCGTGGTCTCCGTGACCGTATTGGAGAGCTGCAGGATCGTAGTTGTGTCTTTCTTCTTCTCGTCAACGGCAGTCGCGTGACGGTAATAAAGGCCCCCGCCGAGTCCCAATGCAACGATGAGTAAGAGCACTGCCGCCGTCTTCGAATTCATAATAAAACAACCATGCGTGGACAACGTCCATTTGGCAAGCCTGCATCTTCACCTTGAATTGCCGAGGATTCTTCCTAAATTGTATCCATGCAATTACCTAGCGAGGTCCCCGTCATGACCCTGCCGAATGCGACGCTCTTTCCGCAGGCCATGCTGCCTCTCTACGTCTTCGAGCCTCGCTATCGCAAGATGCTGGCGGACGCTTTGCATTCGCACCGCATGTTCATTGTGGCGATGCAGAAACCGGGACGCATCCGCGAGACCCCCTCGGCGGTGGCCGGTTTGGGACTCATCCGCGCCTCCGTGTCCAACCGCGATGGCACTTCACATTTGATTCTGCAAGGCCTGGCCCGGGTCGAACTCACCAAAACGGTTCGGTACAAACCGTATCGAATCCAGCGCATTCGCCCGCTGACGACCACCGGCCGCGATAGCGTGGCGGTCGATGCTTTGGCTGCGAAGGTCCTCGAACTGGTTGCCGAACGGCTGGAACAAGGGCTTGAACTGCCCGTGCATGTGCTCAATCAATTGCGCCAGATTGAGGATGATCAGGAAGATGGAACCTCGCCCGTTTTTTCGCTCAAGCAGGTGATCAAGTACCTCGTGAGACTCCAGGATCCGGATCAGTTGGCGGATCTCGTTTCTTGCACGTTGCTGCCAAGACCCCTGGACCGCCAGACCATTCTCGAATCCGTGAACCTGGAAAACCGCCTCAAGCATCTCGTCCACTTTCTGCTCGCCGAAATCCGCCGGCACAAGCGAAAAGACAGCCCTGAGCCGTAACCAGGCAGTGGGGAATCACGCATGAACTATGAATCCGAATGATGCCTCGCCTGATCCCGCCACGTTCAGCCGCGTAGAACTCCTTTCGGCGCTCTTTGCCAACCTTGTCATCCAACAGACCAACATGGCCCTGATGTTCCTCGGCAAAACGCCGCACCCGGAATCGGGCGAAACGATGCGGGATCTCGACTCCGCCAGGTTGATGATCGACCAACTGGAAATGCTCGAAGCCAAGACCAAAGGCAATCTGAGCAAACAAGAGGACAGTCTGCTCAAGCAAAGCCTGGCCTCTCTCCGCATGTCGTTCGTGGAAGCCGTCGATCAGCAAACGCAAAGTGAAACGACGAACACGAATCCCGTTCCGTCCGAGCCGGCTCAGGCGCAAACTGCGTCCGCCTCCGAACCGCGGGCAGCGAACCCTCCATCCGGCGCGGCACCGCCCGCGGAAGACAAATCCCGCAAGAAGTTCACGAAGAAGTACTGAGATCGTTTCCGAGGTGTCTTCGTCTCGACGCGAAGTGGATCCAGAATCTCCGACGACGCAGGAGCGCGAAGAACTCAAACAAGAGCGGGGACTTGGACCATCCGAATTCACCTAGCTGGTGAACGGAAATTGGGTGAATCCTCTCCTCTGCGCGCGCTTCCGCGGCTCCACTGCTTTTTCCGGTTTCTCAGACATTTCCGAACGTGCCCGAGCCGCCCGCGCTCCACCCCGTTCATGGAGTGGCCAAATTGGCCAAGATTTCCACACCTGCCGCCTTCTTCAGCTTCTCGATATAGGCGGGCAACTCTTTTTCGACCTCCTCCTGCAGAAGCCGGTCCTTGATGCGCGCCTCCACTCGCGCAAACTCCGTCGTGCGCACCGGGATTCTCTCGATGGCTTTGATAATGTGGTATCCGTAACGGGTCGTCACCAGGTCGCTCACCTGATTTGGAGCCAAAGAAAACGCCGCGGCCGTGAATTCCGGAGTCCGGTCCTCTCTGCTTCGCGCGACGGTGTATTCGCCCCCTTTGTCTTTGGACGGCGCATCGTCCGAAAACTCTTTCACCAAAGCGGCAAAATCCTCCCCTTTTTTGGCGCGCTCCAGAATCTTCTCCGCAAGCCGTCGTTTCTCGAGCCTCAAGTCCGGGGACAATTCCTGGCCCGTCTTCGAGTCCTGCGTCGAAAACAAGACGTGGCTCACACGCGCCAATTCCGGTTCCTGGAACAACGACGGATTCTTGTCGTAGAACTCTCTCGCCTGCGCCTCGGTGACTATTTTCTTTATTCTGATTTCGCGATCGATTACGGACTTCACAACCGCCTGCTCCAGAATTTGCGCTCGAAAGTGGTCGAGAGTCATGCCGGAAGCAATGATCTGCCTTTGGAAGGATTCTTCGGAGGGCGCAAGCTTCATCTGCTCGGCAATGAACTCATCCGCGATGGTCTTGGCTTTAGTCCGGTCTGCTTCCGTGGCCAGGCTCAGAAACAGTTGCGTCGCGATCAGTTTCTCCAGGATATCCGCTTCGATCTTCCTTCGATACGCGTCCGGGACCGGTTGGCCCGCGGCCGCCCGGTTGGCCTTAAAAGCCACATACATTTCGTCCAGTTGGCTTTGCTTGACCTCGACGCCTTTGCCTTTGGCGAGAATTTTGTCCTCGAACAAGTTCGCAGCCGAAACCGGGGTCTGGAACGAAAACTGAATTTTGTTTGTGGTTTGCTGGCTGGGAATTCGAATTTGAGAGACGGCCAAGAGGATGAGGACGAACATTAGTCTCGGAACACGCACCCTCGAATCTGGCGCGGCACTCCAACCGAGCACCCGGGAGTTGGCCACGCCCATCTGATCTGTAGTCCCTCTCTCCCTCACCCCGGCCCTCTCCCGCTGGGAGAGGGAGAATGCTTGCCAGCCCGCTTGCCCGTCCTGCATCGCTGTCATTGTCCCAGCGCGGGGTCCTAGTCTCCCTCTCCCCTGGTGAGAGGGCCGGGGTGAGGGAGAACGGGCCGCTGAATAACACCGTGATTCCGAGTCCTCCAAGAGCCGCCTAACGATCCGATTTTCCATTGCCATCTAAAGCTTGACCACGCGCACGTTGCTGATGTCCGGGTCTCTCTGCACTTCCTCTAACAGCGCGGGCGACGGCACGCTGTCCAAGTTCAAAACCGTCAAGGCCAGCCCGCCGATTTTCTCCCGGCCCAGGCTCATGCTCGCGATGTTCACCTGATATTTGCCCATCAGGGTTCCGATATATCCCACAATTCCAGGACGATCTTTGTTCGTCATAATAAACAAAACCCCTGATGGGACGATTTCGACCGGCTGGCTGTTCAATCGAACGATGCGCGGCTGGCTGTGCGAGCCGTAAAAAGTTCCCCCCGCCGAGAATCTCTGATCCGCTGAAAAAACTGCGACGTGAAGCCACTCGCTGTAGTCCGTCTCTTCGTTCGACTTGATTTCCTCCACCAGCAAGCCAAGCGAATGCGCCAGGGTCCGGACATTCACTTGGTTCACGTCTTTTCCGCCCGCCGATTCGAGAAAACCTTTCAGAACCGAACGCGTGATGGGATCGCCCGGCAACGACGTCGCTTTGCCTCCATACGTGACGACCAAGCGGTCGTTCCGCTTCGGCGCCAGTTGCGCGAGCAACCGGCCGAGCTTTTCCCCTAAATTCAGGTAGGGTTTGACCAGCGCGTAGGTCTTGGCATCCAGATTTGGCAGATTCACGGCATTCCGCACCGCGCCGCTCAGCAGAAACTCGGTAATCGCTTCAGCAACCTCGATTCCCACGTTGTCCTGCGCTTCCTCTGTGCTCGCCCCGAGGTGCGGCGTCATGATCACTTGGGGAAGAGCGCGCAAAGGCAAGTCGGCAGGCGGCGGCTCTGCTTCATAGACGTCCAGTGCCGCGCCGGCCACTTGTCCGCTCTGAAGAGCCGCCAACAAATCGGCCTCATGGATAATCCCGCCGCGCGCGCAATTCAGGACTCGCACCCCTTTCTTCATTTTCGCGAAAGCCGAAGCGTTGATCATGCCTTTCGTCTCATCGGTCATCGGCATGTGGACCGTAATGAAATCCGATCGCGCGTAGAGCTCGTCCAACTCGACCATTTCGACCTGAAGCGCTTTGGCGCGCGACAAGGCCAAATACGGATCATACGCCAGCACCCGCATTCCAAACACGATCGCGCGCCGCGCCACTTCGCTGCCGATCCGTCCCATGCCGAGGATGCCCAGCGTTTTGTTGTAGAGCTCGACGCCCTGGAACGCTTTGCGATTCCACTCGCCGGCCTTCATCGACATGTGCGCTTGGGGAATTTTCCGAGCCAGCGCCATCAGCATCGAGAACGTCAACTCGGCGGTGGAGATCGTGTTCCCCCCGGGTGTGTTCATGACCACAATTCCGCGCTGCGTCGCCGCATCGACATCGACGTTATCCACGCCCACGCCGGCCCGACCGACGACGCGAAGCTGGGGCGCCGCCGCGATCACGCCGCGCGTCACCTTGGTTTCGGAGCGCACCACCATGGCTTCCACGTCCGCCACCAGCGGGAGCAGCTCCGATTCGGGAAGCCGTTTGGGCAACACCGTGACTTCGAATTCGGGCCGTTGCTGAAAATACGCGATCCCTTTCGGTGAAATCGGATCACAGATCAGTACCTTCATAAATGGAGTGCGGAGTGTAGGAGATGCACCTGGGAACTTCAATCCACTGCCCGCAACTTGCGGACCTTCATAAATGGAGTGCGGAGTGTAGGAGATGCACCCCCGTCGGTCAAACAGCAATCCGGCTCGACGAAGAGTGGATCGATGACAAAGGACTAAGGACTAATGACGAAAGAATGACGAAGGGCGAATGAAGAATGATCGAAGGTGGCGTCGGCGATTAGGGATGATTCCGGGACCACAGATTTTGCCAGTAAGCAAGCCAACAGCGGAAGGCGACCAGAGGCCGCCGGTATCCGAACGAATCACCGCCGCGCGGCGGCTTTGGGCGAAGTGAGCGGGAGCCGGGACGGCGGCTGATTGGTTCGCTTCTCTTTGAAGGCCGAGCGGAGGAGCCAGTGGCGCTTCAAGCCTTGCACCATCTCGTCGGCGTGGACAATCGCGCTCGAAATCTGGTTGAGGATTTGGTCGTTGGTCTGGACCTGCGCGTTTAGATTGCTGGTCACGTTGGCCAGGTTTTCGAGGGTTCGATTCAAATTCACGGCCAGCGCGGCCAAGTTGGTGTCGGCGGTCGTCAATGTGGACGTGGCCGCGGCCAGAGTGGACTCGATCTGGCGATTCAAGTTCGTCGGAATGAGCCATTCGCCAAGGGCCCCTTGTGAGTTGTTCAGGAAGCCGGTGATCAAGGTTAAATTCGACAGCACAGGCTCGGTGCGGCCAACGGTGCCGTTCAATTGAGTCAGGAGCTTGGTGCTGTTGGAGAGAATCCCTGTCAACTGGTTGGTTAAAGCCAAAACAGTGGGCAAAGCATGCTCGACGCGGTTGGCGATTTGCTCCAAGCGCTCCCCGAGCGCGGGAGACTCTTCAGCCGGAAGCCACCAGCCTTGCGGCTGTTTCTCCAGCAGGACGTAATCATTCGTCTTGGATCGGTCTTTATTCATCACCATGAACTGCTTGCCCTCGACCACGGTGACTTCGCCCGTAATTCCCTTGACCACCTCCAACGCGCGTTTGCCGAGGAAATCGCCGGCGCCAATCCTCACCTTCGAGTCGCTCCAAACATACCCGAAGTATGGCTCGCGAATCACGAACTGGACGAACACGTTGTAATTGTTGTCCGAGAACCAATTCTTGCCGGCCGGCATTCCGTCCACTCGGGTGATCTCTCCCACCTCAAAGCCCATCAATCGCACTGGATCGCCGATCTTAAGGCCGGTCGCATCGCGAACGTAAGTGTGATAGGGAATCTTTCTCAAGAACCACCCCTTCCGTTTCGCCGTGTGATGAACGTAGTAGGCAAAACCAGCCACCAAGAGAATCGTCGCCAAGATGACAAACCAGCCGACCGCGCGTTCCACGCGGCTTAGGCGCGTGCGCAATTGGGGAGTCAAGTCTTGAACGGCCATACGCTAATTTAATGGTGCCCTTGAATCACCCCTCTCCCGTCCTTCGGACACCCTCTCCCCTCCGTGGGGAGTGGGTTGGGGTGAGGGGCCTCTCTTGAGGTTCATGGGAAGGAGCATGCTCGTGTCTCGCTCGACATCAGGATTTATCCCTCGTCATGGAGCAGTTCTCGAAGCAAGGGTTCATTAAAGGCGCTTAATTCGGCGCGCCCGCCAATCGGCCGCCATTGGTTGTCGGCGATCAAAGCGAACCGTTCCCCTGGTCCAATCCATGGGCTCAAATCATCGGTCGCCGCCACAATCGTCATCGCGCGCCCTTCGCCGGAGAAGGCTCGCGAACGCAGTCGGCCGAGGAAATCGAGCCACCAGCGCCGCTGCGGCGGATCGAGCTCACGGAAGGGATTGTCCAGGAACAGCAGTTCGGGTTGAAGGGCCAAGGCCCGTGCCAAAGCGATCCTCGGCCACAGGCTTCGGCTTACTTGAGCCGGCAGACGCCGGGCGAAAGTGGTGAGTCCGGTCCAATCGAGCAATTCATCCAGCCGGTCGCGGACCTGCGCGGGCTCGCAGTTCCGATGATAACAAAGCGGCAACGCCAGGTTCTCCTCATTCGTCAATTGTCGGAAAAGCCGCCCCTCGCCGCCAAA
>JACQWK010000126.1 GCA_016209525.1 Verrucomicrobiota bacterium
ACCCCTCACCCGGCCTTCGGCCACCCTCTCCCCTCATCGGATGAGGGGAGAGGGCAGGGAGAGGCGCATTTCATGTCGGATCGGTTGGAGCCTGCTGAATACCGTTTTTCCAGATCGTTCCATCTGACCGTTCAGCGAAAGAGGAGCGGCGCGAACTCGGCGAGATAGGCTCGCCAGACCGGCCAGCTATGGGCTCCGTCGGTCTGGCGCCACTCGTGCCGGACGTTTTTTTCCTTCAGTGTAGCGACAAAATCTTCGTTGCGTTTGAGGAGGAAATCGGACTTGCCGCACCCAATCCACAATAGCTTCAACTTTGCGTTCGCTCCCGCCGTGTCATTCAGAACGCCTCGGATCGTTTCGCGTGACGGCACGGCCGAGCTGAAGCCGCCGACCCAAGCGAATCGGTCGAGATGATTCAATCCGATGGTGAGTGATTGGCCGCCGCCCATGCTCAGGCCGACGATTCCCCGTGATTCGGCGTCAGCCTTCACCCGGTAATTCGTTTCCACAAACGGCATCACGTCCTCCAACAGGTCGCGCTCAAAGAGGCTCGTGTTGTTTTGGAAGCCTCCCATGCCGCCTGTCGTCGAGGCGTGGCCATCCATCATGACGACGACCATTGGTTTGGCTCGACCTTGGGCAATGAGGTTGTCGAGAATCCAGTGCGCCTTGCCGTGAACGGTCCAGGTGGCCTCGTTATCGCCGGCGCCGTGTTGCAGGTAAAGGAGCGGAAACCGCGCTTCGGGTTGCCGGTCGTATCCCGGGGGCGTGTAAATGGCCAGGTTCCGCACCCGCGCCAGCGACTTCGAACGGTAGCTGTGCTGGTGGACCACGCCATGCGGCACGTCCTGAAAATCGTGCACAAGCGGCGGGTCGCCCGGCAGGTGGAGGATGCTCGTGCGCGGCTCACGCATCGGCTTGATGGCTGGGTTGCCAGGATCGATCATCGACATGCCATCGACCTGAAAACTGTATTCAAAGACCCCGGGATCAATCGGGCCCGCCGTGACGCTCCAGACGCCGTTGGTATCCTTGACCATTGCGGCGCGGCCATTGGTCCATTGGCCGGCGACGGCAACTTCAGCCGCTTTCGGCGCGCGCAGGCGGAACGTGACACGCCGGTCTGCCAGCACTTCGGGTGACCGCACGGGCGCGGCGAACTGCGGTCGCCTCGCCGGTGCGGCGCTTTCTGCGGCGGGTTGGGCGGAAACAAGCGTCTGCGTTTGAAATGCAGCGACTGCTGAGAAGAGGAGAATGGTTGGAGAGAGAAGGCTGGTTTTCATCGTCATGGCAAGCCCGTTCTACAGGAACACGGGAAGTGAAGCAATGGCTTCGTTCCTCGCACGTTGGAACTGAAGCCCGCGCTACGTTTGGGAGTTATTGCCTGAAATCGGTGTCGCGCGCGTACGACTCGTCCGCCCCTTGCTCGTCCGCGGAGGGGCCTTCACCAGGCTCGGACGATTTGCCCACGCGCGCCAGTTTCTTCCACGGCGCAATGATCGCCACAAAAATTGCTCCGCCGATCGCCAGCGTGATGGCGAGGAGCCGGACGAAGTATTGGAAAAACGAGACCACGGTGATCTCGAACGAAACCGGAATTCTAGCCCGTTGTTCGTCGATCTTATCCGTGACGAGGAAGACCTTGAATCTATACTCACCCGGTTGAGCTTCCGGTGTCAGGCCGACCACGAAGTCCACCGTGTTATCCTTTCCGGCCTCCAAACGTTTGGTGGAGACGAACGTGTTCAGAGGCAAGCGAGGGTCCTCCGGTTCGACGTGCAACGCGATGGTTTCAGGGTAATCGGACGTGATTTGGGACTTGAATTGGAGATAGCTCCCCGGCCTGCGTTTGGCCAACTGGCCCGAAAGCGGGCTGGCCGGAGGCTTGAAGAAGACCGGCACGCTGATCGGAGCGCTGTGAATTCCGCCTTTCGCATCACTTCCGGCCAGCCGGACCTGGTACGTGCCCAGGGCCTCCGTCCGTTTGAACACCCCGGAGTAAATTCCGTCGTTTGGCTTCGCGTCGCCATCCTCCGCGGAACCGCCGTCGGAGAGAACCACCTCGTGGTCTCTGCCGGTGCCAGGCGTACGGACGAGGGCGGTGAAGGTGCTAATGGTCTTGGCCTGGAGCCTCGCGCGGATGAAGAAGGGCTGGCCCACGGTCATCGGGTTTTCAATCTCCGCGATGACGCTGCCTGGAGCCGGGATGGTTCCGCGAACGACGACGGGGCCACCCTGCAAAACCACGGTCGCAGGCTCTTCCGCGACCAGCGTAAACTCGCCATCGATCGGTCCGGGAGCGCGTTCATCGAATCCGGCGAACTCCAGATCCCAGGACATGGAGCCCGGCTTCAAGATGAGCTCGTTCGGCGTGATCGAAATGGCGGATAGTCCTTGTCCCTTCTTGACCACGCGGAGTTTTTTGCCGACGGCTTCGCCCATGACGTGGAGGTTCAAAGTCCGTTTCACTGCTTTTGTTCCTCGCAGTACCTGGCCAAGGGCGATCTCGCTCGTCTCAATCCGGACCTCTCCGGCGGTCACAAAACGGAAAGGAATCTGAAAGGAATCCGTTCCTTCAACTCGCGCAGTCTGCCCCGCGGGTGACCGCACCGTCAGTCTGGCGCTGAGCGCCTTGCCGATGACGTCGTTTGAGATTGGCCGCACTTGAAAGCCTAGGACTCTTCCCAGGGTCGCCAGCTTTACCGGCTTGCCGAGTTCGAACCCTTTTGTGGGATCGCCTCCGGCCAAGGGTTGCAGTTCCACCCCAGTAGGCACCTCGCCGTCGAATTCCACGAGCGCGTCCTTTAATCGATCGGGGTAAAAGAGCGACAATCCAGCGCTTTGGACTTTTTGCCACTGGCCGTTCGCCGGCAGATCGATCGGGGCACCCGGCTCGGAAAAGAACTGAAGTGGGATGCGATCCGAAGTCCCTGGAAGAATTTCGATCTCGACGGGGATTTCGGAAGGCTCGATTTGAACGGGAGCGGAAAAGCTCAAGGTGGCGCTGAATTTACCCGGTTGCGGGCTGTTCACGAGAAAGGTGATGGCCTGTTTTCCTTCTGTCGCGATGCGATCCGCCGTCGTGGCGACCGTCATTCCACTGGGAAGTTTGGCTGGTTCCAAGCTGAGTTTAAGGAGTAATCCTGGCTCGGGGGGGGCGACCTTGAAATCCACTGGAACGCTTTTGACGATCTCAGCGGCCAAAGGAGCGGAAAATCGTATCGAAGTCGGCGTGACTGAGACGACACCTCGCACTCTCGATTCCGGGGGCGTGGCCACAGTAGTCGATGCCTGAGCTGGTTTGGACGACTTCAGGTGCAGCGGCTCGCCCGCGGAGATGATTCGCCCACCTAAGCTATTGATCACGTCGTTGTTTTCCTTTGGGAGACGCCTGTTCCCGAATTGAACGAGCGCCAAATTCAATAGACGCGCCGCTGGCTGATAATGCTGTTGCCACACCTGGACGATATACTCGGATTCTCGCTTCGAGACGCTATCCTTGCCGTCGGTGTAAAGCATGATACTGAGGTCGCCAAAGTTTGGTGATTGGAACAGCTCCAGCGCGCGGGCTAGAGGTTTCGCCAGGCTCGTGCGGCCTCCCATCGCAAGGCGGTTCAATGCGGTGGAGATTTGAGTGCGAAGCTCCTGTTCCAATCCAGGCTGGAAGTCCAGCTTCAAGTGTTGTTGGACACCCAAATTGAAGCTCCAAAGATAGATGTGATCCCCTTCAGCGTAGAGGCGGTGCTCTCCCCAAAGACCTCGAACCATATCCAGGTTCACCAACTCCAGAAGCGCTGGCCGGTGAGCTTTCATCGAGTCGGAAGTATCGACGATGAAGACATAATGCGAACCAAGTGCTGGAGCTGCTGTCAGAAGAAGAAAGAGAAAACGGATGGAGGCTGCAAGCCTGCGATACAGCCCAGCGCGGCAAAGCCGCAGCCGCAGTAGCGCAGATTTGTAATCTGCCGTATCGCCGATTTGAAATCGGCGGCAGCTCCAGCGTTCCGCAGGTTGCAAACCTGCGATACGGCAGATTGAAAATCTGCGCCAGGAGAATTCGTCGCAGCCTGCGCCGATTTCGACGGATACCGATAGATCAAAAATCTGCGCTACGAGTTTGGGAAATCTCCGAGCCACGGGCGTGAAGGTTATCAGCGTCCTCAAGAATCGTCGGTATGGGCCATCCGAATTCACAGCTTGGCGAGTATGGGATTGGCTCGTCTGTGAAACAAGGCCAATCCCTTGGCCGGGAAGCTGCTTCGCAATGGATTTGCGTGGCCATTACCAAAAATGCTAGCGAAGAAGACGAAGCTCACACGCCCGAATTCTAAGTTGCCGAGGCCACGCTAAATCCCTCGACCGCAAGCGGCAACATCCAGAGATGGTTCATCCTATGGCAAGTGTTCCCTATTCGAAGCGCACCATGCTTCGAAGACTACCTTGGTCAAAATTGCCTGCTTGGCCCGCTCTGGGTCTGATGCTTTGCGCATCGGCAGTTGCCGTTCGGGCGACAGGTTTGGTGACGAACCTCCCGGCAGCTTTCACGATTCCAGCCGCTTCGCCGCCCTCCACAAACAGGGTAAACGTAGTTGAAGTCATGGTCGTCTATACAGCCGAGGCTCGGACTGGGGCTGGGGGAGCCGAGGCGATTCATTCCCTGATCCAGCTTGCTGTGGCGGAGGCCAACACGGTTTACCAGAATAGCCAAGTCAATGTTCGACTCAGTCTGGTTTATCGCGGAGAGATCGAATACACGGAGTTCGCCAACAATTCCACGAATCTGAATCGCCTTCAGGCCAGAACCGACGGTTTCATGGATGAGGTTCATTCCATCCGCGAAGCGAATGGCGCCGACCTGGTATGTCTTGTGACCGAGCACAGCGATCCAGGAAATTCCGGGCTGGCATTCACGATGAGCCAGCCGGGTTTGAGCTTCCGCGACCGCGCGTTCAGCGTCGTCAAGCGCGCCGACCTGGTGGGTGCCTTCATTTTCGTTCATGAGGTCAGCCACAACTTCGGCGCCCAACACGACCGCGAAAATTCGTTGGATGAGGAAGGAAAGCTCTCGCCCGGTTCGTTTCCTTTCTCGTTTGGCCATCGCTTCACGGTGAACGGTGTGACTTATCGCGATGTGATGTCGTACGCGCCCGGCCAGCTCATCCCATATTTGTCGAACCCGGACGTCTTGTTCCAGGGCGTTCCGACGGGCCTCCCAGGAACCACCAATGGGGCCAACAACGCGCTGACGATCAATTCCAATGCCGTTTATGTCGCGGCTTTCTATGGCAAGGCCGTGCAATCGGTGCCACCGGAGATTGTGGTGACCGCTCCGACGAACGGGCTTGCGCTCACGGCTGGAAGCGATTTGGTGTTTGTGGCGCAAGCGTCCGACCAGGATGGCTCGATCCGGAAAGTTGAATTCTATCACGAGAACGAACTTGTCGGTGTTGCCACCAACATTTCTCTCGGGTTGGGAACGAATTCTTACAGTGTCGTCTGGAGCAACCTTCCTCCCGGCCGACACACGCTGGCGGCGCAAGCTGTGGATGACGCCGGGGCCTCCTCGACTGCGCTCTATACCGAGCTCATCGCACGACCTGTCAACGACAGCTTCACCAATCGCATTGCCATTTTAGGTCCGTCGCCCTCCGTCTCGGGCTCGAATCGCGAGGCCACGCTTGAAGACGGGGAGCCGATGCACGGTGGAAATCCCGGCGGAAGCTCCGTCTGGTACTCGTGGCTCGCGCCAAGATCAGGAACGGTCACGCTGACGGCGACCGGAGTGGGCATTGTGCCATTGGCTGAAGTCTATAAGTCACTGACCTCCACGAGCTCAACTTCAGTTTCCCTTTCATTTCGCTTGGACACCACCAATGGCGTCGCTCAGACAACTTTCGACGCGATTGGCGGTGAATCCTACTCCATCGCTATCGATGCCTTGGCTGGAAGATCGGGAGAGTTCAGCATTGACTTGCGCTATGAACCTCCGCCCTCAAACGATGATTTCGCAAACCGAAGCCGGATTGCGGGCGAATCGCTTTCATTTAACGCCACGAACTTCGCCTCCACGAGCGAACCGGGCGAACGCCTCCACGCCCAAAACCCGGGCGGGAAGTCCGTTTGGTATTCGTGGACTGCAACCAAAACGGGACCCGTCGTCGTGACCGTGACGGCGACAAATTTCTTTCCTCTGGCCGATGTCTATGCCGGACTCTCCATCGCGACATTGGCGACTGAACCGAGTCGGAGCTTCGTCTTGGACACGACCAACCGAGTCCTCACCTTGGCTTTCGAAGCTGCCGCAGGACGGGAATACGCGCTGGCTGTGGATGGATTCGCGGGAGCTGCCGGCACGTTCCTTTTTACCTTGGGCTACCCGCCGCCGCCGCCGAACGACAACTTTGCCAATCGCACCCCACTGCTCGGGCCGTCGATCAGCGTCCAGACGTCGAATCTTTTTGCCGGCAAAGAAGACGGCGAGCCTGAGAAACATGCGGGGGTCGTGAGCTCGCGCACGATCTGGTATGCTTGGTCTGCGCCCGTTTCTGGTCCGGTGACCTTGAATATCCGCGGCGAGGGATTCATCACGTGGGGGGCCGCTTACACGGGTAATTCCATCACCAACCTCAAAACCGCACCCAGCCTGGCAGTGAAGTACGACACGAACACCCTGACGACCCGGTTGTCTTTTGTGGCAAGCGCGTTGACGACTTACGCTATTGTGCTTGACGGTTTCAACAATCGAAGCGGCCCGATTAGCTTTTCTTTGGCGACGTCGAACTCGCCCCCATCAATCTTGTCGTTAAGCGCTCCTATCATGCTGGGCGCTGGGTTTAACCTGGCGATTGCGGGCAGCGCAGGACAACGCTTCACCGTGCAAGCGAGCACGAATTTGGTGGATTGGGCGGAAATCCTTGCCGGCCTTTTCGCGACAAACAGAACCGAAGTGAGCGACTTGAATTCGCCGCAATTCAAATACCGGTTTTACCGGGTTCTTCCAATCCCTTGAGGGCTTATCCTCCCACGGCCGCCTTGGCATCGGCTGCCAGCGGAGTGCTGAGGTACCGCTCGCCGGTGGAGCAAGCCACGGTCACGATCATCTTCCCTCTGTTCTCCGGACGCTTGGCCACCTCGATTGCCGCCCAGACGTTGGCGCCGGAGGAAATGCCGGCCAGAATCCCTTCTTCTTTCGCCAGCCGCCGCGCCACGGCGAAGGCATCGTCGTTGGTCACCTGGATACATTCGGTGATCTGTGGATTGCCTTTCGAGTCTTTCAAATGGAGGTTCCGCGGGACGAATCCGGCGCCGGTTCCTTGGATTTTGTGGGGGCCCGGCTTCAACGGTTGTCCGGCCAGAGTTTGCGAAATCACGGGCGAGTCCTTAGGTTCCACGGCAATGGCCTGGAACGAGGGCTTTTTGGGTTTGATGACGTCGTAGCATCCCGTGATGGTTCCTCCGGTGCCGACCGCAGCCACCAGAATATCCACTTTGCCGTCGGTGTCTTCCCAAATCTCGACCGCCGTGGTTTTGCGATGAATCTCGGGGTTGGCTGGATTGTCAAATTGCTGTGGAATCCATGAGTTCGGTGTTTCCTTCGCCAACTGTTCCGCGCGCGCGATGGCGCCTTTCATGCCTTCGCTTCCGGGCGTGAGGACCAACTTGGCCCCCAACATGCCAAGCAGTATCCGCCGTTCCAAGGACATGGTTTCGGGCATGGTGAGGACGAGCTTGTACCCCTTGGCCGCCGCCACGAAAGCCAGGGAAATGCCGGTATTCCCGCTCGTGGGCTCAATCAGGACGGTGTCTTTGTTGATGATTCCTCGTTGCTCCGCGTCCTCAACCATAGACATTCCGATCCGATCCTTGACGCTGCCCAGCGGATTGAAGAACTCACACTTGAGGAGGATGGTGGCGTTCAAACCGGCAGTGACCTTGTTGAGCCGCACCAACGGCGTGCGGCCAACGGTCTCGACGATATTGTTGTAGATACGGCCCATAAGAGATTCCTTATTCGTTCTGCGATGAGCGCTCTCTGCGCTGGCGAAGATAGTGGGGGATTGGTTTCAAACTGAGCAAGTCTTTTCTCCGCGGGTGATTGCGCTTCCAATCGCAGCCTTTTTGGAGATAATCTGATCTTGATCAATGCGTCCTTGCCAGGCAACAGATTCTCATTAAGGAAAAGTGACATGAATCCCAGTCTTAACTCGTCTTTAGCCGTAAGCGCATATTTCAAAAATGGTGCAGGCTGCTTGCCAGTGCATCCAGCCATTGTCAGTAGCGCGGGCGTCTCGCCTGCGAGTTCGCCGAGCGTCCCGCTCGGATGCGGCCCGGCGGCGAGACGCCGCCCGAACTCGCAGCCGAGGACGGCTGCGCTACGTTGTCACAGCGCCACATCAACCCGAAGATGGCGCGAAAAGATTGGTCTGGGAACGGCCATGGCATGCCTGTGGTTGGCCTGCGGACCAGCACTGGCTCAGGTCGGCGCATTTTCCAAAGAGCAGGTCATCCAGTACACGCCGCTCTGGAAGGGCGAACGCTTTCCGGATGGCCGGCCGAAGGTTCCGGATGACATTCTTGAACGGATGAAGGCGGTTTCAATCGAGGAGGCCTGGGGCACATGCCGGAGCCACGGTTTTAACAACCAATTCGAGGGCAATTGGGTGATCACCGGCGAGAAGCCCGTGCTCGTTGGCCGGGCCGTCACGGCTTATTTCCATCCCGTGCGCCCAGATGTCAACAGGGTCATCGCCGAAAACGGAAAGAAAGACGGCCGCATTGGGGGCCAGAACTCTTGGATCATCGACACCGTGGTCAAGGGCGACGTGATCGTCGTGGATCTGACGGGCAAGATCGTCGATGGCACCTTCATGGGAGACAACTTGGCGAATTCGATCTGGTCCAAAAGCGGAGGAACCGGCGTTGTGGTGGATGGCGGCGCGCGGGATTTGGAAGGCGTCGAAGAAATTCCGAACTTCGTGACGTTTACTCGCGGTTGGGATCCGTCCGCAATCGCGAATGTCATGCTGATGGGGATTAACACACCGGTTCGGATCGGGCGCGCTTCCGTCATGCCGGGCGATGTGGTTTTGGGCAAGAAGGAGGGCGTCTTTTTCGTCCCCGCCCACCTGGCTCAAGAGGTCGTCGAAAAATCCGAGGTCATCCGGTTGCGTGATCAGTTTGGCCATCAGCGCTTGCGCGAAGGCAAATATACTCCCGGCCAGATCGACCGAAGTTGGACGTCCGAGATAGAATCGGATTTCAAAGGCTGGCTGAAGGAGCGGAAGGACACGCTGACGCCCTACCAACGCCAGCAATTGCTGAAGGAATAACGATCCGGAGGCGCATGAATTCTTCGACTTCTTTCACATCCCGGAGCTTCTCCCTCGCCCTGCGAAGCGGGGAAAGGGTAGGGGAGAGGGGTTCCCTGTGCGGTGACAACGAACCTCCTCTCCCCGGCCCTCTCCTCCTTTTGAGGAGGAGAGGGAGAACATCCTTCGTCACAAAACTTACGTCTAGAATCCGGAATCCGAAACTCAAATCCGCCTCCTTACGTCCGCGGCTACCACGAAACATTCCATAGAGAAAAACAATGAATACCTTGAATCGACGAGACTGGTTGAAAGGAATGAGCATTGGCGCGGCTGTGTCCGCAGCCGGTATTCGCAACGGAGTTTCGGCGGAAGATGCCGAAGCCGTTCGCGGGCGAGTCCGCACCGCCTCCGAGCCCTCCAAGCTCAGAATCACCGATATGCGTGTCGTGCGCATGCCCACCGTGATGGGACCTTACGTGATTCGGCTCGACACCAACCAAGGCGTTAGCGGATACGGCGAAGTGCGCGACGGCTCCAGTCCCACTTACGCCCTGATGCTCAAGAACCGCATCCTCGGCGAGAACCCTTGCCATGTGGACCGCATTTTCCGGAAGATTAAACAATTCGGGCATCACGCGCGCCAAGCGGGCGGAGTCGTGGCGGTCGAGATGGCCTGTTGGGATTTGGCGGGAAAAGCCTGGGGTGTCCCGTGCTGGCAAATGCTCGGAGGCAGCTTCCGCGACCAAATCCGGATGTATGCCGACACGACAACCAGCCGCGATCCTGAAGTGATGGGGACACGCCTGAAGGCGCGCCGGGAAAAGGGATTCACGTTCTTAAAGATGGACATTGGCATTCAGCTCGTCCAACAAATCGAAGGCACCATCACGACGCCGAGCGACCGCGGGATGGATCCGCGGAGTCTCTACGGCAGGCCCCGCGCTCAAGTGGCCCATCCGTTCACCGCCACGCGCATCACGGAGAAAGGACTCAAGAAAATCCAGGAGTATGTCGGGCGCGTTCGCGAAATCGTCGGGTGGGACATTCCGCTCGCTTCGGACCACTTCGGGCATTTCGCTATTGAGGACGGCATCAAGCTGGCTCAAGCGCTCGACCCGTTCAATCTGGCCTGGCTCGAAGACATGGTCCCGTGGTTTTACACCGACCAATACGTCCGCCTGCGGGATGCGTGCAAGACACCGATCCTCACTGGCGAAGACATTTACCTCAAAGAAGGGTTCCTGCCTTTGTTCGAGAAGAAAGCCATCGCCATCTGCCACCCGGACATGATGAGTTCCGGGGGCTTGCTTGAGACGAAGAAGATCGGCGATCTGGCCATGGAACACGGCGTTGCGATGGCCATGCACATGGCGGGCTCCCCTGTAGGATTGTTCGGATCTATTCACTGCGCCGCCGCCACCGACAATTTCTTGGTCATGGAACATCATGACGTGGACACGCCCGGGTACGAGGATCTCGTCACGGGAGTTCCCAAGCCGATCTTCAAAGACGGTTTCATTCAAGTGCCCGACGGCCCTGGCTTCGGCATTGAGCTCAACGAAGAAGCGATTAAAGAGGGCATGAAGAAGCGAAGATGGGACCTCGAGAAGTGGTTCTTCCGGAAAACGGACGAATGGAACGAGGAACGGGCTAACGATCGGCTCTGGAGTTTCCTCGACAAAAGTTCAGCCGTAGCCTAGCGCTGTTCGAACCGCTAGCCTCGAACACACCCAGAATTGTCGAACCCTGCGGCTTGCTCCGGCAAAACTAAACATTCCTTAAGGCTACTATGAAATCACCACTCACCCGCCGACAATTCCTAGCCGCTTCTGGAGCGGCCGCCGGTTCAATCGCCACGCCATCCTTGGCACAAGCTCAGTCCGAGCTTGCCGCCAATAACAAAGGCCTCCAAGCAGGGCCCATCATGAAAATTGCCGAGATCTTCGGCCCACCGGAGGGCCTGCTCTGGCGCTTGGTCAAGCAGTGCGGCGCAGACCACGTTGTCGGCACCTTCGCTGGAGGCTGGGACAAAGAGCGCACTCCGGACGAAAGGCCATGGAGCTA
Organism: Verrucomicrobiota bacterium; assembly: GCA_016209525.1. GTDB lineage: Bacteria > Verrucomicrobiota > Verrucomicrobiia > Limisphaerales > SIBE01 > VHCZ01. The sequence goes on from JACQWK010000126.1 coordinate 11,376, forward strand.
CAAACCACTCGAACGCCTGAAGAAAGCATACGAAGCGGGCGGATTCGAGTTGTCCGTGATCGAAGCGCGTCCGCCGACGGACAAGATCAAACTTGGCTTGCCGGGGCGGGACGAACAGATCGAACAAATCTGCGAGTTAATTCGAAACATGGGAAAGCTTCACATCCCGGTCTGGTGCTACGAATGGATGCCGGTTAACAACTGGACGCGCACGGCGACCGATATCCGCGGCCGTGGCGGCGCCATGGTGACCGGATTCGATCTTTCCAAGCTCAAAGCCGAGCCGGCCACCCAACCGGCGAAACTGACGGAAGAAGATTTGTGGGCCAATTTGAAGTACTTCCTCGAACGCGTGGCGCCGGTCGCCGAGCAAGCCAACGTCAAGCTGGCGATGCACCCGGATGATCCTCCGCTTTCGCCGTTGCGCGGTCTGCCGCGCATCATGCGAAGCGTCGAGAACTACCAGCGTTTGCTTGACCTCGTGTCCAGCGCGGTGAATGGCATCACCCTTTGCCAAGGCAACTTCACCTTCATGACCAGCGATCTGCCCGGCGTGATCCGGCACTTCGGCAAGCAGCGGAAGATTTTTTTCGTCCACTTCCGTGACGTTCGCGGCACGTCCGAGAAATTCGAAGAAACGTTTCACGACAACGGCCAGACAGACATGGTGGCGTGCATGCGAGCCTATCGCGAAATCGGTTTTGACGGCGTGTGCCGCCCCGATCATGTGCCGACGATGGAAGGCGACAGCAATGACCGTCCTGGTTACTCAACCATCGGACGGCTCTTTGCGATTGGCTACATCCGAGGCCTGATTCAGTCCGTTTATTCCGAACCCGCGCGGAAATCCTGAGAGTTTGCCTGAGGTATCGTAGCCGCCGACGTGAGGAGGCTCTGACATCTTTGCCGACAGGAGAGTCAGGGCTCGACAGGAGTCTCGCCCCACCTTGAGGTTTTTGGAGTGACTTTCCGCTATCTCCTTTCCAGCGCCAGGGCCAGCTTCGTGGCATGGGAGAGGTCCGCGCGGCCAAATGGGAGATCAACTCGCTGGAAAAGCTCTTGGGCTGGCGCCATTCGCAACCAAGCCATGGCCCTGAAGGCGCTCATCGCCAGGTCCGGAGGATCGACGAAATTCTCTCCGAAATGAATCTGGCGTTCCTCGCCCACGAATGGCCACGTGACACAGAGCGTTTCGAACGTGGACCAGACCCGCTCCACGGCGTCAGGGGCCCGTTGTTTCACGAGGTCGGCGACCTCAGGGGTCAAATCGCGAAACAGTGCGATCTTGTGCCGATGCGGGCTCACGCGCATCGAAAATGCATCTCCTTTGCCAATGAATGGGTCGAGTTCGGAAACTCCTTTGAAAGCAGTGAGCGTTCCCTGTTCCGCGGCGCGTTTCCACCACGCAGCTAAAGCCTCGCTTGTCTCGGTCGCGATTGATTCGGCGGCTTGAGAGGCTGCGGAATCGTTGCAACGTTTCGCGATGCGCGCAAAAGCCAGAAGCGACGCTAGGTACCGGTTGGCGTGAAGATCGCCCTTGGCGCTGTCGAGCCGCCAACTGGACTTGGCGAAATCTTCAAATGCGGATTTGATTTGCGGCCAGGCCTCCAGCACTCGCTCCCACTCACCGCAGCGTTCGGCGCAAAGCCAGACGGCGTAGGTGTTGGCGAACGGATGATGCGGTTTGTCCAGGCTCAAGCGGGACCGGACGGTCTCCGGTGTCCAGAAAAGCTCTCTTCGTTCGCCGTCATTGAGCGGATACCAGGCATTCTTCGACCATGGTGCATGGATCATCCATTCCTTGGCGAGGAATGTCTTGACCGTTGCCTGGAGCCCGGGCTCCAGGTGAGGGTAAACCCAAGCCAAGGCCTCGGACACGTCGGCGCTGTTATCGAACGAAAAATCTCGGCCAGCCAATCCTGGCTCGACATACAGTGGTGCCCAGCGCTTGGAAAGCACTTCGCGGATTTGGCCGTTGAGTCGTTCCGCGATGGCGTCGATGGACGGAATTGGGGGTTTGGGACCGATCCGAGTCGGCACCGTCGTTCCGTCAATGCCCTGATCTATCGCGCCCGGCCCTTGCTCCCCGATGGCTAGACATAGCAAGCGGCTTCCGGTCAGCCAATAAATTCGGTTGTTATCGACCGCGATGCCACCCCGGCCAGGGCCGTGCCACTCATTACGCGCCCACGGCGGGGTGCGGAATCCCCCGAACGTGTCTCGTTCTCCATAGATCGGAAAAAGCTTGTTCGTCTTCAGATGGAAACCGCTCAGCGTTCCTTGGTGAACAATCAAGACGGTGTCGCCGACAACGGTGAAGTTCTGACTTTCGTCGGCTGTGCCCCAAAATGTATTCCAGGCCGGCTGCCGGCCATGCTGATGTTCAAGCGGAGCGATGCGATTGTTCGACAAGTCCAGCAAGCCTAAAGCCACGAGCGGCGCGACCCCATGATTCCAGTTCCCGTAGGCGCTTCGGTAAAAGACCAGGAGCCGGCCATCTTGCGCCAAGGCCGGCATGGCACCCACGGCTTGGCAGCCTGCAATCCAGAGCACAGGGGCCGTCAAAGCTTCACTTCCATTCTCGGCATCCAACACAAAACATGTGCGGGCTTCACGGTGTTCCTGCAAGTAATGGGTGATGCTGCCCTGTTCCTTCGCCCAAAGCTCGGGATTCCCCCGTGCCACCGGGCTCTTGATCCAAGCATCCACCTTTTTCCACCCGCTGTCATCGACTCCGGCATTCTGACACAGGAAATGGCGGTCGCGCCCGATGTGATTGGCCATGCCAAGCACGGGATTGGTCCGAACGATCACGAACGTGCGAGCTTCGGTTGTTGCCACGACAGGATAATAGTCCCGTGCCGTCTGGCCGGTCAGTTGTTCGGACACCCAAACCTGCCGGCCAGTTTCCGCGTCGAGACAATGGACACGCAGATTTTCCGAAGTGACGAAGACACTCCCATGGCTGAAGGCCGCCGTCTGGCGAACCGGCGCGCTCAACGGCTGCTGCCATCGCCGTTTTCCTGATTTTACATCGACCGCCCAGAATTCTCCGCTCCGGCTCCCAATGAAAGCGGTTTGGTCGCTGATGGTCGGGGAGGCTGAAAAGCCGCCGGGCCCAGCGTAGAGGGACCATTTCAGTTCGCCGCTTGCCGTGTCGATTCCATGGAGATAGCCATCGCCATTGGCCGCGACCAGAATCCCGTCTGCCACCGCCGGCGAGTGAAGGAAAGGGCCATGCGCTTGGAATTTCCACAGAGGCTCACCGTCCTTCGCATTGAGAGCATAGAGATTCCCTTGATGAGTGGCCACAAAGACTCGATCCTTTGCGACGATGGGATCCATGGCAGTTCCGAGTCGCTCGCCCTTGAAATGTTTCACCCACGACAGGCGGAACGGAGAATGGATCGCACCTTGCGCAAGACCGGTCCGTTGCGAATTGCCGCGAAGTGTCGGCCAATCTGCTCGAGCGTTGATCGCGCAGGCAAGGACCGTGGTTGATGCGACAAGCGATAGAGAGAACTCTGCCATCTGCATTTGAATGAAGAATATGCTCAGGCAAACGCAGTGAGAACCTATTTCATCGAGACAAGATCCGAGGAAAATATTGAAGGTAGGGATGGCGCGCTTGCGCCGTCCCCGCCGCGTCCGGCTGCAGAAAAGCTCACTGTGTCACGAACGGAGCCTTTGCTTTCGATCGAAACCCTTCCGCGTCCGCACGGCGTGGGACGCCTCGGGTGCGGCGCGCTTACCTTTCTTCGTGCAGGTCAACCCGGAAATTTCATGAACTCGCAGGGCAGATTTTCAATCTGCCGAATCGCAGGTTTGCAGCCTGCGCCGGCTCGGCTTCTCGCGACCGCCCGCAGCGTTCGACGCCATGCCGACTGCAACTCTGTTCCCACGACTTGCGCCGTGGGCTACGGTCTTCCGCCACTTCATGCCTAACGGGAGGCTGCTGCGCATCTGATTTCCTCCCGTGTTGCAACTTTCTCAAAGAAAATAGTTGACTAATTAGTCTAGTTCCATAAATTGGCCGCGAGCTTCCACTTTCAAACCGGAAAGCTCGAGGACAGCGCTATGGGCAGAGTGAGTGATGCGAAGGAAAGATTAATGCGAGCCGTCCGCGAATTGATCTGGGCTGGTTCCTACGGTAGTACGACCATCGACCAGATTTGCGATAAGGCCGGCGTGAAAAAGGGCAGCTTTTACTATTTTTTTGATTCGAAAGCCGAGTTGGCCGTTACGGCGATTGACGCCGAATGGCAAAAGCGGCGCGCCGAACTCGACGCCATATTCTCCCCAACTGTTCCGCCTCTTGATCGCCTCCGAAATTACTGTGAATACGGTTATCGCTTTCAGACCGAGATTCAGTCCAAGTGCGGCTGCGTGCTGGGCTGTCCGCTCTTTTCTTTGGGGGCCGAAGTGAGCACTCAGGAGGATCGATTGCGAAAGAAGGTTCAGGAGATTCTGGAATACAAGCGGAAGTACCTCGAATCTGCGATTCGCGACGCCCACGCTGCGGGAAAGATCAACGTGCCGGACGCAAAGGCCAAGGCCCACATGCTCCACGCTTATTACCAAGGACTGCTGACTGAGGCGCGCATCCAAAATGATCTTGGCGTGCTACGCGATGCGGTGCGCGGAACTCTTGAGATGCTGGGAGTGAAGGAATCCGAGGCGGTGGCGGCATGAACGACTAATTTTTTTTGCATTTAAATTTGACTAAACGGACAACTACTACTTTCGTTCCATATGCCACTTAACCCACCCATGGTGATTCCATTTCGTTCTCAAGACGAGACGAATCCCCCTCACCCCATCCCTCTCCCCATCCGATGGGGAGAGGGTGTCCGTAGGACGGGTGAGGGGCAACTGAATTAACGCATTCACATCGATTGGTCTCATCTTGACTGCTAATCCGAATAACACCACCTCGACATGAAAACTCACCGCACTCAACCTGAACAAATACCTCTCGAAGCCGTCGCAGCCGTACGCCATGACATCGAACGCCAGTTCCCAGTCTTATCGAGCCGACAGCCTCGGAGCTTCCGGCTCGCACTCAACGAGGCGGAGGCTCTGGCGTGGCAGACTCCCTATCCGTATTTGGTTTTCCCGCTGCTCGCACTGGAGAAGGTCCGAGCGATCGCTGCATGGCACGAACGGCAGGAGGCGCTGCGACGCCAAGGGCCTGTCTTAGCCTTCCCGGCCTGAGCGACGGCGGCTCGCTCTGAAATTATTGATCCGTAGAAAAGTTAGGTGACATGGAGAATGCCCCTCACCCTCTCCCCATCAGATGGGGTGAGGGGCTTCTTTCATGTCGGTTTAATCATGAACTGTTCAATATGAGCTCACATCAAGTGCCAATTTCGAGCCGTGAACCTGCTCCCACACTGCTGCGATGGCGACGACCTACGCGCCGTGCAGCCGGCAAAAGTTCGTTTCCTGTGCGGGGCGTGGCCCGAATATTTCACAAACTCGTGCAAAGCTGCGGAACTCGGAGTTTGGAAGGAAGGCCGGCCGCTCGACCACATCCCAAGGGGCGCATGGTGGGAAGTCTTCGGCGACCCCATGCTGAGCGACTTGGAGCGCCGCACGACCGAATCCAATCATGAATTGAAAGCCGCCATGGCACGCGTCGAACAGGCGCGCGCTACGGCTCGGATCGCACGCGGCAGACTACTTCCTGACTTGGACGCGAACGCGAGCGCGCGACGCGAGCATTTCTCGCCCAACCAGGTGCCAAGTTTCGGCGATGTGACCGCGAGCACCTTTCGCGCGCCGCTAGACCTGAGCTACGAAATTGATTTATGGGGCCGCGTCCGCCGGGGTTTCGAGGGCGCCCGTGCCGAAGCCGCAGCCAGCGCCGCGGCGTTTCACAACTTTCTGCTCACTCTGCAAGCAGACATCGCGCAGAACTATTTCGCCCTCCGTTCCCTCGACGCGGAGATATCGACCGTGACGCGCACGATCGAGTTGCGCATCGAACAAGTGCGCCTGGTTCGAAGCCGTTTCGAGGGTGGTATCTGGAATGAACTCGATATCGCTCGCGCGGAAACTGAGCTTGCCAGCACCGAAGCCGAGGCTGCGTCGCTGGCCAGACGACGCGACGAACTTGAAAACGCGCTCGCCATCCTCATCGGCGAGAGTCCGTCGAAATTTCAACTGACGCCGCTCGCAGCCGTTGAGCATTGGAAGCCGACAATGCCTGCGATACCTGCCGGACTGCCCGCGGATTTGCTCGAGCGCTGGCCTGATGTGGCCGAAGCCGAGCGTCAGCTTGCCACCGCCAATGCGCGCGGCGGTGTCGCCAAGGCCGCGTTCTTTCCGGTCCTCCGCCTCACTGGCTCCGGCGGTTACGTGAGCGGGGACATCAACAACCTTTTCAGTTGGGACAGCCGGATCTGGTCTATCGGACCCAGTGTGTCGCTCCCGATTTTCGCCGGAGGCCGCAATCGCGCGAATCACCGGCGGGCTCGCGCCGCTTACGAGGAAGCCGTCGAAAAGTATCGTCAGCGCATTCTCGTCGCGTTCGGGGAAGTGGAGAACGGCCTCGCGAGCGTCCATCATCTTTCGGAGCAAGCTGCCGCGCAAGATCGCGCCGTGGCGAATGCCCGGCGCACGGCGGAATTGGCGTCGGACCGATATCGCGCTGGGATTGTCAGTTACCTCGAAGTGGTGGATGCCAATCGCGCCGCGCTGGAAACCGAGCGCGCGAAGGTTCAACTGGCTGGCCGGCGGCTGATCGAAGCGATCCAGCTCATCAAAGCACTCGGCGGCGGCTGGATAGAATCACACTCTCCAAACTCCTGATTCTTCCGGAAGCCCAAGACGCTCCTCCCTCTCCCTCCGGGAGAGGGCCGGGGTGCACTGCTGTTGAATTAAGGTCAACCGGCCGTTTCTTGCTCGTAATCGTAATCTTACTCTTGCTCCGCAACTCCCGGGAGAGATTAAGATTAGGAGTAAGAGTAAGCGCAAGGCCTGATCGGGATAGAATTGAATTTATTCCTAATTCAACAGAAGTGGGGCCGGGGTGAGGGAGCGAAGCCGGCAAGCGCCTCCACTTGTTGAAGAGACCGTTGGATGAACGACAGGTCG
>JACQWK010000114.1 GCA_016209525.1 Verrucomicrobiota bacterium
CTCCTCCTCTCCCCGGCCCTCTCCTCCACTTCGTGGAGGCGAGGGAGTTACGCCGTTGGAGATTCGGTGGCAGTGTCAAGATGCGCCCCGTCACGCTGGTTGGAATTTGTCAATGGGTGTGAACTGTTCCACGTCCACCACGAATCGGACGCCGAAGGGAGATTGGTTCAGTCCGGCCACATCGATCCATCCGTCCTCGATCTTCAACCTGGGCCAGCCCGACTCGCTCGCCAGGTAAAGGCCTTGGTGCGCTTCCAGCACCTGCCGCTGAATCTCGGCCGAGAACATTGAGAGACCGGAGAAGTAATGATGACCATTGCGCTCGACACTTTCGATGCCCAGGGCCGCCATCGCCGTGAGGTCCTGGATGACCGCGACCGGACCGATTGAGCCAAGATCCTCGCCGCTCATGATCCACCGGTTTCGAGGGTCTTCCTGCTCCCGGAGCCTGAGGAGACATCGATTCGCGATCCCCTTGAACACCCCCTTGCAATTCTTGTGGCTCGTCCCGGCGTAGCCAAGGCTCATGGCCGCAGGCAAACTGTCGAGGCTGCCGTCCGATTCGTCGATGATGACCGGCGGCCGCAGCGGCCACTGCGAGAACAGCGCGCCCACGGCCGGCTGGAGGGCCACGTCCCGATGCAACGGCTGCTCGACGAATAAGAGGTGTTTGAGAAAATCCCTCAGGCTTGCCCTGGTCTGCACGGCTTCCCAAAACGTGCGGAAGTCCGCCAAGGTTTTAAACTGTTCGTTCCCGTCGAGGCTAAACCTGTAATCCGGCTTTGCTCCTTGCTCGAGCAGCCGGGCGATCTGTTCGAGCCGGTCGAGATCGTGATCAAGATGGCCGGTGACTTTGATTTTGAAATGCCTCAACCCGTAGAGTCGGATGGACGCAGCCAACGACTGGGGCAACCCATCGTGAAGGCGATCGGCCGCCTGGATGTGGTCGTCGAGCAATGGATCGACCAGGCCGACCGTGTGCCGGATCGTGATCCGTTCGAGCGGACGGTCCGGCAGTAAATCCGCTGGGGCCTTCGCGCGAAGAGCGGCATGGATTTCGCCCAGCCGAATTCCGAGTCGATTCGTGCGCACCATCTCGGCGAAGGGCCGGCCCGCCGCTCGGCACGCCGCTTCGATCAACGCGCGTTCGACCAACGAAGTGCCAAAATGAGCCAAGAGTGGAGGAAGTCGTTCGCCGCGCCCCCACTCCTCCTGCAAACGGTAGAGCTGGCGCCAAGCATCAAAAACAGACTCGCCCCTCAGTCCAACGGAGGTCGTCGCCGCGTGCCGGATCACCCGCATCATCTCAAAGATTTCGTCGATGACCGGTTTGTCCGGATCCTTAGTGAACCATTTTGGCGGGAGAAGATCGCCGGAGATCCCCAAGCTCATTTTCCCATCGACATCGGCGCGCACTCGGACGAAGGCGTGCGGCACCTTCGTCATCGTGGCGATGCCATATTTGAACGGCATCCGCGTCTGCAAGTTCGTCAGGTAAATCTCGCAGCTTTGTATGTTGATCGATTGGCCCGGCATGGAATCGAAGCTACCGGCATCCGCCGTGATTCTCTAGGCAAAAGTCGGCGATGCGCGGCGAAGGGGCGCATCTTGACAATGCCACCGTTGTTTTCTCCCTCTCCCACGACGGAGGAGTGGGAGAGGGTTGGGGAGAGGGCAACCTCGTGTGGTGACCGTGGCCAGATATGGTTGGATGAAACGCTCCTCCTCTCCCCCGCCCTCTCCTCCACTCCGTGGAGGAGAGGGAGTTACGCCTTTGGAGATTCGGTGGCAGTGTCAAGATGCGCCTGCGGCGAAGCGGCGAAGCCGCGATCAAATCCGGTGGGGCGAGACTCCGTCGAGCCCTGACTCCCTTGCCAGTAGGGATTCCAGGGCTCGACGAGAGTCTCGCCCCGCCAACAAATCTGCGCGGCTTGTGACGGTTTCGGGCGATCCTGATCGATTGAAAAACTTCGTTTCCGGCTCGACCTTTCCAGACTGGAACGTCGTTTCCGGACAAACTCGAAAGTCGAAATTCGAATGGACACGCCGACCAAAGAGAGAATTGCGAGCCGGTTTTTCAGATACCCCGCCGTCTGCATGCTCGTGCGGACGCTTCTGTATTCCTTCTGGTTCCGGGCCGTAAAGGGGTCAGTCCCGCAGATTATAGACACATTACTTCCGGCGCAGACAGTCTGCCGTGTAGCCCGAGGTGCCCATCACCAACCGTTCGCCAATCCACCCCCAAGTCATCGTTGTCTC
>JACQWK010000115.1 GCA_016209525.1 Verrucomicrobiota bacterium
CTGGCCTCAGACGGAACACTCCAGCGCAGATCAATGGCCTGGAATTGAAACTGCCGGCTCGCGCAGAGCTGCTCCAACTTCGGGAACACGTCCCGTTGCAAGGCGTCGCGTTCATGCTTGAGGTCCGTGAAGGTCGAGCTGACAAAGACGCGAAGGTGAGATCGCGGCGTGTCATATTTTCGCCTAGAGGCTGCGCGGGATTCTTGGCCTCGGCAACCATTGAAATCAATCTCGTCACCGCCAATCTCGTGGGCGTCGAAGAACACCTGCAAGTCGCGCCCGGCGAACGCGCGAAGGAGGATTCGATTTGCCGTTTGAGCGCGGTCACCTGCCCACGTTCATTGTCGCGCCGCGAGTAGCTGATGAACAGGCCGTAGGGCATGAGTGAATCAGCCTTTGCTACCGCTGCCAAATTGGATGCCGTATGGACGCGCGAGGGCGCTGAGTTGCGCTGCACTTCCGCCGGGCTGCGGCCCATTGCGAGAGCAACGCGGCGTAGTTCCTGATGGCTGTTTGCAAATGCGGATGCTGATGTCCCGTGGAGACCGTGAACTTGAAAAAGATTTCCAGATGCCGCCGCATCAATGGCTCCGCCTCCGCTAGCCGGTTGGTGGCTTGAAGCTACAGCTTTTCAGCGTTTTTTAGCGCCACGGCGTGTCGATACTCATATGTGCTAGTCGCCCCTGTGGTGAGGGATTCCGCGATCAGTCTGTAACCGTGCTCTGTATCGCCATAGGCCAGCGCCTTTTCCGCCACCCAATACAAGATGCCACATTTGCTGCTCTTCGTTGTGGCGTAGGTCATCAGCTCCTCTTCTGAAATCTTGCCGGCCATCCATCGAACAGTCGCTGCTTGGTCGGGAATCTTCCGATGGCGCTCCGCCGTCTGAGCAACGACTTGCGGTATTGCATCTTCGCGCCGGGTCCGCATCAGGTAAATGCACTCAAAGAGGATTGTCTGCAGTGCGTCGACTCCGTTATCGCGCGCCAGGCGGAACTGGCTTACGGCCTCTTCGTGTCGCCCAGCCCGCCAGCAGTTGATTCCGACCTCCAGGACGATGGAATAATCCCCGGGGCTTAAGCCGCGTGCGGTCCGCAACTCCTTGTTCGCCTCGTTGAAGCGCCCAAGTATCGATAGTAGCCCCCCCAGGTGGCCGCGAATGGCCCCTTCGGCGAACCGATCATCGAATTGCGAACATATTGTCAACGCCTCGGCGTAAGCCTTTTCTGCCTCAGCATACTTGCCTTGGAACTGAAATACTTCTCCCAAACTATCGAGTGTGTATGCCTCTCCTAAACGATCGCGGACCTCTCGCTTCATCTTTAAGCTCTCATTAAGAATGGCCTCTGCCTCTTCGTACCGTCCGTCGTACGAATACAAAGTACCGAGGTTGTTCAGGACTCTGGCTTCGTTCAAACGATCACCGCAGGCACGTGCGAGAGATAAACTGTCTTGATAGCATTTCTCCGCATCCGTCCAGCGCTCGCATCGCCGATAAAGAATGCCAAGCGCGTTGAGGATAGTGTGCTGCTCTGCGCGGTTGCCTAACCTGGAATGGATGGCGAGACTCTGCCGATAACGTTCCTCCGCGTCAGACCATTTGCCCATGCTCTGAGAGGTGTTGGCGAGGGTGTAAAGCACCCCCGCTTCCCTAGGCTGATCGGAGATCTCGCGGCAAATTGCCAGGCTCTTCTCATAAGTATCCTTAGCTGCTGCCCACTGTCCGGTGCTGTGATAGATACCCGCAAGACTTACGAGCAGAGCTGCCTGAGCGCTACGGTCAGCAATGGCCTCGAAAATCTTTAAACCTTCTTGCAGCGCTTGCTCCGCCTTAGGGTGGTCATTTCGCATCGCGTAAAAAAGACCCAGCAGAAAGAAGGCAGACGCCACCCCCTTACGATTTCCCGACCCGCGTTGAAGCGATAGGCTCTTCTGGTACGCGTTTTCAGCCTCCTCATAAGTCGCCTTGGCTTTACCCTGATTCCCCTGATTCGTGTACAGGCTAGCGAGAGTGACAAGCGTAGCAGCCTCACCATCGAGTTCACACATTTCCCGCTTGATGGCCAAGCTGGCGCGGTAAGCGTTTTCTGCTTCTGCCCACTTCGTCTGACGTGCGTAAAAACCTCCCACGCGGGCGAGTACGTCAGCTTCCCCACGACGATCGCCAATCTCTCGCCGTGTCGCCAGCGCCTGGTGATACCAGGGCTCGGCCTCGTCCCAACGTCCTTCAGTTTCGCAAATGATGGCAAGATTAGTAGCGTTATTCGCCTCGTCCGTATGGTCACCGAACTTCCTACAGATTTCGAGGCTTTCCTTGTGGCACTGCTCTGCCTGCCGCCAATCGTTCTGGCGCTGACAGAACAGCCCAAGGTTATGCAGGGTCTGCGCCTCTCCAATCCAATCTCTCGTCTGGCGCCGCAGGGTAAGGCTACGCTTATAGTGTTCCTCTGCCTCTGTCGAGCGCCCCTGGTGCTCCAATACCCCGCCAAGGTAGTCGAGGGCTTGGCCTTCGCTCACACGGTCGCCGAACTCGCGAAGTATTGGAAAGCAATCCCGAAGCAGGTTCTCCGCCTCCGCTAGTCGTCCTTGGTGCTCGTGTACTCTCCCAAGATACTTCATCGCTTCGGCTTCATTCAGGCGGTCGTTAAGCCCATGATAAATGGTTCTGCTGTCCTCAAGCACGGTCTGCGCGTCTGACCACCTCTGCTGATAGCGATAAAAAACGCCAAGATTCCTAAGCGTTCTTGCCTCACCGTTGCGGTCTAGGGCATTAGAGCGCGCAGCTAACGCGCCTCTATAAAGCCTCTCGCAATCCGCCCAATGGCCTCGGACGAGAGAAAACTCTACGATGGCATCCGCCAGTTCACCCACCGCTTTCCAGTCCCGAGCGTCGAACGCGAGCTCTGCACAGGTCACAATGTTCCGCCATTCGGCTGCAAACCAATTCAGGGCTGCCTTTGCTTCGTCAGGTGGCCCAGCGCCACGTTTACTCATCTGACCCTTTGATCTAACCAGATTCAACAAGGACCGGACCGCGTGGAGTTCAGCTTCGGTCCGTTTTTTGGGCGCAAGCTGCGCTAACGCAAACTGGCGTACGAGAGTATGCAGGCTGTAGCGAGTCCCGTCGAAACGCCACAGCGATGCATTGACCAACTCCGCTGCCGGCTTGTCCCAATCGCTGCGTCCAGTAACAGCTTGAATAACCTCATCTCCGGCGCCGTCGGGTAGTACGCTGAGACGCAGGAGGAGATGACGTGCGGCATGCCGCAGCCGTTGATAAGAAAGCTTGAGACAGGCAAGTAGGCTTCTATGTCGCTCTGGACGGGTCGGATCGTTCGCGGCAATGTCTCGAATACTTTTGAGGACCCTTTCTAGCAGTCGTGGCAAGGGCATCCGCGCTGCCCTTGGTGCTAATAGTTCGATCGCTAGCGGATGGTTGCCGACCGCGGAGCAGAGAGTTACCGCGAGGTTCCGGTCCACTGATTTAAGTCCCTTTCCGGTGGCTCGCTTGACAAACAAATCGATTGCATCAGCAGGCTTCAATTCATCGAGCTTAAGAACTTCGCCGTGTAGGCCATCTGGGACTAAGCGCGTCGTAATCAAAACCCGCATGGGAACTCGAACAGAGGCGACCCACTGTAACAGATTCGTGTCGTTTGCCACGGACTCGAAGTTGTCCAAGACAACCAACGCGGCATATTCGCGCAGTCTAGTCACTACGCGCTCTTGAAGGCGCTCGGGTGGCTCCGCCTCCATCCGATCGCCGAAGAAGCCGGCGCAGATAACCCTTAAACATTCCGAGAAGTCAGTACTCGACGAACAATCTACCCAGCCTACACCGCCAGGAAGATCACCGGCCTTGTGGGCGCCATAAACCGCGGTGAGAGCCAATGCTGTCTTGCCGATGCCTCCCTCCCCCTTGAGAATCGTCACCCCCCCCTGCCGGAGGCGATCACGCAGGGCAGCTAGGATTTCGTCTCGACCGACCAAGACGTCCGGTGGAGGTGGTACGTCCCGAAATGAGGTCGGCCTTTCGGTAGTTTCGCCCAGCACGGTACCGTGCATTGTGTTAGTCGTTTCGGAAGCGGCTAACCGCTTTGTCTCCTGACGTTCGGACTTCCAATTGGCGATAGCCTTCGCAACTTCCGCACGGAGATCCGCCGGGGATGAGAACGTGGCAGGTGCAATCCGTTCCCTTCTGACACGATCTCGGAAAGCCTGTTGTTTGAGCCTGTTCTTCTCTGGTTCAATCAAATCAGCCGGTACTGGGAATGCATCGGGAGCAAGGAACATCAGACGAGGAATGTTTGAAGCGACCGCGGCGTTGTACTCCCGCTCCGTGAAGGATTCCTCGGATCCATGGGGACAACTGCCATACAGGTGTCCCACGATCCCAACAAACAGGTCGCATTCGGAGACTTGACGTCGACAAAATTCGTCAGCCTCCCAATCGCGTGCCCCGAAGTCCTCCATGCGGACACAATGAAATCCGTCAATCCCCTGAAAGGCTTGATAAGCTGCATCGCGGCACTCGCGAAGATCCCTCGCCGTGGAGCTCAGGAAGACCCGCGCGTAGGATTTCGAACCGTGCAGCGAGTCAACCCTTGTCTGGACGTCTTTCATCTTCAACATGCGACTTCCTGCTGAGGATCTTTCCATGGTCAGATGCGACTCCTCACGGATGTCGGCGCGGTTGGCGTGGTCCGGGTGTCGAGGACGAACGGGGTCAGCCCTTGCGGCGGAGTTTTGAAGCGCTCTCGGTTCATGCTGAAGCGGATGGTGCGCCGTTTGCGATTTCCTGTCTAACGATTTTCATTCAGCGCATGGCGCAACTCGGTCAGTTCGCGCACACGGCCGGCGAACGCGGGGTTGTGTTTGATGAGGTTGTTCGGGGAACTGCGCGAACGCTCGGCGCGATCCAGTCGCTCGCGGACGGAGGCGTGGAGTTGGTCCAGCGTCTGCCGCACGTGTGCCTGTTGCAAAGCCTGTTCGCCCGCGTCGTGCCACGGGCGCAGATCGAAGGTTTGGCGGCGCTGAATCTCGTCAATCCAGCGCGCGAGGGCCTGATCGGTTTTCGGATCGGCGGCGTCGGGCAAAGTGACGAAAAAGACGGGCGCGACGCCTTCGCCGAGGCATTGGCGCATGGCTTCGTAGCGGACGTAATCTTCCCATTCCCGGCGGCAGTAGGGGCTGGCGAAGTGAGACTGTCTCAAGGCTCGGCCATTTCCTTCCTCGCTCCGCGAGGAACGCGTGAGGAGAGGACCGAGGAGAAGAGAATCTTGACTGAGAAAACGCCTCCTCTCCCCGGCCCTCTCCTCCATCCGATGGAGGAGAGGGGGAAGACATCGCCAGTCATCCATGCCGGCGATTTCGCGCGTGTCGAAGAACACCCGCAAGCCGCGCCCGGCAAACGCTCGGAAGGAGGATTCGATTTGCGCTTTGAGCGCGGTCACCTGCCCGCGTTCATTGTCGCGCCGCGAGTAGCTGATGAACAGGTCGTAGGGCATTTAAGCGAGGTAGCGAAATCAACAGTAAACCCCAGCATCAAGCACTTCGACGCCGGCTGGGTCAATGTGGCGATCATCCGCAGCCGTGCCCTTAACCAAAATCCAGAGCGCTTGGTGCCGAGTGGCCAAATCGCAGACTCCGCCCAGTCGCTCGCTGGTTTGCCGAATCACCTGGGATTTTGTTGCGGCAAGACAGGCGGCGCCTGTGCCCAGACTGTGAGGACCCGCTAGAATGCACACCATCCGCTGGGGATATCGAGGATGAGGCGACCGCACCACCAGCCCGTAGTCGCTGTGCTCGCCACCGTCCTCCTGTTGCGCGCGGCCGCAGGGGGTCGCGAAACGACCGGAACTCAGCTCCCCTGAGAGCTGAACTTCATAGTCTCCCTTCACTTCCTCGCCGGGGCATGCGGCAAATTGCCACTTCGGCGGGCGTCCTTGCTGGACATCGTGAAGCATCTTGGATGTGAAACGGTTCGACTTGGATGAGCCGATGAGGAAGAGGTTCGCGTCCCAGTCAACCGTATCCGGAGGCGCGTGAGTGGCGCTTACAACTTCCGGCCGGTTTCATCGTCGCCGGCAGCCACAGGAGGGGAAGAGGTTGACGACATCGCGGACTCGCAGACTTGGCGGCCGGCCTTCTCTTTTTCGATCTGACGCTTGTGGCCGAAGCGGCGCAGTTTTGGCCAGGTGTTGGGAGATAAGCGCGTTCCGATCCAGCAGCAAGTCGCGTAGCGCGGAGGAAATTAGGGCGCGGATCGCGGTCCCGGCTCATACGGAAGCGAATGATGCGCCGTGAGTAGTTTCCTGTCGAACGATTTTCATTCAGTGCACTGCGCAACTCGGTCAGTTCCTGCACGCGACCGACAACCGCAGGGTTGTGTTTGGTGAGGATGTTGGGGGAAGTGCGGGAACGCTGGGCGCGATCCAGTCGCTCGCGCCTTGGACAAGCGGGAAGCTGTCTGTGCCAAACGCAAGGCGCGGTGACGTCTGGCAGATTGATTTCGGATTGGCTGCAATGGTCCGCCCCGCTTTGGTGCTTGGCTGCGATGTTGCGGACGTAAAGGCAAAGGTGTCAGTTCCCAGTTTCTCTGGACGGTTGGTGGAGCAGGCGTCCGGTTCGCTGCCTGGATCGCCAACTGCGCGTGCAATATTCAGGAGCCGCCTCCCACCCAATGAATCGGGGTGACCGACTCGGAATAATTTTGCAGGACGATTGGGCACGCCAAGGCTTTCTCCAACCTCCGGCCTAGGGCTGCGCCAAGACCCAATGGCAGGTGCTTGCCTAGGGCTTGAGAGCGTGTCCAAAAATTGAGTCCGGACCTCGTCCTCGTCGTCGTGCTCCTCCTCGTCTTCGATATTAGCTTGGTTTCCGAGGACGAGAACGACGACGCGGACGAGCTCGAATCAGCGCCCAGCATTGACGTGCCGGAGTGGGCCTCTTACGGTGGCTTTGTGAAAAACAACACCAAGCCGAGGAGAATTGCGACGCCGGATGAGGTCGCGCGCGTGGCCAGAATGATGAAGTGGCACGACCTAATACTGCCGTCCGGCGACATGGTGCCAGCCGAAACCAATCGGGAATTCTTCCGCGTCGATGAGCGCAGGTCAAAACCGAGTCGCGCCCAACAGCGTTCGCATGCTTGCCTGACTTATCGCCGTAGATTGAGCCGTGCGGCTACTCGTCAACGCCTGCAAGGCTGAGGCTGTTCGCGCCATTCAAAGCGGCGATAACTCGTCCGCACTCCAAGCGTTTCGCGGCTTCTCATGCCCTACGGAGTTCACATCAGGGGACCTTTGGCCATTCCATGGCCGAGTGCGACATTCGGCCGCTGCGGCCGGGTCTTCGACCACAGCCGCGCTCCGAGAATACTCACGGGCGTGATGGAGTGCCTCTGAGGTTGTCATTAAGGATGTCGAAACTGAGAAAGATTGAGCACGAAGCTGCCGCGCGCGGTCCAAATGCAAAAGCTGGTTATTTTCAAAAGTGCAGGCATACTATCGCCGGAGTTTGCAGACAATGAGTGCGATTGATCCCGCGACCCAAAGCGCGCGTCCAGGAAGAAGCAGGCGACGTGAAGAGGCTCACTGTTCCAATTCCGAAATCCGAAATCCGAAATCCGAAATCGAACAGAGCCCCCTTGCCGCGGCTGTTACGAGGATACTATGGCCTCTTCGCGGATTGTGCCTTTGTGCCTGCCTTCAGTTTTTGGCGCTCTCCGCCCGTGCCGAACTGCAGTTCGATGTGTTCGTCGGTTACGACGGCGTCGTCCGCGAAGCCGGCTGGTTTCCGCTGGCGTGCGAGATTTTCAACGATGGACCAACGTTTAACGCCGTGATCGAGATTTCCAGCGGGAATTTGCGCTCGGACCAGGTCCGGCGGGTTCCAGCGGAATTGCCGACCAATACCCGCAAACGGTTTGTCCTTCCGATGTTCGCCTCGGGCGGGCGGTCGTTTCAGTGGAGCGCCCGGCTCGTGGACGAACGGGGTAAATTGCATTCCGAGCGGCAAAACCTCCAGCCGCGGACCCTGGCGTGGGAAGGGATTCTGGTGGGGGCGCTGCCGCGCACGTTTGCCGGGATGCCAACACTGCCGGAGGTCCGTCACAACCGCCAAGAGATCAAGCCGCAAGTCGCTCGTTTGCTGCCGGAGCAATTCCCCGACAATCCCATCGCTCTGGAAGGCCTCGACGCGCTCTATCTGAATACCGAAAAGGCATTGGAACTCAGAGTCAATCAGGTGCGGGCCTTGCTCGAGTGGGTCCGCGGAGGCGGCCATTTGATCGTTGGCATCGAACAACTGAGCGACGTGAATGCCACGCCGTGGCTGCAACAGCTTCTCCCGTGCGAACTCAATAACATGGTCAGCGTGACCGTGGACGAAAGCCTGCACCAGTGGTTGCAGCGTGCGGACGGAAGCGAAGCCGCAGCCCGTGCGGCGGCTCTCGCCTCCCGGAGGCGGCCGGGCGTTTCGAGCCTGAACGCGTACTCCAATCTGCCCGCCGATCCGGCGTTCGCTCAAGCGCAAGTGCCGGTGGCGACGGGTTCAGTGCGGGATGGAGAAGTGACGTTGGCCGCCCAGGACAAACCATTGATCATCGAAGCCAAACGCGTGCGAGGCCGCGTGACCCTGCTGACTTTCAGCCCGGAACGGGAGCCGTTTCGTTCCTGGAAAAACCGCCCTTGGTTTTGGTCAAAGCTGGCGAGCGTGCCCTCGGATTGGTACACGATGCCGGATTTTCCGTCTTACGGCGGACTGAGCATCGACGGCGTGTTCGGCGCGTTGATCGACAGCCGGCAGGTGCGCAAACTCCCGGTGCAATGGCTGTTGCTGCTGCTCTTGGTCTATCTGATCGTGATCGGACCGTTCGACCAGTACTGGTTGAAGAAGATCGGACGCCAGATGCTGACTTGGATCACCTTTCCAACCTACGTCGTCCTCTTTTCGCTGTTGATTTATTTCATCGGGTACAAGCTGCGCGCAGGCGAAACGGAGTGGAACGAACTGCACGTGGTTGATGTCCTGCCCCGCGGAGGCAACCGCGCCGACTTTCGCGGCCGCACCTACGCCTCGGTGTATTCCTCGTCCAACGCGCGCTATCCGCTCGCCTTCACCCCGGCCTCGCCCGACGTGGCCGATCAAACTCACGCGACGCTCCGGGGAGAGTTGCTGGAGATGTACGGCACCGGCCGGGAAAACAGCCGGGCGAATGTGGAACAGTCCGGGAATGTTTTCCGCGCGGAAATTTTTGTGCCGGTCTGGACCAGTCTCTTATACGTGAACGACTGGGTGCAGCCAGGCTCGGTGCCGCTGACCGTCTCCGTGGCGACTCAGAATTCCACTTGGGAGGTGAGCGCGCATAACCAGCTTGATCGCCCTCTCACCGACGCGCGCATCGTCGTGAGAGGACTCGTATTCGAGTTGGGAACGCTGCCGGCCGGGCAGAACAAAACGTTCAAGCTGGACCCGGCCAAAGGAGTGCCGCTCCAAACCTTCGTGCAATCGAACGGATATCGTTTCCAGGACGCCGTGAACCAGCGCCGGAATCCGCTGGGAGACAATTTGCGAGGCTGGCTCGATAATCCTTCGCTGAACTCCATGGTGGCGTCGTTTTGCTCGCACATCCAGGTTCAACAGCACCAGCGCAACTTCGTGGCGCCAGCGGGGCTGGATTTGACGCCGTTGGTCCAGCGCGGCGACGCCGTGCTGCTGGCTTGGGATGCAAACCATTCGTTCGCCAACCCGATCAACGGATTCAAACCGCCCCGGAGCCAGCGCAATACGCTGTTGCGCCTGGCGGTGACTCCGGACACAAACTAGCTATGCCAAACGAAGCGACGAATCGAACACCCGCCGTTCAGACGTTCAATCTCACCCGAGTCTATGGCGCCACCATCGCGCTCAACGCGCTCAATCTGACCGTCAACCGAGGCGACCTCTTCGGTTTCATCGGCTCCAACGGCGCCGGCAAAACCACGACGCTCCGAATTCTCGCGACATTCCTGGCGCCTTCGGCCGGCCGCGCCGAAGTTCTCAGCCATGACGTTGTCAAAGACGCGGACGCGGTGCGCCATGTGATTGGTTACATGCCGGATTTCTTCGGCGTCTATAAGGACATGGAGGTGACCGAATATCTCGATTTTTTTGGCGCCTGCTACAAAATCCCGTCCGCCAAGCGCGAGAAGACCGTCAAAGACGTGTTGGAGTTGGTCGGACTGAGCGAGAAGGAAGGGGCGTTGATCGGCGCCCTCAGCCGCGGCATGCAACAGCGGCTCGGCCTGGCTCGGGTGCTCATCCATGATCCGCAATTGCTGCTCCTCGACGAACCCGCGAGCGGCTTGGATCCACGGGCGCGCATCGAAGTGATGGCGATTCTTCAGGAGCTGCAACGGCTCGGCAAAACGATCATCATCTCTTCGCACATCCTCAGTGAATTGCAGACGCTCTGCAATCGGGTCGCGATCATTGAAAAAGGGAAGCTCATTTACACCGGCCCTGTGCAAGGAGTCCGCGACCAATTGGCCGGCGGCCAGATCTATTGGGTCACCGTGAAGGAGGACTCGCCCAAAGCCCTCGAATTGCTGAAAGGCAGGCCCGAAGTCGCGGAAGCGGTCCCCGTCGATGGACAGGTCAAAGTGACTTTCAAGGATCACGACACGGACCCTGGATTCATCGCGGAAACGCTCGTGCGCGGCGGACTCAAATTGACTGGGCTGTGGGAAGATGAACTCGGCCTCGAGGAGGTTTTCTTGCGCGTGACCAAAGGCGAGACGCAGTAGTAGTGGCGAGGTCGCGCCCTTGCCAGACATAGAGCAGATTTTCAATCTGCTGTATCGCAGAATTGCATTCTGCGGGAAGCTCGAATTGCCAAGCTCGGCCGCCGTATCGAACGCCCTGCCGAGTGCAACTCGGCGATACAGCAGATTGAAAATCTGCGCTGCGAGATGGTCTCTGTGCACACGGTTGACCCTTCCTACGGCCTGCGTCTTGCCTATTGCTTTCAACCAGACGGTATGATACACGACCCGCCGATGAGCGTTCAGGTGGACGCAGACGATCGCGGTCCGTTTGATTCGCTCCCGAAATAACTTCTAAACAAAACGTATGCGACACCCCATTCTGCCCATCCTTACCCTCGTGGCGAGCTGCCATTTTTTGGCCGGATCAACCGCGACCACCTTAGCCCAAACAACCAAGGCGGCTGGCGAAACACAAAAGGCGCCGGCGAAACGGCCCGATGTGATCTTCGTGCCCACGCCCCAGAAGGTCGTGGACAAAATGCTCGAAATGGCGGAGGTGAAAAAGGGAGATATTGTCTATGATTTGGGCTGCGGCGACGGGCGTATTGTCGTCACCGCCGCCAAGAAATATGGCGTCAAGGCCATCGGCTTTGACGTCGATCTGGAGCGGATCAAGGAATCCCTCGCGAATGTGAAATCGAGCAAGGTCGAGCACCTCGTCACCATCAAGCAGGAAGATATCTTCACGCTGGACCTGAGCGAGGCCTCCGTGGTCACGCTCTATCTCTTGCCGGAACTCAACGTCAAACTGATGCCGCAACTGCGGAAGCTCAAACCCGGTTCGCGCATCGTCTCTCATGATTTCGATATGCGCGGCGCCAAGCCGCTGCAAGTTCACTCGATGAGCGCATCCGACGACGAATCCAACGAAGGCGGCCACACCATCTACAAATGGGTTGTGCCTTGGGAAAAGGACGATGGCGCCAAGAATTGAGCGGATCCCCCCGCGGTAGCACACCATTGATTCCACGATATGAATTCGGCCCTCGCCCCCGGATCGCTCTCCGTCGTTCGGGGCGAGTGGCTAGCCAATGAGCACAGCCCTCGCCAGGGAAACTTCGCAAACGCGTAGCGCAACAGATTTTCAATCTGCCTAATCGCTGGCTCACGACTCCTGATCCCACCGGCAAGATCTCGCGGCCCAGGGAATCTGACTGGCCTCTTTTCTCCTCACCCTGGCCCTCCCCCAGTATGTGTTTAGCCAGGCAGCGCAGTCGTCCCGGCTGCGAGTTTTGGCAGCGTCTCGCTGCCGGTCGTGGCGATGGTAGCGCCGAGACGGCGCCAGAACTCGCAGGCGCGGACGCCTGCGCCACGTGTGCCAAAAAGGGCGTAACCAAATCACTCTCCGGCAAGTCTTCATGAGGAGACGCCCGGCCCCACGATGCCCGCGCATTGTGGCGCCACCAGACGCTTGCTTTAAGTGAGACGCCGAAAACCGGCGGACCAATCCAAAGACGAAAATGACCGCGCAAAGCTACAATCTCGGAACCAAGACCTTCACGACCGCAGGCAAGTTCGAGCGAGCCAGACCCAGTTCGTCGGTTCGGGGCGCTCTGCTTGTCTCGCTGGCCTGTGGGGCCCTCTCAGGACTCTGGAATACCCAGGCAGCCCCCGCCTCAGATGGGCAGAACTGGCCCCAATGGCGTGGGCCGCTCCTGAACGGAGTTGCGCCCCACGGCGATCCTCCGGCCGAGTGGAGCGAAACGAAAAATGTGAAATGGAAGGTCAAGATTCCCGGTGAAGGAGACTCCACGCCGATCATCTGGGGCGACAAAATCTTCATCCTCTCCGCGATTCCGACCGGCAAGAGAGCAGCCCCTGCGGCGACCCCTCCGCCAGCAGCGGCAGTGCAAAATCAGGCTCCGCCCCAAGCCGGACCGGCCCCGGGGCAGGGACCAGAGCGCGGTGGACGAGGGGGTCCCCGAGGCGGGCGAGGCGGGGGCATGGGGGGCGGCCCGCCGAACGAGATTTACCAATGGGCGGTCCTTTGTTTGGACCGCAACACCGGCAAGTTGCTTTGGCAGAAGACCGCCCGGGAAGAGCTCCCGCATGAAGGCCGCCAGCAGAACAATACTTACGCTTCGTACTCTCCCGTCACCGACGGCGAACAGCTCTACGTCTCCTTCGGATCGTGGGGCGTGTACTGCTTCGACTTGAACGGGAATCTGAAATGGGAGCGCGACCTCGGCAAGATGCGCACGACGATGGGCTTTGGCGAGGGAGGATCTCCGGCGGTTCACGGAGACCGGCTCGTCATCAACTGGGATCACACCGGCGAGGATTTCATCACCGCGCTCGACACGCGGAGCGGAAAGACGCTTTGGAAAACCGACCGCAGCGAAGCCGGGACTTGGTGTACTCCGCTCGTTGTCGAACATGAAGGCAAAGCGCAAGTGGTTGTGCCTGCCAGCGGGAAAACTCGCGGCTATGACCTCGCCACCGGAAGCGCTGTCTGGGAGTGCGAAGGGCTAACTGCCAATGTGATTCCAACTCCAGTCGCCGGCCATGGCGTGGTGTACGCCATGAGCGGTTTTCGGGGCAACAAGCTCCTGGCCATTCGCCTCGGCCGCACCGGAGATCTGACGGGCACCGATGCCATCGTGTGGCGCCACGATAAAAGCACCCCCTACGTGCCGTCCCCGCTGCTCTATGAGGACCTTCTCTATTTCTTTGGCGGCAACAATAACATACTCTCCTGCTTTGAAGCCAACACCGGCAAAGCCTTGATCGATGCGCAACGCGTCGAAGGCATCGGAGAACTCTATGCATCCCCGGTTGGCGCCGCTGGGCGGGTCTATATCGTCGGGCGTGATGGCCGCGCCTTGGTCATCAAGAAGTCTCCTCAATTCGAAGTCGTCGCGTCCAACAAGCTCGAGGACCGGTTTGACGCTTCACCCGCGATTGTCGGGAACCAATTATTCCTGCGCGGGAGGGAAAACCTCTACTGCATCGCTGCGAACTAACGTGCCCGCCCGCTTCGATAGCCGCGGAACACTCGGCGCAACTTTGCAGTCGGAATTGGGGAGCACACGCGCCCACGCGTGTTCCGACAGGCGCCTCGTCGGTCAGAACGGGTGCGGGCGCACCGCTTGAGTTGAAAAAGCATCGATCACATGCCAGAATGCAGGCGGTCACGATCACGCCTTTGGCATTCGTATGAAACCACGATCACACACCTGGTTTGGGAGCTTGGCCTCGGTTTTTTGGTTGCTTGGATTCGCTCAGGCGTTGGCAGCGCAAGAAGCAGCGCGATTTGAAGGCATTCAGATGCTGACCAATCGGGAGGTTCGCCTGAAACTCCGCGCTCCGAGCGGCTTGAATTTCCGGATCGACGCTTCGGCGAATCTGCTGGATTGGAATTCGCTCATCACGCTTCGCAGCACAGGGCTCAACGAGCATACGGACCTCGCTCCTCCAAATTTTGCGGCCCGCTTTTATCGCGCGCTCCAAGTGAGTGATAGCAACGCTTTGACCGGCGACCACCTGGCCACGGCGGACGGGGAGGTTGTTTTTCACCCCATCAACCACGCCACGTTTGTCATGCGGTGGAATGGCAAGATGATCTACAACGATCCTGTCGGCGGGGCCTCGCTGTTCCAAAGCTTTCCTCGCGCTGATCTCATTCTGGTCAGCCACAGCCACGGCGATCACTTCAACGCGGCGACCATCGAGGCCGTCAGAGGCCCCAATACCACGATCATCGCGCCGCAGGCCGTTTACAACGGTCTGTCGTCGGCCCTGCGCTCTCTCACCGTCGTGATGGCCAATGGCGCGCGAACCAACCTCCTGGGCCTCGGGATCGAAGCCGTCCCGGCCTACAATCTGACAACCAGCAACCATCTCAAAGGCCAAGGCAATGGTTACGTGCTCACGGTGGGCGGCAAACGCATTTACATGAGCGGCGACACGGAAGACATCCCTGAGATGCGGGCCCTTCAAGGCATCGACGTGGCCTTCGTGTGCATGAACATTCCGTTCACGATGTCGGTCGATAAAGCCTCCAGCGCGGTCCGCGATTTCCGGCCCAAGGTCATTTATCCCTACCACTTTCGGAACCAAGATTCGTCGATGGCGGATTTGAGCCGGTTCAAGCAACGGGTCGGAACCGACCTCGACATCGAAGTGCGCGTGAGAACATGGTACTGAGACGAAATATCTCCCAGGTTCAAAGAATGCCCCTCACCCCGTCCCTCTCCTCATCGGATGGGGAGAAGATGACCGGAGGACGGGAGAGGGGGTTCAGTATCACAATGCAAAGTGACTGACTTGTCTCACCTTGACGGTGAATTGGCCTCGCATGAAACAACACCTGAACAGACGCCGCTTTCTTAGGACCTTCACGTTGGCCACGGCCTATTCCAGTCTGCTGGGAAAGGCGTGGACGGATCTCGTCGCGGCCGAGATTCGGCTCATGTCAACCTCCACGACCGGCACGCTGCGGCTCAAACTGAGCAATTTCCCCGCGCTTCAGAGCGAATTCGGTTCGGTGCGGTTGGCGATAAATCCCTTGCGGGCCGACCTGATGCCGGACGGTCAGTTCTATCCTGTGATCATCAATCGAGGGCCGAACGACACCTTTTACGCCTTGAATTCGCGATGCACTCATCAGGGCTGTACCGTGGATCCGTTGGACGCTTCGACCAACCAGATATTCTGCCAGTGCCATGGTTCTGTGTACGCCATCGATGGACGTCGGCTCGCGGGCCCGGCGACCGGTTCGCTGAGCCGCTACACCATCAAATTCGACGGGCGCGATTTGTTGGAAGTTCAGATTCCGAGCTTGGGTTACTCGATCATTGGTTCGAACGTCCAAGGGACGGGCGGTTCGGCTCCCCGATTTCGCCTGGACTTCCGGGCCACTCGAAAAGTGGAGTACGAAATCCAATTTCGTGAATCGCTGGACAAGGATCCGGCTCCCATTCCCTTCTCCGCCACGCCGGACGGCGCGGCGGACCAAACTGTGTTCACTTCGGCGAGCACGGCCAACGCCAGTCTCTATGTCGAGCGAAAATCCCCCGCCGGTTTCTACACCGTCGCCGTGAGAATCACCGAGATTTAAGGCCCTCTTGCTATGAAACGACGCGTCGGAGCGCGGGCGGCCCGCCCGCAAGTTTTTCAACCTCTCCCGAAAGTGCGGGCGAGCCGCCCGCGCTCCAGTGCGTTCTCCGGTGCTTGCTTCCGACGCGCGCGAAGTTTGGCTAGCAGCCTTTCCGCGAACCGGTCAACTCAAGCCCGCTGGCCGTCCTGAGGTATTGAACGGAAGAATCTCCTCTAAATCCCATCGAACCCAAGAAACCCCATGAACAGACACGTCTTCATAATCCTCACGTTGTTCTCAGCATTCACCGCCAGCGCCCAGGACTGGGCCAAGGCTCGGCTCGATAAGTCTCCACGCCACCTCGAGTGGGTGAAAGTGAAGCATGGCAACCGCGAACTCAATTGCTTCCTCGCGTTTCCGGAAGTCAAAGAGAAAGCCACGGCCGTGGTGGTGATTCACGAGATTTTCGGGCTTACAGACTGGGTGCGCGGCGTGGCCGACCAACTCGCTGAAGCCGGGTTCATCGCGATCGCGCCCGACTTGCTTTCGGGCAGCGCTCCGGGCGGCGGAGGCACGGCCGAACTTGGGAGTGGTGACGCCGTGCGCAAAGCCATCTCATCCCTCCCGCCGGACCAGATCACCGCCGACCTAACCGCCGTGACGGATTACGTCGTGAAGCTGCCGGCTTGCAACGGAAAAGTGGCCGTGGGCGGCTTTTGCTGGGGCGGCGCGCAAACCTTCCGGTTTGCCACGAACAATAAGAACATCAAAGCCGCCTTCCCGTTTTACGGCACAGGTCCGGAGCGGGAACAGGACATTGCTCGCATCGAGTGTCCTGTCTTTGGCTTTTACGGCGGAAACGACGCCCGAGTGAACGCCACTATTCCAAACTCCGCCGAATGGATGAAGAAGGCCCGAAAGAAATACGAGCCGGTGACCTACGACGGGGCCGGCCACGGATTCATGCGCGCCGGCGAAGCGCCCGACTCCAATGCGGCCAATAAGAAGGCGCGCGAGGAGGCTTGGAAGCGCTGGAAAGACCTTCTGAAACAAATCTAACCGGAGAATTTTGCCGTTGTTGAACGGTCTGCTCAACACGCACCGGGAAATATCAACCTTGAAAAAGCACTTGAGCCGCAAAAGAACGCATCGATCGCAAAGCGAGACGAGGTTTCACCAACCTGTTCTTTCACCAAGCGGATGAATTCGATTGGTCCATGTCCCCGCTTCTCTTTGAGTTCTTTGCGCTCTCTTGTGGCGGCCCAACTGCCGGATTTGGGTTCAAGGTTCAATAGTTCGGCGACTCCACACCTCGCAGCGGTTTGTCGCGCGGCTGCATGTCCGGGCCGAGGCCGCCCGGCTTGTTGAAATCCGGAGGCGCGAATCTGCACGGCTCCAACAACAGCTCCAGCCCGACGATATCCTGATCGATTCGGCCCACGAGGGTGCTCCCGTTGAGACGATCCAGGCTCCGGTTCTTTTCTGAAATCCGGTAGCCTGAGATTCAGGTGCCGAGATTGGCCGATCCTGCGGGCACTTCGCTGAACTCAAAACGGGGATGCGGCCTGCGGCTTGCCTTCCGGCTGAATTCTTTTCAGAGCTTCCTCCGCCGCTTCGCGCGTGGCGTCGTCGCGATTGGCTACTTCCTTCAAGATCGGAATCGCTGCTTTGGCCGCCGGGCCGATGTCGCCAAGCCAGCGAATGTCGCGGATGCGGAAGAACTGAGCGTGTCTCCGCTCGACCGAATCCAGCTCTTTGTCGGACCGCAGCCGATCCATCAAGACGCCGACGGCATCGGTGCGGCCGTCGATTTTCCAGAGGCCAAGAGCGGCAAGGAGACGGACGCCGCTCGATGGATCATTGGCAGCGGTCAATAAAGCAGGAACCGCCAGTCTCGCGGCAGGACCAATTCGTCCGAGCGCATGGATCGCGCTGGCGCGCGCGGAACCTTGGATCGCCTTCACCAAGGCCGGCACAGCCGGTTCGGCAATGGGACCGAGATCGCCGAGGGCATTTGCCGCCGCCCAGCCGTTCGTGCCTCGAAGCAGGTCGATCATTGTCGGAATGAACTCTCGCGCGGCTTCGCCGTACTTCGCCAATCCATCGAGGGCCGCGGACCGGACTTGCGGCGCAGGATCGTTCAAAGCTTCCTTCAATGCCGGAATCGCCTTCTCCGGCGACGCTTTGATCCACCCCAAACTCCTTGCGGCCGTCTCGCGCGTTTGAGGGTTCGGGTCTCGGATCAACTCCAAGAGAATCGGTTCGGCGTCTTTTGCGGCCTCGCCAAGAACCGTGAGAGCGGAGTACCCATCAAACCTGACTTCCCAGTCCTCCCAGTCCTCCCAGTTTGGGGACGTCAGACACTTCCTGAGATCTCCCATGGCCGCCCGGACGATTTCCGGCTCACGAAGGCCCATTTGACTGTACGCGTGCAGCGCTTTCACACGCAGTTTGCCGGTACTATTCTTTATGATTTCACGCAACACCGGCCCGACCTCCGCAACGCGCTTCTTGAACCCTCCGATCCCATCCAGTGCCACTTGCTTAAGGTCGCCGTCATGACCCCGCAACGCCTCAAACAAGATCGAAAAGACTTCGCCGCTCCTGCTGCCCTCATTCACGAGCGCCGCCGCCAGTTGGACTCGGGCCCGTTGAGTTCCCGTCTTGAGTTTCTCGGTGACCAACGCTCTGGCCTGCGGGATATCCTGGCTGAGTTTGGCCAAGTGGCCGGCCGCTTTCCTCCGAAAAGTTGAGTTGTCCATGTCGAGGCACGCAGCCACGGCGGGCAGCGCGGCGGCATTGCGTTTGGCGGCGATGCCGAGCGCATCCAGCGAAGTCTGGCGATAGTCCCCTTCCAGCGGAGGAGCGCCGTGCCCGGTGTGATCGTGCAATGCGCCGGTGAGCGTCGCGAGAACCTCCTTCGATTCGGGTGCGATGCGGGCCAATGCAACCAACGCGCGGGCGTTTCCAGACTTCGCTGCTTCGATCAACCTGGGAACCGCCCTCATGGCTTTGAGACCGACTTTTCCCAGTGCGTCGGCGGCGACTGCGCTCACCCGGATCATGCGCAAATCTCGTCCCAAATCGACCCAGAACGTGACCTCGGCCTCGTCGTCCAAAGCCTCGATCAGCTTGGGAACGACCTGCTCTGTGACCGTGCCAATGAAGCCCAACGCCATGGCCGCATTGCGGCGCTCGTCCACGACTTTGCCGGTGTCGGTTTGACCTGGCTTCTTTGCCAACTTCGACAGGAGAAAGGGAACGGCATCTGGGCCCATTTGCTGCGATCGCTTCTGCATTTCGTCGAAATATTCGTTGTCCTCGCCCGCCCAGCGAAGCTTCGCGAATTGTTCCTCCAGGGATTCCGCGCTGGCGGCGGCCTGTTCTCCAGAATTCAACGCCAGCATCAGTTTCGGCAAAGCGGATTCCCGGTCTTCGCGATCGGAGCCCGCGGCGGAGTCCGCTTCGCGACTTCTCAATCCCGGGAGCAAAAGCCCTCCCAGCGCGAGCAAGACGACGATTCCCACCACCGACATCCTGTGCCACCGCCGGATCGTCCGATCCATGATTCGCGCGACGCGGCGGCCCAGCGGGTGCAGGCGCTCTGCGAATCCCAGCGTCGCGCCCAGAGGGACCTTGCCGGATAATTCGGAGGCCGCGCGGACCAGGACGTCGCAATACGCGTCGTTGGAGGTGAGGCCGCGCGCCAAGAGATAATCGTCGCAGCAGTCTTCACGCACTTGGCGCAGCGCCCGGTTCACCAGCCAGACGATGGGGTGGAACCACCACGCCGCCAGCAGCAGCAATTGCAGCCAGTTCACCCAAAGATCGCCTCGCCGGTAGTGGGTAAGTTCGTGGGCCAGGATCACGCGCACTTCAGACGAACGAAGATTCTCCACGACGGCGTCCGGCAGCATGACGGTGGGCCGCAACAAGCCAAAGGCAATCGGAGTGTGGATTTCCGGGGAAACCATCAAACGCGGCCGCCGGCGCAGTCCGAACTGTTCCGCCAGGCGGGAGAATTGTTCGCAGAGTTCGCCTTCGTTGAGGCATTGCGCTCGCCGGGTGGCCCGGCTCAATCGGCCGACCTGCCAGGCGAGCCACCCGAGGAAGGCCAGAGCGCCCGCGGCATGCGCCAGCATGAGCCAGGTCTTCCCAGTCAAGGCCGGAGCGGACGGCAGGGGCGGTGAGTAGGCGGGACTGGGCGGCGCTGAGATCGCCGGATCTTTCGGAATCTCCATTTCCGTGAAGATAGGCGCCGGCGTTGCCGTGACACGTGGGCCCGCCTCAATCGGAGCTTCGTCGCGCGGACTGAAACTCGCGTTCGAAGCGGACGCAGTCTCGCGCGCGATGGGACGCGGGCCAGCGACGCTGAATACGCCGCTTGGAACCGAAAGGAACGGAGGGCACGCAAATTTCAAGAGCGCTAGGACCAACAGCCAATAACGCAACGGCCCTGGCCAGCGGCGGCCAATATGAATCACCGCCAGCGAGATTCCTCCCACCAGGGCTGCTTGCCACGCGGCATGGAATACCCATGACCACCAGGTTTCCGAAGCGGCATTCACGAGTTCGACCGGCACACTCATGATCACTTTCCTCGTTAAAAACTATTCAGGCAGGCAACCACTCATGGACGCGAATGGAGGCCAATCGGCAGCACACGGTCCGGCTGCGGAGGGAAACCAACCATTCCCTTCGCGTGGCTTGGTGTTCATTGGCGGTTGACCTCAAGAATCACTTTCGTTCTTTGGCCCCTTTGGCCCGCAGATCGTCCAGCATGTGTTGGATCTTCTCCAATTCTTCCGGGGTCGGAGGCTTGGTCTCGAACAGCGACGCCACCAGCGCCGCGCCGTCCCCATGAAATATGCGCTGGACCAGGTCGCGCACGACGTTGCGGAACGTGGAACTGCGCCGCTGCGCCAGCGAATAGACGAAGGCCTTGCCGACCGGTCCTTTTCTCCTGGAGACAAGATTTTTCGCTTCCAGCCGCTTCAGGAGGGTGACCATTGCGCCGTGCGACATCGGACGGTAGCCCTGCATCGCTTCGCGCAACCGAGCCGCCGTGGCCTCCCCCTGCCGATGCAAACAGGCGATCACATCCAGTTCGGCGGGGGGGAGACTGTACCGCGTCATAGTTCCTGTTTCTGCGTCAGCAGCCGGCAGTTCAAACACGCCGTGGCCGCAGAAAGAAGGTAGCGGTCGAAATCAGGAAGTCAATACACAAATATACAATTGTATATTTCTGCGCCCGCACTATCGCTTCCCCCGCGGGGACACGGATGGCCGCTTTTGCCGGAGGCCTGCTCGACATCGGTGTGTTCGAACTCTCCTCGAAGCCGCAGGCTCGAGGACGGCAAGGCCGGAGCCTCGGCCTTCGCCGCCACAGACTTGGCCGGGACAGAGTTCAACCTGGCTGATCAATCCGGAAGGAAGAATCGTAGCGATGGATTTTCGGCCGCAACTCTCATTTTGACGACAGGCACGACCTGCGACCCGCTTGTAGTCCCGGCTTTAGCCGGTTTTCTCGCGCTGGCCGGCTAAAGCCGGGACTACATACGGGTCATAGTGAGAA